>CBFGRJ010000411.1:0-6725 GCA_965651135.1 uncultured Myxococcales bacterium
CAGCAAGCGCACCATCGAGATCGAAATCACCAACAGAGCCGCCGCCCCCAGAGAAGTCCACGTGGGTTTGGGGGTCCGAGACAACGCTAGCGTGACGGGTGCCGATAGACTCGACTATCAGCGTGAGCAGGGTGGAGCTCGCGCCGTGATCCGTGCTGCCGCCCGAGGCAAGAGCGCGCGTACCCTGGTGATTGCCGAAGCGTTGGTCACGAAGCTCGGCCCTAGTCAGCTCTCGAGCAAAGAGCTGCAGGCCTGGGCAGGCACCCCAGGCCTCGCCGCGGCCCAAGCCACCGTGTTGCAACAGGCTGCCACTGAATTGACCCGTGCCGAGCGGACGCGAGAGGCCCTGTCCCGCTTGGAGCAGGAGCAAAATGAGATCAAGTCACGGCAGCAGCGTCTCCACGATCACCAAAAGCAACTGAGCGACGCCGACCACGGGGCCCTTGGGAGCATCGTTCAGCGCCTGCTGGAGCTCGAAGACCAGCTCCAGCACATCGATCTTCGCAAAAAGGCGCTCAGTGAAGAGCTCGACGCACAGCACCGACTCGTGCTCGAAGTATTCGAAGCTCTACGCTGACCCGTGGTGCCCCTCGAGGGCCAGGCCTGCTTGTGCGGGAGGCCCGAACTGCTAGATTCGTCGGTCTATGCTACCTCTGCTTGACTTGAAGCGGCTCGGCCCGATCGCGCTGGCCGCGCTGGGGCTCATGGGCGGTTGCCGCACGCCGGGCGAAGGGCTCGTGTTCGACAATGCTGGCTGCACCGCCGACAATCAGTGCGGCGCGGGCCTCACCTGCCAAAGCGGCCAATGCCTGCCGAGTGGAACCACGAATGCAGCGACCAGCGGCACTTCAGGCTCCACCGATTCGGCAGCGAGCACCTCGACCACGACGATGGGCGGAGGCGGAGCCACGACCAGCAGCGGTACCACGGGTGGCAGCACCGGGACTGACTCCACCGCGTCGGAAACGACGGGGGCGGGCGGGACATCGAGCACGAGCGCGACGACGGGCGCCGAGATCTGCGAGCCCTCGGCGCTCGTCTTGCTGCAGCGCTCGGGGGCCATGGTGCAGCCGATCGACGAAAGCGCCGGCAGTGAAAGCTGGTGGGATTACATCGAGCCACTGCTGACCGGCTCGGAGGGTGTGGTCGAGGGGTTTGGGGATGCGGTCTCGCTGGGCGTGGGCACCTTCTACATGCTCGAAGGCAGCGGATGCCCCAACCTCGAAGCAACGCCCTTTTCTTCCGATGTGGCCATGATTGGCGAGCGCCTAGCGACCGCCAAAAGCGCCGCGCTCGACGCGGTGCAAGCCGAAACCAAGTCCGATAGCCCCGTGGCCGCGGCGATCGATGCCGTGGTGCCGCTGCTTTCGGGCCAATCCGGAGCCAAGTACTTGGTGCTGGTCGTCTACGGCTTTCCAGACAGCTGCAACGGCATCGACAACCCGAGCTGCTTCGCCGACGAAGTCATCTTCGCCGTGCAGCAGGCAAAGAGCGCCGGCATCACCACGATCCCTATCTTGCTCGGCGGTCCTGGGCTCAGCGAAGACGAGAGCTATGAGTGGTATGGGCAAGCGGTTGCCAACGCTGGACAGGGCAACCCGGTCGGTCCCATTCACGAAAGCCTGACACCTTCGGAGAGCTGCCCGGCGAGCAGTGCCAGCGCCGACTACTCCGGCTCTCCGGGAGGAGCGACGCTGCACCACATCGACCAACGTGACGAAGCCGGGCTGACCAGCGCTTTAAGCGCAGTGTTATCGCGGATAGAAAGCTGCGAATAGCGGGTTTTCGCCAATGCTGCTACTAACAGCGCGTGGTGACTCCCATCCTGCGCTTCGATGTGACCACGGGTGATTGGGTAGCCTTTCCCGTGGGACGCGCCGATCGCCCCGTCGGGTTTGCGTCGGTGCCCAGCATACGCCCAACGACGGCATACGACGACAACTGCCCCTTCTGCGCCGGCCAGGAAATGAACACGCCCGAGGCAGTGGACATCGAGCCAGATCCCGATGCGCCCGACCAGTGGAGCGTGCGGGCGTTTGCGAATCGCTACCCCGCTCTGGCTCCGGACGCACCGATGGAGCGCCAGAACCATGGGGAGCTGTTCCGTGCCATGGGAGGCCGCGGCGCCCACGAAGTCGTCGTCGAGTCGCGGCATCATTCGCGCCCCTTGGCACTGCAGCCGGTCGATCAAGTCCTCAGGCTGGTCCGCCTACTGCACCGGCGAGCGCGGGCGCTCTCGGCCGACACGAGCTTGGAGGTGGTGCAGATCTTCAAGAACCATGGCCGGAGTGCGGGCTCCTCCTTGCCTCACCCTCACTTTCAGATCTTGGCAGCCCCTGTCGTACCGCGACAGATCCGCACCCGATACGCCGTTGCAGCAGAGTACTATCATGCCCACGGCGAGAGTCTGTACAGCGCTCTTCTGCGAGCAGAGCTCGACGATGGCAGCCGGGTCGTGCTGGAGAACGAGCATTACGTGGCTTTTGCTCCATTCGCCTCACGCGTGCCGTACGAAACCTGGATCGTTCCCCGTGCCCCCTCGCCCGCATTCGGATTGGCTCAGGCGAATACGTTGCCGGGACTGGCCGAAGTCATGCACGGCCTCCTCTATCGTCTGCATGTGGCGCTGGACGACTCCGCGTACAATCTGACGGTGAACGGCGCGCCACGACGCCACGTCGACGAACCCGATTTCATTTGGCACATGGAAATTTTGCCGCGCGTCTCGGCGATCGCCGGCTTCGAGTTCGCCACCGGAATGGCTATCAATAGCGTGCTTCCAGAGGCAGCTGCCGAGCAGCTCCGGCAGGCCGTCGCCGACACTTGATTTGGCCTCAGTGCGCAGGGTCATTTAGCGCCGTGCGGCGCAGGTTCCACTCCAAAGTCACCGGGTCCTCGACGAAACACTCGCCGTCGCTGACGCAGGCCGGTCTAGGCTTGGCGCGCTGACAACCCGCTTCGGAGCATAGGACGCGAGCGTAATAGAAATCGCACCCCACGACCCATTCGCGAACCTTCGGGGTCGTACGATTGACGACCGTATACACGTCCTCCGGCGCGCACCTCAGCTGTTGCAACGCGACATTGCGCACGGCCACCGGCTCGTGACTGACACAAGCACCGAGCCATAGCGCGCAGCACATCGAAGCACACGCCCGTTTCACCCAATCCAAGCTGTTGCCCATGCCGCTTGGACGCGCCCACTCTCGGATCATTGGGTCCTGTTGTTGCGGTGGCATTGGTTCAGAGCGCCGCGCGTCGATGACTCGAAAGGGCAAAAGCGTGATCGTGCGCCAGGTGGCGGACCTTGGCGCACTTGGCGGCTTGGCGCTGGAAATAGGCGCTTCCGACCGCCACGACCCCATCAGGGTTGGGGTTTGATGGCGTTGTTCTTCACGAAATCGACGATTTCTCGAATATTGCCAAAGGCGACGCTGACTACCGTGTCTGCTGATCCGTAATACAAGGCCAGGCGACCGCTCGGTGCATCGATCAATGCTCCGCAAGGGAACACGACGTTCGGGACATTGCCGACGCATTCGTACGGCGTGCTCGGAGTGAGCAGATAAGGATCCGCGCGAGCGATCACCTTCCAGGGCCGATCCAGATCGAGCAGAGCCGCCCCGGCGCTGTAGACGAACCCGTTACACGTGGTGACCACACCGTGGTAGAGTAAAAGCCAGCCTTCGGAGGTCTCGATCGGAGCCGGCCCGGCCCCGATCTTCGTGCTTTGCCAGCCGTTTTCTTCGCGGATCGGCGACATCACGTGTCGGTGCTTACCCCAATGGATCAGGTCGGGGCTATGGCTCAAGTAGATCTCTCCGAAGGGAGTGTGACCGTTGTCGCTCGGCCGGCTCAAGAGCACGTAGCTGT
The DNA here is from genome assembly GCA_965651135.1 of uncultured Myxococcales bacterium. GTDB lineage: Bacteria > Myxococcota_A > Polyangia > Polyangiales > Polyangiaceae > JAICQQ01. The sequence continues at coordinate 3,874 of CBFGRJ010000411.1, forward strand.
CGCCGATACGCCGGGGAAACAGCACTCCGTTGCGGTTGAATGGGAGCAGCGCGTTTTCGAGCTGATGAAAGGTCTCGAAGTCTTCGGTGTACCCAAGGCCGATCGTGGGCCCGTGGTAGCCATTGCACCAAACGACGTAGATTCGCCCTTCGATGCGCACCAGGCGCGGGTCGTAGCCATACTGAAATCTCCCCACTTCTGGGTCGTCGGCGCGAAATCGGATCGGCGCTTCGTCAATCTGCCAAGTCAAGCCGTCGTGACTTCTCCCGGCGTGGAGTTGCATGCGACGGGAGCGATTGTCGATGCGGAACACACCCGCGAAGCGGCCCTCGAACGGGATGACGGCGCTGTTGTGGATGTACGTGGAAGCGGCGATGGCTCGCGCCGGCACGACCGGGTTTTCGGAATAGCGCCACAGGACGTCGCTGCAATCGGCGGGGCGCTCCTGCCAGGGAATGTTCGGTAGGGGTTCGCCCTGAATCTCGATGGATGACATGGTCGCTCGCTTCATACAGCGGCGTGCAAGCACGTGTCCAGGGATGCCGGCGCCGGCTCACTCACACAAAAGTCGAAGCTCGGTTCCCACGAGATCGGCAGCCGCCCCAATGACGCGCACGGTGCTTCGCTGACTTTCGGGACAATGCTCGACGAGCTCCGCCGACCCAAGCCCCTGCGCCGGCGAAATGTAGCACCACCCATCGCCGGTAGAGGGTTCCGATTCGGTCCTGCAGGCGTCGAGCGCGTCTCCCGTCAGTGGGGTGATCTCGCACGCGCAGGCAGTCGCACAGTCCCTGCCCTGCTCTGCACATAGCGCCGCCAACTCCTCGGCAACGGCGGCTTGGCTCTCTTCGGGGATGGTTCGTCGACCCGGGCGCTCGCAATCGCAGCTCCCCTGCCCCACTTCCAGTACGCGACACTGGCCGGAGCTGGTGACGTCGGTCGGCAGCTCGTCCACACACGTGGCCCTGAGGCTGGCTTTGACGCGGCGAACGAACGCGTCGACGGCAGGGTTATAACCAAAGTCGGGCTCCGCAGGGTCGCCCGTAGCATTTTTGGGGCAGATGGAGGCGGGCATGCCGCGCGAGCCAAGCCCCTTGATGACTTGGAGCAATCGCGGCCCCGGGTAGGCTTTGCCGTAGTATTGGGTTTCAGTCGCGGGGCCTCCGCCCGGTGGATTGCACAGCGGTCGATTCCTTTCGAGGTCTGTCGGAGCGCAGTCGCAAGATAGGTCTAGGCTGCAATCGCGCGGCTCTCTGAGCGGGAAAATGCACGCGTATTGCAAGTCGGAGTCGTCGATGTTGACGAACTCGTGGCCATTCATCGGGTTGGCGCTGGGATCCGTCGAGGTGGGCGGCGCCAGCTCGTCTTTGGTGATCGGATTTTCGCCCGTGCGCGGATCGGTGCTCTCGATCATGAGCGGATCGCCGGGGGGCACGCGATTTTCGGGGTCACCCAAGATCACCTGCCAGCGCCCGCTTGCCTCCAGTTCTTCTGGGCTCATGTAGACCAAGCGCCCACCCTCGAGACTGTCCGGGGTAGCGAGATCTTGCCAGGGAACCCCCACGATGCCGGCAAGTATGACCCGCGAGCTCGATCGCAACAGGCCATCGCGGACGAACAGAGGATTGTCGACGAGCGCACAGCCGTTGCTGCTGCAGCGATGCGTATCGTAGATCATGGGCTGGGTGAGCCCGTCGATGTAACGCTCGACTGGATACAACAAGTCGATGCCGAAGCGCTGCTTCTGATTGAAACACCGCAGGTTCAGCGCGTCCGAGGCAGGCTCGGAGCACTTCGGATCGTCGCTCAGCGACGCGCAACCCTCGGGCGGCGCGGCTTCGCCAGATTCGCACGATCGGCAACAGACATCGTTGGGATCCGCATCACAAGCGCTCGTCGCAGCGGGCATGGTAAAGATCTCATTTCCCGATAGCGCCTGCGCAGTCAAAAAGCCCTGTCCGCCGTCGACCACGGAGCAGTCGTTTTCGTCGGTGAGCATGATGATCGCCACCACCGAGTCTGGACGCAAAAAGGCAGCCCGCTGCTCGAGGATGAGCTCGTCCACGATGATGTTTCCATTTTCGTCCGTGGCTGGCATGGCAACGCTCCCCTCGCGCACGATGTCGCGGGGGGGCGTGGGGTCCACCAAGAACCGATACCAAGCTTCGAGCTGCGCTTCGTAGCCACAGCCCGTTTCGCCTGCCGCAATCACCTGAGCCTGGAAATCAGCCACGAAGGTCGCCACGCTCGCCTCTCCAGGTGGGTCCAAGGCTGCCTCTGGATCCCACGCCAAAAAGCCCAGCTGCTGATAGCTCTGAAGGCCGGGTCGTACACTGGGCAATAGGTGCGCTCGATCATTCATGGTCTCGTCCCACACCGACACGCCGTCGGGACTGCAGATGTCGCCGCCGTGGCTACCCAGCGAACTGGTGATGATGCCGGCATGCACGTCCGTGAGCGGCTCGAACTCGCGCTCGAAACCGCTGGGGCAAGCGTCGCTTGGCCCGGAGACGAGCGCCCGCTCCGAGGGCTCGGAGAGCGACACACAAATCGGGTTGATCAGGCGCTCGACCAGGGTCGGTACCCCGGTCTGAAACAAGGCCTGCTTGTCGGCCATGGAAATGGAATTGTCGACGACGAACAACACGTCGAGCTTTTCGAGCTCGCCCTCGGCGAGCGGCAAGCTACCCACTCTTGCGGGCTCGCCTCCGCTGCCTCCCGAACCCCCAGTAGCGTTTCCCCCAGCCCCCGCCCCCCGCGATCCACCGGCCGCCGTAGCGCTACCACCACCGCTGCCTGCAGCGCCGCCCCGCGCGCCCCCCCCCGAACCCAACGAGCCGCCCGAACCTTCC
>CBFGRJ010000412.1:0-6712 GCA_965651135.1 uncultured Myxococcales bacterium
ATTGAAACGGAGTCGCAGGCCCTCAAGCCTATCCCGCAACAGATGCAACATGTTGGGTTACTTGATTATATCGTCTACGGTGATGTCGAAGCACTCGACATCACCGCTCGCCCACCGCAGAGCGTTGTACCAGAATTGCGGCACCTGGTAACTCGTGCTCGGGTGGATGTTGTAGCAAGAATGATTGGCGTCGAATGTGCGGCAGTCTTGCATTAGCCCAGCACCGTCCCACTGACTGGTGTAGGTCACCCATTCGTCGTGAAACATGAAGATGCGCCCGTTATCCACTTGTACCGTCGCACCCAGGATGGTTGTGCCGTTGCTGGCAACCGTTTGCGCTTCGGCGGGGGCGCTCACCGAACGACCGTAGACGGAACCCACAGCGGTAATGTTGGCCGAGATCGGATGACTTGGGTTCCACCCGGTGGACGGTATCGAGTCCCCCAGGCAATAGCAGCACTCGTGCGGGCAGGAACCAGGGAGACTCGTGTCTCCCGCTTCGCTCAAACCCGCATACTGCAAACCTGAGAATGCCAGCAAGCTGTTCGACGGTATAGCCTCTGCCGGTACGGCGCCGTACCCCATGAGCGCGATCACGCCGCCACCTTGGCGTACCCAGTTCTCGAACGCGAGCAGCTCGTCCGTACTGAACTGCCATTGATTGCCTGCTCCCTCAGCCGTCTCCATGGCTTGAAGGAGAAGAACGTCATAGTTGGCCAGGAATTCGGCGGTAAGTGTCGGTTTCGTCGAATGGGATGTTACCGCGGCGCTACTATTCATGTTCAACCACGCGTCCAGCGCGTCCGTACCGTCCTGGCCCGGGTTTGCGCCATAGGTGGGTGAGCGGCCGAGCATGCCGATATTGATACAGGCGCAATTGCCCTGAGCGTTGCAACGTGGATCACGGGGTGCGGTGCCTCCGGCACCGTTGGTGGTTGTCATGACAATTACGCCGGTTGTGTTCGCTGTATTTGCCGCGTTGATACTGTTTCCGCCAAAACTGGCTCCCGTGCCATTGGAGCCGACCTCAGTACGTGGCGACGGTGCCGCGTTATCGCTGCAAGCAATGGCTGAACCCATCGTCAAAGCAGTCATGACCCCGAACGCGCGCGAGAGACCCGAACTAGAAAGTAAACTCATGGTTCAACCGATTCTCAAAAGGCGTGCAAAGCCAATCAATCAAGTCGGCAACAGTACCACACACTCTGGCCCTCCACACGGTTCATCGTCGGTGGTGCCAACCAGCATGTGGTGTGCTGCAATCGGTGCCGGTGAGGGGTGCACTGCCTCCTACTGTTTTTTCCCACCGTTTTGGGCAATTCCGTGCATGACGCACGGCTTGCGGCTGGTCGATTGGGGACCGCCGGGGCAGCATGACTATACTTGCTCGGTGTTGCCCAACATCTTGACAGTTGAAGGTTGCTGAATCTCCCGGTGCCAGAGGTCAGCATGCGTTGCGAAGTGCGCTGAGTAGTGCCGCACGTACGCTCATCCGTTCCAGGCTCGACGTGCACAGTGACCGACCCAACGCGAATCTCGATTGTGGCCGAGCTCCGCACTTCCGCGCGGTCCGACCGCTGGACTATCGGCAACAGACCGTGGGCGTCGTCACCCATCCCCAAAGTCCGCGTACTCGACTTCTATCGCGAGCTGGCCGATCTGTTCAATGTGCCCATGGCCATTCACAATCGCTGGGCTGGCTTTAAATCCCTACGCTCCGTGTGGGCCGAGCATATCAGCTCGTCGCTGACTCGACCTGTACTGATCGTCGGCGAAACCCAAGAAATGGTAGGCGTCGTCTTCAACGAGCTTCGAATCCTGTCGAGCAAAGAATTCGATTCCCAGTCACTCTTGTGCGTGGTGCTCGCTGGCGACGCCCGGCTTCCAGAGCGCCTGCGACATTCGGACCTGCTTCCACTCGGCATTCGCGTGCGGCGCCGCTTGGCCCTTCGACTTCGCGACGCGCGACGAGCTGCTCGCTTGCCTCGACCACCTGCTCGACACCGCTGGCAATCCTTCGCTCATGGCCACCGAGCTCAAAGCCACCCTCGCCGAGCACCCTGCAGGAAAACTACCGCGTCCTGATGAATCTGTCCGATGAGCTGCTCGTCGCCGCTTTCGACCGCGATGCAGCCCAGCTCGACGAAAAGCTGTTCTTCGAAGTCTTTGCACCACCGAAACCCAAGAAAACTGCGCAGACGAAACGATGAGTCACATCCCTCCACATGACAGCCGAAACCTAGCGCCAGAAAGAAAGTCACTGCTCCTCCTGCTTTCTGCCCTCGAAATCGCTCGCGATGCCGTGTGCAGCCAGCATCCGAGGCTCGACTACAGACCGCTCGAAGTCACCTCGCGCTCCCCGTCTCTGAACTCCTTGTTGAACTAGTGGTCGAACCAGTGCATTGACCTCGCGGAGCTCGTCGCTCGCTACAACGACGTGATTAATCATGGCCTATGCCCCGGCCACGACCCCTTCTGAGCGCGATCGCGCCCATCAGAAAACTTACGCACTACGCCATCAAACTTCATGCGCACGTTCACCCCAGACCCGAAGGTGGAACGCGAATGGCCAATGCAAATCCGCCCCTTGTGAAATCCGGTGGACTGCTGCGGCCGTCTCTGGAGGCTACTAGCATTCTGGCTGCACCGAAGGTACCGATTGAGTGTTGGCACCGCCTGCGGCCGCGATGTTGCTCGCATTGGGCGATGTCGTTTCTGATCGCGCATCGGTTGTGGGATTGGAGGGCTGAATGTCTTGACGCTCTTCGGCGACCCGGCTAGAAGAGGATTCGATCGTACTCAAGGATTGGGCAAGCTTTGGGAGTTTGGGTACTTACGGGGAACTGGCGCGAGCTGTTGGCGTGCGGGCCGGGATGGTTATCATGGTGCACGCTCACCGATTGCTTCGCATGGGGCGGCCACGTAGCGGGGACGAAGCAGGATAGCGCCCGGCTCGTGGGCTATGCGGTAGGCGGAAACACCATCGTGCGCGCTTTACGCGACTGGAATTGCCGAATGCGCTGGCCTGGTGGCAGTGGATGATGGATCAACAACGTATGCCAGCTGCTACTGGCATGCCCAAAAGCAGGCGCGTGCTGTGGGATTTTTAGCTGTCGACCCGCCGGGGACGTTCGGGCGGAGCGAGGGGGAGCTCCTCTGGGTTCGGGATACGGAGGATGTGATTTTGTTGACGTTTGGAGCATCCGGAAGGCATTGAGTATGCGACGCTTCGATAGCGATGCCGGTGGCGCCGCTGACAACCATGGAGTGCTGCGGAGCGAGGGGTTGCGGATAGAGCTTGTTTATGGTCGTTCGGGTGCGCCGAGGGCATTGCGTATGTGTTTCGGTGCGGTCCTACTGAGGCGAGGTGGACGATGTGTGCTGTGAATGGCGGTATGGGAGAGCAGATGATTCATGCGAGCTCTCGGAGCCGCGGTCTATCGAGCACAGTACACACTTCTGCGTTGAAGATTGTCACTGCCCTTCTCACCCTCGTGACCTTCACCGCCTCCCTCCTCACGCCCACACTCGCCGCCGCCCAGACGCGCGGCGAGCCCGGTGAGCTCATCCCCGCCAGCGAGTTCAACGCCACCCGGAGCAATAGCTACGAGCTCGCCGATAACCTGCAGGCGGACCCGCCCGCTGAGGGAACCTCCCAGCGCGATCCGACGCTGCACACTCCCGGCGAAAAGCCAGGTGAGCTCAGCGCCGACCTCGACCACCCCGTCGTCCTCGACCACCCCGTCGTCCTCGACCACGATAACAAGCTCCCCGCCTCGGCGCCGGACGACTCCGCGACCGGCATCGCCGCGCATAGCCCGCTAGCTGCATCCGGCCCCGTCACTACGACGGACTTGCCCACGGGCGCGGACAAGAGCGGCGTGACCAGCAAGGCCATCAGTGTGCCGAAGGGAAGCGGGACGATTCAGGGAATGGAGGAGAGCTTTTCGGCGCAGCTCTCGACCGGCATCGCAACCTTCTCCGTTCCCTTCGCGCTGCCAGCGGCGCGAGGGGCGGCGCAGCCTTCGCTGGGGCTCAGCTATTCGTCGTCGGGTGGGTTTCTCGAGGCGGGGGTAGGGTGGAGCCTCGGGGTGCCGTTCATTGCGCGGCAAACGGATCGCGGCATTCCGAGTTATCGGGATGAAGCCGAGTGGCACCCGAATCAGGACCGCTTCGTGTTCAATGGCGGGCAGGAGCTGGTGCCGATTTGCACGGTGGGTGCGGGTGGAGTGTGTGATGGGGCGCTCGATGCGGAGCTCATGCCCACCTGGGCCGAGGGGCATCAATACTTTCGGCCTCGGGTCGAGGGGTCTTTCTTGCGGTTTTTCTGGTCGCCCGATCATCGGACCTGGCGGGTGCAGGACAAGAGCGGGGTGACCATGGAGCTCGGGGTGCCGCTCGATGGGAGCCAAGACGAGACAGCGCTCGAGGTGAATCCGGACGACGCTGGCGAGATCTACCGCTGGCACCTGGTGCGGCAGTACGACACGCACGGCGAGGCGCATCCGGCGGCGGCGCTCTCCAATCCGGCGCCGGTCAATGTGGTGGTGTACAAGTACTTTCAGGATGGGGGGATGGCGTACCTGTCGGACATTTTCGACACGACGCCGAAGGATAATCCGACCACGACCGACCTCGCGACGTATGCGCACCACACGCGGGTGCGGTGGGAGGCGCGCACCGATCTGACAGAGAGCTATCGCTCCGGTTGGTTGATGCGGCAGCGGCTGCGCGTGCGTGGGGTGGATGTCACGAGCAAGACGTTTCTGGATGCCGCCTCGCCTCGGCGCCAGGTGCGGCGCTATCACCTGACCTACGATGCGGACTCGCATGTGTCGCTGCTCACGAGTGTGCAGGTGGAGGGACGCTGCGCGTCGAGCGAGGCGCAAGCGCCCGCGGAAGGCGCGGACGGCACGCTGCCGAGCGAGAATTGCGAGCGCTTGCCGCCGATGACGTTTGGCTACGAGCGCGTCGAGGGTAACGCCACACTGCCGGGCTACGAGGCGGTGAACGAAGCGCTGATTCAGATCGATAGCGCGCCGGATCACTCCATCGATGAGGCGCTGACCGACTTTTTCGACATCAACTCGGACAGTTTGGCGGACGTGCTGGTGACCGCGCCGGGGCTCTACAACGACGGCCATGCCTTCTTTCAGAATGGCGCCGGGGGCAAGCTCGACTCTTTCGGCGGACCGACAGCCCTGGGCATCGCAGGCGTGCTGGGCGCCAACGCCAACACGATTCGCCTGACGAACTTGAATGTGGTGCCGCTGGATGTGGACGGCGATGGGCACATCAATCTGCTCCACATGCCGCGCGTGAAGACCTATTCATTATACGCGCCCGAGCGCAACCAGAACAGCTGGCTTTGGCAGGGGAGCGTGGTCGATACGGCGAGCGGACAGGACCCGAAGATCGACTTCGGCAACGACACACTCGATACCCAGGTGGTCGACGTGAACTTCGACGGTTTGGTCGACGTGGTGGTGAGCACCGGCACCCAATTTCAGACCTTTCTGTCGCTCGGTCGCTACCCTGGCGGCCACGGCCAATTCGGCTCGGCGGAGCTCACGAGCGCGACCACGAGCGTGATCGACAATAATCCCATCGCCACGTGCGTGCCATGGGCCGGTACGCCACTGCGCTTTTCGGACAGTGACACACAGCTCGGCGACATGAATGGCGACGGCATCGTCGATATCGTGCGCGTGCGGCGCGGCGATATTCGCTATTGGCCCGGCCGCGGCAATGGCTTTTGGGGCACGGGCAGGCGTGACGACTGCCCCGCAGGCGGCTTCGGAGAGGACCGCTACATCAAGATGACCCCGAGCCCTCACTACTCGGATATTCAAGGCACCACCCTGCGCCTAGACGACGTGAATGGCGACGGCCTGACCGACCTGGTCCAAGTGCGCTTCGACGAAGTCGACCTCTACCTCAACGTCGACGGCCAGGGCTGGACCGAGCGACACATCATCGACAACACCCCCGCGAGCCCCTCCTACGCCAATCGCGTGCGCCTGGTCGACATCAACGGCTCGGGCACGCGCGACATCGTCTGGGGGAGCGCCGAAAACTATCGCTACATCGACCTTGCCGGCGGCAAGCGCCCCTGGGTGCTCACCCATGTCGACAACGGCCTCGGCAAAACCACCGAGCTCGAGTACTCCACCAGCGCCCACGAAATGCTCGCCGCCGAACAAAACGGCGAATGCAGCACCGCCCTGCGCACCCAAGCCAAAGACCCCGGTCCCATCGACTACCAAGCCGCTGGCGTCGACCCCTGGAGCACCGGCTGGTGCCAGAAAATGCCCACCCTGGTGCACGTGGTCAAACGCGTCACCGAAAGCGACAACCTCACCGTAGCCGGCCGCCCCCCCGCGAAATACATCACCGAATACGACTACAGAGATCCGCTGTACGAAGGCCGCCAACGCGAATTCCGCGGCTTCGAACGCGCCCGCGCCCGCCGCATCGGCGATCAAAACAGCCCCACCGACATCAGCGAAAGCACCTTCCTCCTCGGCGAATGCGCCGACGAAACCGACAACAGCGTCGACGACTGCGCTCTCAGCGAGCGTTGGCGCGACAACCCCCGAGAGGCCCTCAAAGGCCTCCCCCTCATCAGCGAAAAATACGACGAGCAGGGCACCTACCTCTCGACCACCTTCAACGCCTACAAACTCCGCACCCTCTACGTAGGCCTCGACGG
>CBFGRJ010000413.1:0-6703 GCA_965651135.1 uncultured Myxococcales bacterium
AAGGCCTCGCGGTGAGTGTCTGGAGTTCATGCGGCGTTGCCGCGGAACGCCGTGTACGCGCCCTCGCCGATTCGGCGTCGCCGACCGTCGGTGGACGTTTGCTTGCCTGCGCACGCGGCTGCCGCACGCTGGTGAAAACGATCGTTCAGCGACATGCGGGGGCGAGCATCGGTGGATGCGGTCTGGGTTGGCGAATCTTCCTTGTCGGGTTTCGCGTTCGCCGCCCGCATCAAAGTGGGGGCGACGGCGGCTAGGCCCTTGAGGGCTTCCACTTCGTCGGGCGTGAACGCGCTGGGTGTGGCGTCTCCGTCTCCGAGTCTGCTCGGGCGCTCGTCGGTGATCGCTGCTAGCACCTCGTTGCGCTTCTCGTCGCGCGATCGCTGCGCATTCAGTCTCGAAATGTAGGGGTCAGCCGACGGGGCGTCCCAGGTGGTGAGGGCGCCAGGGCGGCGGGCGGGGGTTGGCGGCAATTTGATTACAGACATTGGGTTGAAACCTTTCGCGTGTGGGTGGTCATGCGCCAGGGATTAACCTGGCGCGGTTATCTGGATTGATGCCACGGTCGGCGATGGCCGCGCGGCATGCTTGGACGAAACGATCGAGAGCAGAATGGCCGCCCTCGAAGGCTGGCAAGATCGGCACGAATGCGGATGCATTGATCTCGGCTCTCTCTTCCTCGGTCAGCTCGGACATTTCGAGACGGTGCAACTCTGCGCGGATGCGGTTGGCCTCGCAGTGGTCGGCAAACATCGAGTCCCACTCGGCCTGCATTTGGTCGCGAAGTTCGCCGAGACGCTCGTAGATGCCTGCGATCTCGCAGGCCAACGGGGTCAAGCGCTCAGCAATCGCGGCACGCGACGTGCGCTGGTCGAGGCTGGAAAGGCTGTCGCGACAGCCTTGGCGTCGCTCCTGCTCGATCTGATGCTCGAGGGCAGCGACGCGTTGCTTGGCGGCTTCCGCGTCGACTTCGGATTGCTCAACCCGATCGCAGGCATCTTTGCGTGCGCGCCAGAGGCGGGCCTTCAGTGGCTTATCCGCCTGGTCTACAGCGAGATACTCGGCGTGCGCCTTGTCATAGGCGGCGACAAGCTGTGCGTGAAGCTCGGCGCAGGATGCCGCGCTCTCGCGGGCGGCGAAAAGGTCTTTGGTATCAGTCACGTTGGTTCGTCCCTCGGGTTGGTTGTTTCGGTGGGTTGCTGTGGCCTCGTCGCCGATTGGCAGGGCCTTGGTTTTTTTAGGTGACAAGGAGCGCCATTCCCCGCCAGCGGCCTGCCAAACGCTGCCAACTGGCAGGGATTTGGGCCCTCTTTGGCAGCGGGCTCTGCTAACGGGTGACAAGCTCCGCCATTCTTGGCGGGGGTCACGCTGGGGGGAATGCGGCCTCGACTGGCGCTAACTGACGGGAAAACCCGCACGTCACATGGGATCGCTAGTCCACTGGTCATGGCTGCTCACCTCCGTTCGTGTGGCGGCGGCGTTCGTCCAGCGCCTCCAGCACCTCGGCTGCCGTCCCGTTTCCCAGGTCGGCAAGCAGCTTCAGGCGTTCCTGCCGCGTGCTGCCACCTCCTGCGGGTCGCGGTTGACGATGTTGCGCCAGCTCCGCGAGCAGGCCTCGCCCGCAAGGGCGGCACCACTGGCGGCCGCCGTGGCTGAACAACGCGGGCGAGCCGCATTCGCACGTTGCGGCGCGGTACGGATGCGACGTCATGCAGAGCGCCTCCGCTTGCCGAGCGCGGCGAGTACGTCGTCAGCCGTCGCGGGCAGTGGCGTCTCAGCGTCATCAACGTCAACGTCGACTTCCGCGTCGTTGGCTTGGGGTCGGTCGAGTTTGCTCGATGCGAGCAACGCGGCCTTGAGCTTCTCGGCGTCCACGAGTGACGTTCGACCGTGAATTATCAACGGAACCCCCAACGCCCTGGCGGCGTCCTGGCACCATCGCCAGCTGCGCCCAACGACTGCCTCGGCATTGTCGCGGCCAACGAACATCGGAGCGACCACGGCCGGCTTGGACGTGTTGCTGCTCACTTGACGGCCCTCACTTTCGCCTGACGGAATAGGTCGACCACGGTGGCGGGCTTGCCGCGAACCTCCTGAAGCCGCCTCACGAGCGCCAATCCGTAGCGATCCGCGAGGTCATCCGACGTGAGGCCGGTACTAGCGAAGGTGGTCAGTCCGCTCTCGTATCGGGTGTCCAAGATCGAGAACAGTGCTTCGGTTCCGCGGGACTCGTTGCCGATGTCGTCGATGAACGCGTAGGGCTTGGTGCGCAGAGCCTGATGCAAGGGCGGCTCGCCCTCGCCGAGCTTGTGCCACTTGGCGCATTCGGTGATCTCGTACGCCGTAGCCCACACGATGTCTGATGCCGTGGCCTCAAGGCGAGTGAGTCGGCTCACTTCGTACTCGAGTTCGCGCGACCGATCGCTTGGGAGGCGCTCGACGATCTTGCGTAGGCGCCTGAGGTAACCCCCGCCGAGCCACTGAAACCCGAGCTGCCGCGTCACCCAGCCGAGGGCCGCGGTCTTGCCGATGCCGGTCGGTCCCATCAGCACGAGGTTCGAGCGGTGCTCGAGCGCCGACTCCGCTCCACGGATGAGACGACCGTCGCCGATGGCGTCAAGTAACACCCTCGACGATGCTTGGGCCGTCCAGTTCGGAATTTGCTTTGCTGTCGCAAGCAGCGCCCGGTACCGCACCGCGGCTTCGGAGCAGTCGGTTTCACCTGCCGCCTGCAGCTCAGCCTGTACCCAGTCGGGGAACCTGAACGCCGCTTCGTCTTCGAACCCGACTGCAAAAGCATCGAGGCCGCTGGTGTCCGTGCTGAGTTGCAAGGCCACACGAATCGCATCGTGCATCGTCGGCATCAGGCCTCCCTCGGTTGCAGCATTCGAGCGCCTGGGTGGTTGGGTTGGCGCGGCTCCTGGTGGGCCTTGCGCGGCCGCGGCTTGTTACCCGCGTGCTTGTTGACGTCGGCCAAGATCTCCCAAGGCTGACATCGGTTCGCGGCAGTCCACTCGTCGCTGAACGCGTTGGTGATGACCCGCTTCGCTGGGTCGAGCCCCTGGGCCTTGCTCAGCAAGTCATTGAACGCTTTTCCGGCGCGGCTGGCCTCGCTCTTGTCGAAAACCGGCTTCTGTCCCCGAACACGCTCGTACGCTTGGAAGTAGACCTCCCAGAGCTGCTTGGAGTCGGGGGAAGAGCTGGCGGGTTCGTTGCGCGCGGAGCGCAATACCTTCACTTGCTTACTTCTTTGAGATCTTCTCTTGAGATCTTTGGGTGACGCAGTGTCACTAGGTAGGTGACACTGCGTCACTAGGGGGGTGACGCTACGTCCCTGGGGGGGTGACGCTGCGTCACTAGGTAGGTGACACTGCGTCACCACCTCGGGCGGCTCTGGTGGTGACGCTACGTCACTACTCGGAGCGTCGGTTGCCAAAGTCACACCCTCGGGCACGTGGTTCTCCCAACCCGGCTGAAGGTGATAGCGATTGCTCGTGTTTGGTCGCCGCTCGATAGAGATGATGCCACGATGTGCCAAGGCTTGAAGTTGGTCGATAACCCGGCGCCTCGATGTACTCGTGTATGCGGCCAGCCTCACCAGACTTGGTCGACAGTCGGGCCAGTGGTCGAGCAACGCGATCAACGTGAGCTTCTCGCGAGCTGTCAGAGTCGATTTCAGCACGGTTCTATTCGCCTCTCGTTGAGTCTTGGCCAATGTTCACAGTGCTCCGGAGCTGAGCGCCCGATGCCGCTCGAGCTTCGCTCTCACGAGTCGGTGACGCGTCACAAGGTTGGCCAACGTTCGATCGTCGACTGCACTCGGCGCGGTCCGTCCGACGCTCGACACGAGACGATCAAGTTGCTCGACAGTCGCGTCCACGAAGGCCTCGGCGCGGCACTCACGGAGTAAGTTTACGCTGGGCTCGATCATGGGATCACCGCCTCCCACGTCTCGAAATCAGGCGGCGTGTTGTCCGGCGCTTCGGGCGGCAGATCCGCCCGAGTGGCGGGGCGACTGCCCTCGCTTGCCTTTCGTCGTTTGGCTGGTATATTCACGTCTGTTCCTTCGTTCGTTTGCTTCGCCCCACCAGGCCCGGTGGGGCGTTGCCGTTTCTGCCTCACGGGTTTACGCGGCCTCCTGCTGCTCAATTGGCGGGAGTTCGGGCAGTTCCATGTCGAGACGTTGCGCCGCCTGCTTCAGCGCAGCCTCGGACTGATTGTTCACTCGCTGCCCACGGCAGCGACGGTTTACGGTGGACAGACTTCGGCAGGCCTCTGCGGCGAGCTGAATTCGTTCATGGGCGGTCAGAGTCACTTGAAACCTCCTGTTGAGGTTCAAGGTGCGCTCAGTTGACCTGACTCGTCAAAGGCTTCGACACTGCGCACCAACCCTTTCGGAGGTAGCGCCCGCATATTAACTCATCGTCACCGATCGCTGGATTTCAAGCAGCTTCCGAACACCTTGCTGAGCCGATCTACCTCGGGCGCATGGTACTTGTCGGCATTCTCGCAAGAGGTGAACGCGACACAGCGGACCGCGAGCTCCGCCGCGATGCTCGCGATGCTCACTTTCCCCTTCCGTCGCCCCTGAATGGCCTGCCGCCTCGCGCCCGCATCGCTCGACATTGGGCGCTTTTTTCGCGGTGGTTCGCCGACCCGACGCCGTGGTCGACGCGGTCGTCCTTCACCAGTTTGCTGCAGAACTTCTATGTCCGTGACCTTGACCCAATAGTCCCGGAGGACATCGGGAACGTGTTGTTTCAGTGCTTTCCTTACCTTGGGTGGCGACCGTCGAACCTCTGTCCCGTCGGGTTGCACCACCACTACCGCGGCCGGATGAACGCGATCGAGCTTGCGAATCAGCAAGCGGATTGCGCCATCATGGGGAGGAAGAGCCAGCACTTCCTCGACGGCCCGCACCCAGGCATGCTGCGCCGCGCGTTGGGCAATGTCACCGATCGAGTCTGCCAGCTTCTGATCGGCACCAAGGATCGCAGACTCGATCAAGCCCACCAGCAACTTGGCGTCTCGCTCGAAGTTCGGACCGTCAAGCATAGACGGGCCGTGCTTCACCACACCCGCAAACTCGCGACTCGAGCGCAGGTGCGCGCGTCGAGTTTTGAGCACGACTTCCAATCCTTCGCTGAGTGCGGTCAGTGACTCGATGGGCTCGTCACTGCTCGTGCTAGTCTTCTTCTTGGTCGCCATACTCGGCCCTCGCCCCCGGACCGCGCCAACGGTCGCGGGGGCTTTCCTTTCGAGCAGAGTACCAGTGAAGCTCGGTTCGCCAAAGCTGGACACTGCACTCTCGGCTCCGACCAGCATCAGTGCGCCTCCCTTGCGTCGAGGTGATCGGATTCATCGGCGCTGCCGAGCAGCCCGATCAGGTGATCTGCCGTCGCCAGCCGATCGCTGATACGCTGAAGCATGTCCGCCAGCGGCAGCATCAGGTGCGCCTCGAGCGCGGTTTCACCCTGCCCAGCTAGCTCGAGTAGCTTCGCCAGCATTTCGAGGTCACTGCTCGCTGCCTCTCGGGCTTGACGCTCGGGGTTGGGCGACTTCGGGTCTATCCCGACCAGGCGGAGCGCGACCTCCGCCGAAACGTTGCGCGGTGGCGCCCCTCTCATGACTCCACCTGCTGCTTCAGGTCGCCAAACTCGCCGCCCGCGATTCGCTCTGCAAGCCTGAGCCGTTTCAGTGACGACCCCAGCGCAAACGCGATCGAGTCGAGTTCGCTGGAGTCAGCGCCTTGTGCCCGTTGAGCCGCAGCTACACGCTCGATTCGCGTGACGATTGGGCGGAGCTCGAAAACAGCGTTCTGGGACGTCTGCTCCAGAATGTCCTCGGCGGTCGGGTTCTTGGCGTTGACACCAAGGGCGGCCAGCGTGGCGCGCACGACGCCTTCGAAGTCCCCGGTCATGGCGCCGCTCATTTTGCCGCCTCGAGCTTCAAGCTTGCGCCGCGGGCGGCGTCCTCGACGTGGTTGATGTTCTCCATGGCCGCAACGAGGTCGTCCATGATTTCCGCAGTGGTGCTGTCGATGCTCTCCGACATGGTGCTGTCAAGCGTGCTCCACCCGGGCGCGGGGTTCCCGATCCCCTTTCGGCATGCGTGCATATCGCCCTGGTACTCCCTGAGCCGTACCATCGCGTTGGACACCGCGCGCAAGGCATCCCGGCAAATCTCCGACATGCTGTCAAGCTCCGTAATGAGGCCCGCTCGCGTCTTCGCGTCGCTCGAGGCCTCTAGTCGCAGGTCGCTTGGTTCCCGTACTTCTGCTATGCATGGTGCGTTCATTGGTGTGTCTCCAGTGTTCGTGACCCGGGCAGGTTCCAGCTGCGCCGGGTCTTCTTGTTTGGTGCGAGACGACGGCCCATCCGCCGCCCCGCGGTGGTCTATCCAGCGCCGCCCTTGCGCTTGCGTGCGTCGTCGAGACTGACGACCTGCAGCCGGGCTTCGCGACGGGTCTTGATCTCGCCGACGAGTTGTGCGACGACATCCCAGCGCGATGCGGCTGTCGCTTTCTCGAGAGCCATCGCCAAGGCAGCCTCGATGGGATCGACGTCCGGGATTACCCCTGACGTTACGCCCAGACCGTCTATCTGCGGCTCTCCACGTTCCGTAAGTACGCGAGAATCCGTGTTCTGGCTCTGTTCACCTGCGACGCTTAGATTTTCTAATCCACTGGTCGCAGGTTCGAATCCTG
>CBFGRJ010000414.1:0-6648 GCA_965651135.1 uncultured Myxococcales bacterium
CCACGGGCCTGTAGCCGTGTTTGGTCAAGGTGGCATGAGCCATTTGCCGAAGGCGGAATACCGTGAACGGGTCGACGCCACCGGGAGCGGGCACGGGGTGGTTCGGATGCACCAGTGAGAACGTACGCAGGCGCGTGAAGTCCACACGCGCATCGTAAGAGCTGCGCACCTTGGGTGCCGAATGGCAGGAGGCGGCGACGAGGCAGCACACCAGCCCCAGTAAGAAGCTCGACCTCGTCATCGGTCGTGACTCAACGCAGCGGGCGTACGCGCTGGCACATGTCGTTGAGCACTTGGGCAAAAGGATCGCCATAGGCAAACCGCAGGTAGCCCCCAGCGATCTGCTGTTCTACCGACAAATAGTCAGGCATGCCGGCCCAGCTGAAGCCGTTGGCGCAAGCAGCGGGGTGTTTGCGAAACCCGTCGAGCATTTGCCAACGTGCCCACTCCACGGTGCGTTCGTCGACCAATCCGCTGCTGATCCCGATTTGTGCAAACAGGGGAATGCTGGTGGCTCCCGCCGTACGCAATAGCTCCTTCGTTTCGTCGAGTGCTTTCAAGTTGCGCGCTAGATTTTGCGTCGCCTGCAGGCTTCGCTGGGTTTGCCAGACTTCCCAGAAGCGGAGCTTGAGACCCTGGAAGCGGCTATCGTACCAAGCGATCGAGCGCAGTTGCGCGTACAGCTGATACGAGCGGGTCAGGTCTTCGGCGGTCATCGATTCGGGAGCTTTCGCCAAAAGCTCGGAGAGCTCGCTCACCAGCTCGTTGACGCGCTGCTCCCGCGCCCGAAGCTCGCTCAAGGGAACGCGCCCCACTTCTCGTTGTTGCACGCTGCCTTGACCGCGCACGAGCACGATCATTTCACCTTCGGGCGCGCCGTAGACATCGGCGTCGAGCTGCTTCGCCAGATTGACGCCGACGTGCCCGTAGGCATCGGTCTTTCCGACCGGATACACGGCCTCCCCTACCTTCAGCGAGACAAGCGCTTCGCGCGCGAAGCGCTGCTCACAAGGGACCTGCCCGCTCACTCGCTGAGCGAGCTGCACTTTGCCGAGCGGAGTCTCGTTGATGACGCGGTCGCCTTCCAACGTCTCGCGAGTCCTGTTCACGACTTGCACGGCAATCTTGTCGCAGACCGAGTGCTCGTAGATGGTGATCCCCAGCTGGTCCTTCGCTGGCTCGAACTCCAGCTCGTATTCGGTGTTTTTGGGTGCGCCGTACTCGTGCACGATGGCGGTCGGTGTGTCGACGTGACGGTAGGTCACGGGTCCACCACCGCACGCAACGAGCGTGACGATCGCCAGCAAACCTGCACCGCAAACCTGGGGTAGTGCTTCGAGTCGCATACTTCACCTCGGTGTCGGCGAGAGCATAGCACAGCGGGAGTGCCGCGCTTCTCGGACTCATTGCGGTGTGCTGACGCGGGGTCAGCACCGCGAGGTCGCGGACCAAGGTGCCTGATCGATCAGCCAGAGGGCAGGCGTGTCAAAATGTCGCTCGCGGCTCGTTGCATCAGCGCGGTCGTTTCGGATTGCTGCGAGGGCATCCTCCTCGAGGTCCAGCCCTGCCAGAGCAGCTGCCTGTCGGCCGCGTCGTAGATGCCGATGACCAACGTTCCTTCTTCGAACTCGGTGAGGCGCGGTTTTTCGCAGGCCAATCTGGCATTTTCCCAAGGGGTACCGGGTGGGGGTTCACCCAGATTGCGAGCGTAGCAGTCCGTTTCCTCGATCGTGACTTCTTGCTGAGGGCTTTGCTTGACATAAAAGCTGACCACGAGCTGTGCCGACTCCAGCGGAGCTTTCGTGTAGCCTTTTCGTGATAGCTCTCGCTCGATCGCGCTTCTGACGTGCGCGAGCATGGGCCGCTTTTCGGATCCCTCGTCGGCGATCGCGACAGCGAAGGTCTTGCCGGCGCCCCAATGGGCTCCTGGTGGCGAGTGGACGAACACTTTGGCCCCGCCGCAGCCGGAAGCGCTCACGACTAGCCATGCACTCAAGAGCCATGTACTCAAAAGCCGCCAGCGCCTCGAATCAGGCGGGTGCGCGCTGCCGGGCACCTCGGTGTTGGGATTGATCATTCCTTGGGGCAGCATGAGCTATGCCCACGTAGCGCCACAGGGCGCTCTCGCCAAGCCGTTCTTAGCCCCAAGCCGTCGATGAATCGTCGAATCGAGGAGCGTCAGCCGTCGGCTGCTCTCGGCCATCAGCCCATTCACCAATCTTCACCAATATCACAGCTCGTGATGATTGCGCTCTCGCTAGACACGAAAGCCGCGGTCCTTAAAGCCGATTACTCGCTGACAGCTAGAAGGCAGACGAATGACCGACCAGGCCGCGTTGACGATTGGAGCCGATCAGGTTGGAGGTCGGCGCCGCGCTGTGATCGCCGTCGAAAATCTCCGCCAAGTATGCGGTCATGGTCAGGTAAAAGCGCGCACCTGGGCTGTAAAACATGTTGCGCCGCTGGCCATCCGGTCCGATCTGACTGGCGGTGTTCAGGTAACCCACGGAAACGCTCAGCGCGTCAGTCACCCGAGTCTCGACTTCGGTAGCGAACACCGTGATGACTTCGAAGGTTTGCGGGTCGTTGACGCCGTCGGCCTGGACGCAACCCGTGAGCAAGTTGCAGATCTCGGCATCGCGGTCGATGGGGTAGTTCCAAGTGGGGCGCCATTGGAAATCGGAGATCAATCCGACGCGTTCGTGAATCATGAGCTCCGTGGTGAACCCGAGCCGGAGCTCGTGCTCTGGAAAGGCCCCCGAGCCCAGCTGATCAGAAACAACTGGCCGGCCGCGCAAGTCCGTGCGCGGTTGTGCGATCTCGTCGCTGGTGGGAACCGTGGCCCTGGTGAAGAAGTGCTGATACCGTGCAAGGCCGACTATGGCGAACGACGGGAAGAACTCGGCGCCTTGTGCCAGCGGGACCTGTTGCGAGGGGAGTATGGCTCCACCGAGACCGAGCACGCTACCGTTGTTGCGGCTAGCGCGCGACAGCGGTAGCTCCACCTCCGGTAGCGCCAGCCCGAAGGCGGTAATTGTCTCGCCTGCTCGGTACAGGATGCGATCGTAGCGCAAGAAAAGCAGGGCATCCTCGGCGTCCAACTCGCGCCGACGTGTGGTGCCATCGCTATTGGTGAGCTCTTGAGCCAGGGAGAACGTGCCCTGAACGCTATAGCTCCAGTTGTCGCGGTCGATGAAGTAGTAACGTGGCCTCAGCTGCAGCGTCCAGTCGTAGGTGGGGTTTCGCGATTGGTAGTCCTGACCCACCCCCAAGGTTTCGGTGGTCACCGATTGGTCGAGCAGCATGCGGCTGAGGCGCCAACGGCTTTTGCGAGGGCGCGCCTCGCCCGTGCCGGGTGCAGAAACGCTGCGATCTTCGGGCACGGCCGGCGCGGGAGGCCAAACGGGAGCCGAGGGCGCGTCGACGCTGCTGGGCGTGTCGGGTGCCGCATTGGGCGTCACTGGCGGAACTGACGGAGCGGGTGCAACGGGAGGCTCGGACGTTGGTGGTGCAGCGGGTGACGACTCCGTGGGGCTTGGTGCGGGCTGCGCAGGGCTGGCAGCAGGAGGTTCAGGCGAAGGCGCTGGTTCAACGGGCGTGGCGTCGCCGGCAGGGGGTTGCGCGTGTGGTGCTTCAGAGCCCGCTGGCGGCGTGTCGTCAACCGGCGGAGTGTCATCGGCGGGCGGAGTGTCGTTGGCAGGCGGAGTGTCGTTGGCAGGCGGAGTGTCGTTGGCAGGCGGCGCTTCGCTGGGAGGCGGCTGAGGCGGCTCGGCGGGCTGTGCAAAGGCAGAGCTCGTCAAGCACAGCGCTGCCAGACCCGCGCAAAGGATCACGGCCGGCCGATGGCGCTTGCGCGTCGTACGCCTCAGGGTTCCTCCCTGGTCTAAGGGCATGCCCGAGCGTACCGCAAGGGTGCCGAACCCGCATCCGACGAGAGGCATCGGTCTTGCTCGGCCCCGGCTCTTTTTCCAGAAGGTCCACCAATTTGAACTGGTTCTACAGCGGAACGCAGCTCGGGCGAGGGCAGGCGAGGGCACTGCCCGCTTGGCTGGACCAAGAGTGCTCGCCGCCCTCGCGCTCCGATCGAGTCAAGGAAGAGTTGGAGCAAAGTAAGCGCTTCGAGCGGGAAGCGCGAGGGCACGGCGAAACACTGGTTGCCCCGGCTTTCGACGAGGCCGGAACTGCCGCACCGGTTTTCGCAAATCACGTGCCAGGAGGCAGCGTACGGTTTCACGCGAAGATGTCGCGTGGCGCCTTCCGCCGCCCATGACCGACGAGTCATGCTGAGCCTGCGCTCCGGACCTTTGCGGGAAGCTTGGTGTTGATGAAGCCGGGTTGTATCTATGACTCCGGGACACGGTGAGCGCTCGAGACCTCGACTCAGCATGGTGTCGCAGCCTGTCCTTCATGGTTGCCGTCTTGCTGTCGATCGCGAGCGCCCGGCCGGCGCGCGCGAGCTCGCGCCTCGAGTGGCAAGACAACTGGCGACGCGTCGGTGTGACGGAGTACGCCTCGACTGGGGCGATGTTCGGCAGCGCTCTGGCTATCACCTTTTGGGTGCCACCTGCGGCCGAGCCGGCATGGACGCGCCCGTTGTGGATCGATCGTGACATGCGAGCGTGGCTCAAACTCGGCGCTGGTTCAGCCCGTGACACGGCAGCTACGTTGAGCGACATGCTGGTCGCAACCAGCATCGCCGCGCCCACTTTGATAGACGGCGTGTTGGTCGCAGGCGCGCTCGACGAGAACGCCGACGTGATGCACCAGCTTTCCGTCATCAGCTTGCAAGCCTTTGCCCTGACGCAGCTCTTGAACGCTAGCGCAAAGCGAGTGTTCGCCCGTGAGCGCCCCTACATGGTCGGCTGCCGCGAGCAGGCCGATTACAGCGATACCTGCGATAGCCACGACCGTTTGCGTTCGTATTACAGCGGACACGCCGCGACGGCAGCGACGGGCGCGGGTCTCATTTGCGCTCACCACACGCATCTGCCGTTGTACGGTAGCTCGGTTGCCGACGGGCTGGCTTGTGGCGGCGCGTGGGCACTCGCGATTGCGGCTGGAGCGTTGCGTATGGCTGCCGATCGCCATTGGGCTACCGATGTGCTCACGGGTCACATCGTGGGCTTCGCGGCCGGATACCTGCTGCCGACGCTGATGTACTATGGGTCGTTCCGCCGCAAAAGCTCGACCGACCAGGTCGAGAATCAGGCGGCAGCGTTGGCGCCTCGGTCAAGCTCGACGGCCACCTGGCCGCGGGTCTTCACGCTTTCGGCAGCATTTTAGCTAGAGAAACAGCTAGAGAGCTGCCGAGTGCTCGCGTAGCGGGGCCGGCCTCGAAACGGCCGGCAAGGCAGTTTCGCCGTCTTTTGCTGGAATTGCTCCCGAGCTCTTGTGTAACCTGCCCCCATGGCAACATCGAAGCGAGACTCGTGCAAGCAGTCGTTGTACTTTCCGATGGACATGCTGGAAGAGATTCGACAGCAAGCCAAGAGGCTGGACCGTTCGCTGTCATGGGTCATCCAGCGGGCGTGGACGGTGGCCAAGGCAGAGATTCGGCAAATGCCGGGCAGCGACGGCCGCCGGACGCAGTGATCCGCTGATTCACAGGCGCTCGTGGCGGCTGCGGAACGTCCGCAGTGGATCGGTGGACAAGAAGAACAGCAGCTCCTCGCCATAGGCGGCTTCGGCTTTGAAGAAGATCTTCTCCTCATCGTGAAATACGAAGCCTAGGCCGCCGCCGAAGTGAAATTCTTCGAGACCTTCGCGATCGAAGACGTCCGCGTAGTCATGCCCAACGCGGCCCGCGTCGAGAAACACCTCTCCCGCGACCATTTGGTGCACCGGGTATCTGTATTCCAGCGTTCCGCGCGCCGAAACCTTGCCGCGAAAACGGTCCAGCTGATACCCCCTCAAGCTAGTGGGTCCGCCTAGCTTCATGAGATCGGCGAAGGGAATATCCTCGTCATCGCCGTGCACGGCCTCCAGCACGGCCCGGATCGAGAGCACGCGCGTGCGCTGATACAGGTCGATGAATGTGGCAAAGGCAGCGCCGTAGTGCCAGAAGTCGGCGCTGTCGTCGACCGGCACCGTGTGCCCGCCGAACATGTCCAGATAGATGCCTTTGGAGGTCGTGACTTCTTTATCGCGAGAGTCGTACACGAAGGTGGGCGTGAGCTCGAGCACCTGACTGCCCGTGTCGAACCCAGGGATCTGCGACGTGTCGTAGATCTCTTCGATGCTTGGCTCCGAGAAGTTTTCCGCGCGTTCTTCGTTGCCGAAATTCCTACGGTTGAACAGCGCGGTGATCCCTGCCAGCGAGCGGTCGCCCAACTCACCGATGCTGGCACCGACGGTGAGCTTTCCCAACCAGCGTTGTTCTTTGAAACGTGTGGCCACGGCCGCCTCGAAGGGCCCCACTCCAGGCGTGGGATCGGAGACCGGCTCGTTGCCAATTCCGTAGAAGAAGAGAGCCGGTTTTATCTCGTAGCCGGCGCGAGCTTCGACCCAAAGCGGCGTGTGCGCAATTTGTTCGCCTACGAACGACATGCCGTAGAATTGGTCGTACATGCCACCATAGCCCGCTGCTACGTTGATTTCTTCGTCGTTGCCGAACACGTTGTCGTGGAATGCCTTGACGCCGTAGCTGAG
>CBFGRJ010000415.1:0-6640 GCA_965651135.1 uncultured Myxococcales bacterium
GCATGTCAAAGCGCGTGAGCGTTGGGCTCTGGAGATGAGCGTTGGGCTCTGGAGAGTCAAGCCATTTCGACCGAACACGTTAGCGAGCACCATTTTGCAACCGGTCGCACTGCTCGAAGTCAACGCGGACCAGCGAGCTCAACACCGGTTGCAAACCGACGAGGGCCGATTACTGGCGGCCGCGAACGTCGCTCGTTGCATCACGCCGCTCCTTCCATGTCGACCGTGCGCCCGTGCCGCCATTCTGGACCACCGGGCATGGTCTATTGCAGGCTGAGCGCGCTGCTTGTAAAAGTCGACGCCATGGGTCTGCTCACTTTTGGTCTCAACGTGACTTTGGATGGGTGCGTCGATCACACCCAGGGCATCGTGGACGACGAGCTGCACGACTACTGGACCGAGCTCATGGATCAGGGTGGGGCGATGCTCTTCGGACGCAACACGTACGAGCTGATGGAGGGAGCCTGGCCCGCGGTGGCGCGTGACGAATCAGCGCCGCGTGCGATGCGCGAGTGGGCACAGAAGCTCGAAGCCAAGACAAAGTACGTCGTGTCGAAGTCACGCAGCGATTTTCCGTGGCAGAACACGATCAGGGTCGAGGGCGACCTTCGCGAAGCGATCACGGCGCTGAAAGCCAAGACGGAGCGAGGTATTCTGGTTGGGGCGCCCAAGCTCTCGACCGCGCTCGAGGAGTTGGGGCTCATCGACGAGTACCGCATCGTCGTGCATCCCGTCATCAGTGGTCACGGGCCGACTTTGTTTCATGGTTTGTCGAATGCGCGGCATCTCGAGCTCCTGTCGACGCGCCGGTTCAAGTCCGGCGTGCAGGAGCTGCATTTCCGACGCAAAGCCAGCGATGGCTAACTGAGCCTTTACGGGGGACGACTCGGCAGATACGGTGCACCGATCATGCGTGTGTTGGGCGTCGGGGTTCTCGTTGGTGGATTTGCGCTTGCCTATGGTTGTTCTGGGGATTCGAGCGGCGAGGACCGGGCTTGTGTGCCTGGGGCGTCGCAAAGCTGTGCTGGTAAGGGGGATTGTAGGGGATACCAGGTGTGCAACGACGACGGCTCTGCGTTCGGTGCCTGTGACTGCGACGCAGCGGCAGCGTCTGGTGGCGAGGGGTCAACGAGTGACAGCACAAGCACAGGGTCCAGCGGTGCTGCGGGAAGTCCAGAGGAACTCGGCACGGGCGGAGTTGGCGGGGGCGATGGAGGCGGAACGACTTCCACCGGGGACGGCGGAACCACGAACGTTGGAAGTAGCAGCGGAGGAGGTGACGGCAGTGGCAGCTTCCCTGGTAGCGCGGGCGAGGGAGGAAGCGGCGGCGGAACATCTCAATGTTCCGACCCCCCAACGGTCATGATCCTCGTCGATGCGTCTTCGAGCATGTGGGACAACATGTACTGGGACGCCCTGCGCGATGCAGTGCTAGGAGCGGTGCATCAACTTCAGTCCGAGGTCCGCTTGGGCCTGGCAACATTTGGAGGCGCGGGAGCGACTTGCCCTCTCGAGTTGCACGACAGCGGCCCAATTGCGCTTGATAACTATCAGCAGATTTCCGAATTCTACACGGCCATCATGCGTCCAAACGCGGCCGTCCAGACCCCGACGCCTGCAGCGATCCATACGGTCCGCGAGTCGCTCCTTGCTGACTCGATTACCGGCCAGGTCGCCATACTCCTAGTCACTGATGGTAACCCCAACTTCTGCGACAACGGCCAGAGCGAGTGCCGAGCGGATGCGACCGTGCGAGTCATCCAAGACACACACCAGGCAGGCATCGATGTGTTGTTGGCAGCTTTGCCTGACCCGGGGATCAATCAGGACTGGCTTACCGCATTTGCCAACGCTGGGTTGGGTCAACCGGTATCGCCACCTCAGGATACACAGTTCTGCTCTTCGTTGCCTGGTCCAACGGCGGAGCTGCTCTCGGATATCGATCCGAATTCGTGGCCGATGGGCGAGTATGGTGACACCATGGGGCCAGTGCTTCCGATACCTCTCGACGGGGATGACGTGAGTGCGATGACAGAGGCTATCGTGGACTCGATTGATAGCTGGTCTGCTTGCCCGTGATTGCCGCAAACGCGGCCATCGGTACCCTTGCCCTAGAGTCGGCGCAGGAGGCAAACTCGATCAGGAGGCAAAGGAGACATCATGACCATCAAGCGTATGGATAACGTCGGCATCGTGGTGGAAGACCTTGACGGTGTCATTGACTTCTTCACTGAGCTTGGTCTCCAGCTCGAGGGGCGCGTTCCGGTTTCGGGAGCCTGGGCAGATCGCGTGACTGGGTTGCGCGACATGCGGGTCGAGACGGCCATGATGCGGACGCCCGACGGGCACAGCCGGCTCGAAATCTCACGATTCCTGGCACCGCCGGTGGTTGCCGACCACCGCCGCGCGCCGGTGAATGCCCTTGGCTACCTGCGTGTCATGTTCACGGTGGAGGACATCGACGACACGCTCGCGCGGCTCCGTAAGCGCGGCGCGGAGCTGGTGGGCGAAGTGGCTCAGTACGAAGATGCTTATCGGCTCTGCTACATTCGGGGCCCCGAAGGGATCTTCATCGGGCTCGCTCAAGAGCTTGGGCAGTAGGGCATGAATCGAGCTCGAGCCCTAGACCATCACTCAAACCTCCAAGCCCTCGAGTCGCCAGGCTCGAGCGAGGTGATCGCGGCAATGGTTTTCGATGATCTCGCCGTGTCCGATGATCAGGCGTTCGGCGGGGCGCTCCAGCATGGTGTGCAGGGAACGGGTGGCCGCGGCCTTGTCCACGATGCGCTTTCGCGCGTCGGGCGGGACGCGCACGTGCTCGTAACATCCAGTCAGGCGTGCTCCCCAGCGCCAAGTCCAGTGGTCTTCAGGGTGCGCCGAGCAGACGATGTCGGCGCCCAGCAGTGTTTTCGTAGGCTTGTGGTAGAGCACCGTCTCGTCCCAAAACGGCACTCCCTCGAGCGGCAAGAGCTCGAGCTCGGGAAGTTGCTCACTGAACTGCGTTGCGTGGATGTCGAGGTCGAGTTTCAGGGCCTTGTTCCTGTCGAGTGCCGATGCGGGGCCCACGACCTGCGCTTCGGGAAAGCGCTCTGCGGCTGCGGGCGTTCCGAGGTGATGCCAGCAGTTGGGCACGACCAGCCAGCGCACCGAGCCCAGGGCTCGTAGCTGCGCCACCAAAGCATCGGTGGGAGGAGCCGGAACATGGACGAGCAGGTTGCCATCATCCAGTCGTAGAACCGTGGTGCAGGTGCGTAGACGAAAACCGCTGAACCATACGGGGCGTTCCAGGCACCAGATTCGGTCAGCGACGATGACTGTGAACGAGCTTCCGAGCATATGCAGCCATGAACTCCAATGGACAACTGAGCTCTTTGGTATCAGTTGCGCTCATCCCGTGCCAGCCCCTCGTTCGTGCGCAACGCGCGTTGGACGACCTTCGAACGAGGACGCCGTCAATACGCAAGTTGCGGACATTGCTGGCAAATGAGGTCGCCCGCGTGACACAGTCCTACCGCTTTGCAAATCTGCATATCCGTTTTGCATCACAATGCATTCGCCGAGCTGGGCTAGCGGATCTGTCGGCGGGCCTCCGCTTCGATCTCTTTCGCGACCACGCGGATGCGTGGGGTCTTCCGCGCATCGCGGCGAAATGCCAAGAACACCTCGACCGGTGGAGGCGCTTGCGCCGTATCGATGCGCACCAGGCCGTTTATCGATGTCGCCTGTACCACGCCTAGCAATCCGATGCCCATGCCCGCTGCCACCGCCTGTTCGATGGCGATGGCCGAGTTCGAACGGAACGTGAAGCGATTCGCGCCATACTGTCGCAGCCATTGCTCTTGAGGCAGGCGCGCGAGTGACGCATCGAGACCCACCCAGTCGTGCAAGCCGGCAACCTCGCGCGAGAGCTTAGCGCTCGGTAGCCGGCGCTCGATGTATTCGCGCGAGGCGAAAAGCCCGGTGGTGGCCCTGCCGAGCAGCTTGGAGACGATAGGGGCCGACGCGGAGTGCACGATGCGAATACCGATGTCGGCTTCTCCCCGCGCGAGATCCGCGATGCGCGATTCGGCGATGAGCTCGATGCTGAGCGCCGGGTGCTTGGTATGCAAGCGAGCGAGCAGAGGCACGAGTGGCCGAATGAACCCTTCGCTCAGCGACAGGCGGACCGTACCGGAGACCTCCGCCTCGCGCCCGTCGCGCACGAGCGATGCCAGGCCGAGCTCGAGCTCCTCCGCCAGCGCCACCAATCGCAGCGCGTCAGGATCGATCCGCGTGCCATCGTTGCTGCGGTGCACCAGAACACGACCCAGGCTGCGTTCGATCGCCTCCACGCGGCGCGCGACCGTCGAGGCAGCCACCCCAAGGGCCTTTCCCGCTGCGAGAAAGCTCCTATATCGATGGACCGCCAGCAAGATGCGAAGGTCATCCCACGAGGGTTCGGCGCTTTTCATACTTGCAAAGCCATTACCCCGGGTCTCAGCGATTTTGGTTGGCTTTTCTGCGCCACCGAGGTGGACGCACTCCCAACTCTCCTAGAGGGCACGGCGGAACAGGTCGTACCGGTACTCGAGGTGCTCGGGGTTCGGGTGCTGTTCTCGTCTACGTGGCAGGCGAATCCTTTGATGGGCAAAGCCCTTCAAACCGTGCTCGAGCGTGGGGCCGTCTCGCTCTGCCATCAGCCGTGGCGACACCTCAATGGTGTGGTCCGGACGAATCCCGATGAGATGCGCGTCATAGGCACCATGATGAAGCTTGCAAAGAGCAAGGCCGTTCGAAACAATCGGTTCACTACGCGCATCCTGATCGGGCAAGATGTGCGCCGCATCCAACAGCTCGCGTCTCGGGAGGCGACATATCGAGCAGCGTTCATCGTACGCGCGAAGGACAGCACCACGAAACATTGCCTGATGGAGACGTTTCTTCGCTTCGACTGTTGCGTAACGTCTCGCAACACTCTGCATCAGTGGGTCTGAGAGATGTTGCCCTGGAGGCAAAATGTGGTCCGCGGGTGCCACGTGTAGCAACACTTGATCGCCCGCGGGAGCGAGGACTGCGTACGTCGGCCAGAGGGGACGATAGAAACCGGGCTCGACGCCGTATAAGTAGATCAACGGCGTGCGCAGTTCGATCGCTCGGAGTAGCAGTCGGTTGTCGTGGTACTCCGGTCCTCTGCGCTGGAAAGCGTAAACGAACGCGTCATCGGTCGCGATATCCTCGTACTTGGGCTTGCCCGACCGGGGAACAGTGGTCTTCACCGACAGTGCAGCATCGTGCATCCCCCGGGGACGAAAGATCCCCTTACTCTGATTGGCAAAGCGAAAGGTTTGGCCCGCATGTGTGAATCCACGGTCGATCACCGCCCACGGAAGCACGTCACCGTGCAAACGGACGAGTTGGGCAAGCGACGAAAAAGCCGCCAATCGAACGGGCCAATCCACGTCGCCGAGATCCACATCAACGATCTACCGACATCAGCTCACTGAGCGCAACCGGAACCGATTGGGTGTTCGTCCGCTCGGAGCGTGCGCGTCGCGGGGTACGCCTCGCCCCTAAATCAGTACTACTGATCCACCCTCGCGCCTCGATACCCCCCTTCCCAGGGGATCGCGTTCGGGCGCCGTTTCATTCGCTGCAGGTCGTGCGCGACCCGGCTCGTTGTTTGCGAACTGGCGCCAGCGCGGTTCCGCCGCCTCGAGCGGACGCCTCGCGCTTGGTCAGCACGAGGAGCGTTGCAGTGCGGCAGCGGCATGTGCGCGTCGGGGGCATGCGTATTCGCCCCTAAATCAGTACTACTGATCCACCTTCACGCATCGATACCCCCTTTCCCGAGTCGGGGATATGCGCGCGCCGGCACGGGATCTTTTCTGCTGAAGCCTGGTATATTCGTTCTGGCGCGGAGGAGCGATGTATCGCACGACTGTCAGTATCGATGTTCCTGATTTGGCGAGCGCCGTTCGCTTCTATACGGACGGACTTGGTTTCGAGGTCAAGCGCGAGGCCACCGAGGGTATGGCCGTGCTTCAGTCGCTGAATCTCGATGTGTACCTGCTCGAGAAGCCCGATGGGAGTCGTGGCACGGCTTCGACGAGCCGGTCGTATGCGCGCCATTGGACGCCGGTGCATCTGGACTTCGTCGTACCCGATTTGGCTGCTGCTTTGGAACGCGTGGTGGCTGCCGGTGCGGAGCACGAAGGCGGTGACGAGGGGGAATGGGGTGCGATCGCGTACTGCAGTGATCCGTTTGGCCACGGGTTTTGTTTGATCGAGGAATGAATGACGGGGGAGCATCGGGACCCGTTCCACGCGTGAAGCGTGGAATCAGTGCTAACCTCGCTCGGCCCTATGGCAAATATCGTGCGCGCTGTTCTCTTCGACCTGGACGGAACCATGGTCGACAACATGAAGTATCACATCGATGCTTGGATCGAGATGGGCAAAAGGTTCGGGCGTGAGCTCAGTGGGGAGTACATTCAGCGTGAGTTTTCTGGGCGCAAGAACGAGGAGCTCTTTCCGTTGGTGGCGGGCCGGCCGTTGCCGGCGGCGGAAATCGAGCGGCTTGCCGAGGAAAAGGAGGCTCGCTATCGGGAGCTGTTCGCTCCGCACGTGCGGCTGCTCGACGGGCTCGATGCTTGGCTCGATC
>CBFGRJ010000416.1:0-6518 GCA_965651135.1 uncultured Myxococcales bacterium
AACGGGTCGTATCATTGGCTATTCGCACTGGTGCTGCTGGCCTGCGGCAACACCACTGAGAATGGCAAACCAACAGCCACGGCACAGACCAGTGGCACCACGTCCACGACGACGACTGCCGGGTCGTCGGACGACACCTCCACCTCATCGGCGGGTGGCACTCAGGCGAGCGGCGGCACCTCGACCGGAGCAGCGGGTGCAGGGGGCTTTGGGGGCGACGACTCGACCGGCGGAGCCACGGCGAGCGGCGGAGCCGCGGGCGCTCCAGCCGAAGAGATCATTCCCTGCCAACAAAACTCGGACTGCGTGGTGGTCGACGACTGTTGTCGTTGCGGCGCCGTATCCAGCGAGTCGCAGGTCGACGAGTGCGCCATCGACTGCGAGGTCAGCCGCTGCTCGGAGATGGGGCAAACGGTGCCGAGCGCAGTCTGTCACGCAGGTCGCTGCAGGCTCGACGTGAGCTGCAACATTAGCGAAGCGACGTGTCGAGCTGATCCCCCGAGTTGTCCGCCCGGCGAGCTGCCGGAGGTCGTCGACGACTGCTACACGGGGCGCTGCTTCGACGCCAGGCAGTGCATTCGTGTCGCCAGCTGCAACGATTGCCCCGAAGGCGATGCCTGCGTCCACATGCAGAGCTTCAATTTCAGCTTTCTTTGTGCTGCGCCAGTCAGCGGGTGTGAGCTAAACGACTGCGAATGCATGCAAGCTTGCGACGGCTTTGGCTGTGCGGAGGGCATGGAATCCGACCTCGCTTGCTATTGTCCTGCCTGCTAGGGAGCACTGTTTCCTCCGGGACGCTCGGCGCTGGATGCGCGAGGACCTGACATTTCCTCACCTGAGCATCTAGGGCCGATGTGGGTCGAGGCGCACACTCGATACAGACTCTGAGATCGATTCGCCAACGCCGCGCATTAAAGGGTCGCGTCAACAACGACCGTGTAGACCGCAGTAGACGGCAATTGTCAGAACCGAGCCCTCGAACTATGCGCTATCATCGTCCAGTGTCCCACCGTAGCCTCCTTGTCTCGGCGTTAGGTCTCATTCTGGGCAGCGCCTGCGCCGGCGCCGACGACGGAGGTTCCCAAGCTTCAGTAACGCCTACGGGAAGTACCGGGCAATCCGAAACCGATGGCTCGTCAGGCACGCAAGGTCCGTCGACGAGCACTGCGACGACGGGTGGCATGGCCGCTACCGGTAGCACCGCGTCCTCGGGCGACACGGCAAACACGAGTAGCGCGGTGTCGTCCAGCGGAATCAACTCCAGCGGCAATACGCTATCGACCAGCAGCGCGGCTTCGACCACCGGCGCTGCAACCACCACAGGGGGCGCGTCTACCGATGGCACGTCGTTTGGTGGGGCACCCTCGACGACCGATGGTTCCAATGGGGGTAGCGGTGGCTCCTCCTCGACGACCGACGGCTCTGGGGGCAGCGGCGGTTCCTCCTCGACGAGCGCCACCACGGGCGGTGGTCCGGTGGCTCCTTGCCCGACCAAGGTCGAAGGATTTGGTGAAAATGTCACCGGCGGCCAGGGCGGCGACGTGGTGACGGCCCACACC
Organism: uncultured Myxococcales bacterium; assembly: GCA_965651135.1. Lineage (GTDB taxonomy): Bacteria > Myxococcota_A > Polyangia > Polyangiales > Polyangiaceae > JAICQQ01. Next base: position 1,560 of record CBFGRJ010000416.1, read on the forward strand.
GGCACGGAGATTCACAAAGCCATCTGCGATCGGCCCGCAGACGACACTCCCCTTGTCGTCATGGTAGATGGCACCATCACTCCCGGAAATACGCTCAAGCAAAGCGGCAGCTGCAATACCGCAGACGGCGTGATCGAGCTCAAAGAGATCAGCAATATTTCGCTGATTGGCGTCGGGACGAACGGTGTTTTGGACCAGATCGGAATTCACATCAGGTCCTCGTCCAATATCATCATTCAGAACCTCACCATCAAAAACATACGAAAGTCGAACACCAACACGCCGTCCAACGGTGGCGACGCCATCGGTATGGAGTCGGACGTGAGCAATATCTGGATCGATCACAACCTCATCTTCGGGTCGACAACCGAGGGTGAAGAGCACGACGGTTTGATCGACATCAAGGACAACACCACCGATGTGACGATCTCGTGCAACCACCTGCATACGGGCGGTCGAGGCGGCTTGGTCGGCTCGAGTGATTCTGGCGACGATGGTTCTACGAGAATCACGTGGCACCACAACTGGTATCAGAATCTGAACTCGCGCACCCATTTGGTCCGTGAAGCGCACGGACATGCCTACAACAACTATTACAGCCAGATCTTGTCGACAGGCATCAACAGCCGCAACGGCGCCCAGCTGCTCATAGAGGGCAATTACTTCACCGAGGCGCGCAATCCGCTCGGAACCTTCTTCTACCTGGACAATCCCGGCGTGTGGGAGGTCCACGACAATTACTTCGACACGAGCGTCACGTGGGAGACCGCCAGCGATCAGATCCCAGCTGGTCCCAACGTACAATCGACTGGTTCGGTCTCGGTTCCGTATGACTACACCTTGCACCCGGTGCAGGAAGTTCCTGCCATCGTCATGGCGGGCGCCGGTGTGGGTAAGCTCTAGTCAGCCAGCCCCGCACCAGAGCGGCGCGCTGACGTCGGCTTGGGGAGCTGCGCGAGCGCCTCGCGAGTCGAGTCCTTGTCCCGCATCGCAACTCCTACGTAGTCCATAGCGCTTTCGACATCCGACGGTTGAAAAGCCTTGATGGCCGTGCCCAACCAGGCAATGGCGGTGACGACACCGCGCGTGAGCCGATCTTCCACAATCGCCGCGATGGGAATGCCTCTGAATGCGTTCGACACCAGCCTGCGTTGCACGCTGGTCATCTGAACGTGCCCGGCAGCAACGGCCAACACACCTTTGACGAGATGCCGCTGGACATCTTTGATCAAGCGCTCGAGGGCGTCCTGAGGCACCGGTCCGGCTGCCGTCAGCAACAGGAAGCTGCCCAGTCGCCTCCACTCCAGAAAACCCTCTTCGGACGCCATTGGCTCGTCGACTAAGTAGCTTACCCGAAGCCGAGCTCGACGTGTAGCGGGCATGAGATCCATAGCGCATGTCCGCAGATTCAGTGGTCCGATCTGAAGGCGATCGTGCAGCGGGCGAGTCGAACAGCCAGAAACCAATAGGCTAAGACCCATCCTCGCCCGCGTCAGCCTCACAAGCTCTAGTGCCCTGCGGCCTCTCGCCGCGAAAAAACTCGAGCTCGTCGAGCCAATAGTCGAATTGGTTGTCGGGCGCCGTGTTCGTGTAGACGATGAACTGCACCCCTGTAAGCTCGGCTGGGTTCAGGGGACCTCGCTCGGGACTCCACGACGGCGGCTCGAGCTCGTCGAAGCGGAACGCATACTGGCGCCAGCATTCTCCGAGCTCGACACGCGCTTGATGTGAGCCGTTGCAGTTCTCCTTGCAGCGACCACCCTGTTCTACGGGAACTACGTCTAACTCTGGAAGGGCCACCGCAAGACCCGCCACGTTCCCCTTCGCCATCTCTTGGGAGGTTTCGGCGTGGGAGTGCATGTCGGCCAACCCGGGCATCAAAAACCGATCGGTCGCATCGATGATCTGGTCGCCAGGGCTCGGCGAGGCGTCGGCCGCATCGACGATCCGAGTGATGCGCTCGCCTTCGATGATGACGGTCTGAGGGCCCCGCGCCTGCGGTTCGGTCATGCTGCGGAGCTTGACGTTGTGGATGACGAGCCGCGGTGAGCGACTGGGCCGTCCGGATCGAGCAGCAGGTGTCGCGCAGCCTGCGGGGTAAAAGCACGAGGACACGATGCCCAGGAGCACGAGGCTGCAGCGCAAGGTCATCCCGAAACGAGAGATCAATGACTCGAACATGGTGGGGGGAGATGTCCGCGCTCCAGCAAATCTTGTCGCAGTCGAGGATCGAAAAAAAATCGCATGACGGGGATGGATGGCGCACGCTCCGGACATAGACCACGAGTGAGGCTTTCCGACGCGCGCTCCAATGCGGAGGTACTGCGCTACAACCGTATCGTCGAGGATAATTTGAATGCCGTTTGGCGATGCTGGAGTTCTTGGTCACACGAACACCAGAACCGTATGAAATAGAGCTGGAGGCCGTCGCATTCATGACGTACGCGGAAGCACGCGCTCTTCGCCCGCACTCCAAACCCGCAGAGCCTCGAGCTCCCCTTCCGGCACGAACTCGTTGAGCTCGTCGAGCGACCCCACATGGCGCAAGTCTGCGCCGAGCTTGAGCGCCGCGGCGCGCGCTACCGCAGCGACGAACGGATGAGGTGAGGTCACATGAGCCATCAACGATGGAAGCACGCCCTGGGCACCCAACTCGGCAGCCAGTATTGCAGCCAATGGGCGCCGATCGAACGCGGAGGAGCTGACGTTGGTCAGCCAGCACTCGAGCTGCGCGAGCACCGGTTCACTCATTTGACGCGAGACGCCACCCCGATAGCCGCGACTGGCCAGCCCCAGCGCGCAGACTTCGGCTGGCGAGCTCAACGTGCGGCGTACCTGATCGAGCAAGCGCGGGAACAGCGGTTCGAAGTCGCTCACCAGAGTCTGCTCGCCGGCAAGATCGAGAGCAATGGCTCGCCCTCCCTCTTCTGCATAGTCCTCCAGATAGGCCTCCAGCCTGTCGAGCAGCAGACAACCAGGTGAACGCCCCACCAGGGTTTCCGTGGCGGTGCGAATCGTGACGACGGACCAGCGCACGAGGGGCGTCGCTGCATCCATTTCGTGGATGTAACGCACCTCGACGGCTTTCACGCCGCCCCAGCGCAGCACACGTGGCGTCTCGTTCGAATGCACGAGGATGCCCCAAGGAACGATCGCCACGTAATCCACACCCACCTGCGACACGCCCTGATCGGTTGCCGCCTTGCGCGCCACGAGGAGCGCGGTACCGGCAGCCACCAGCGAGGCACCTGCCACCGTCACCGGCTCCATGCCTCCGCCCAGAGCTATGCCGACCCCGAACACCGCGGCCGCCGCCAGTGCCGCTCGGCTCTTCAGCCCCAGCGAAGACGGTGCCGGCTCGAGACCGACATAGCGAAAATCGGGCGGGGGCGCCGTCGCAGTCGCAGTGGCCACAAAGGCCAGCTTAAGGGGTCGAGGGTCGCCGATCCAGTCCGTTCCGCCGGAGCGGCAGACTCCCTACTCGTTCCAATTCTTCCAATTCTCCCAATTCTTGAAGTCGGTCACCCAGATCCCCTTGTCGTTGTACTCACCGCCAGAACCGATGAAGGCATCCTTGCGGAAGTTTTCACCCCCGAGATGCCAGCGCATCCAGGCCACATTCGCGGCCGCGCCGTCCCAAGGACCCGAGCCATGGCCGCCGCCCGACATCATACCCAACCAGCACGGACCCTTGTTCCCCGGATTGTTGAAGTCACCCTCTGCGTTGGGCCGTTCCTGCCCAGTCTCGCCATAGATGATACCCACCGGAATCGTCAAGTTGACCAAAGCATCGTGACTGAAAGACCCGCTATTGTCCAAAAGAGCCGTCGTCACGCGATCGTCCACGAGGGCCGTAGCTTCCGACGACAGCCCACCCATCGAATGCCCAAATACGCCGACGCGATGGAGAATCAGTTTGTCGTACATGGGACTGCTTGGGTTGGCGTCTTGCTCCTCCAACCAATCGATGGCAGCCGACATCAGCATGCTGTCTCCAGTCGATTCCCTAATCCCCACGACGACGAAGCCCTGCGATGCCATGCGGGTCAAAAGCAACATGTAGTAATCAGGGGCCGTTCCGCCGCCCGGACCCCAAATAGCTACGGGGTGCTTGGTGTTGGGTTCATTGGTAAGGGTCGACGGGCGTACGAGGATATGCCCACCGTCGCTGAAATTCGGGTTTTCCACCACCGTGTCCAAGGGACCGTCGGCATTGACATCGTCACCGGCAAGAAACACGGTGACCTCATCGCCGGGGCCAGCGTCGGTTCCCCCAGATCCGGTAGTCGTTTCGCTTCCACCCATGCCTTGCGTGGTCGCGCTCCCGCCAGTCCCAGGATCTGCCTGACTACCACCCGCACCAACGCTTGTCGCGCTACCCCCTACGCCTGTCTGAGTGCCGGTCGCTCCCATGCCGGTCTGAGCCCCGGTCGTTCCTGCACCGCCCGCTCCTGTGCCTGTCGGGGTGCCGGTCGTTGCTGCACCGCCCGCGCCAGTGCCCATCTGCGTGCCGGACGTTTCTGTACCGGCCTGAGTGCCAGTCGTCCCCGTGCCAGCGCTCGCGCCAGTGCTTGCCGAACTGGTTGTCACTGACGGACTAGAACCGGTCGTTGCTGACTGATTGGTGGCGTCCGTTTCGGCGCTCGAGCAGGAGCATAACAAGGCCAGGACCAACGAACCCTGGAGCGGAAGCTTTATTCTGACTTTGTCCGTGATTCCGTGTGTCTTCTGCATCGGTACAAGCATGGGGCTTGCAAACATAGCGACGGGCCCCGCACGAACCACGGGCGAAAATACACCCCACCCTTTGGATAATTTCTCGCGTGGAAGAATAGCCCCAGGCGTGAAAGGATGAGTAAATCAGGATCCGGATCCAACTCCTTGCGCGCGTGCGAGCGTGAGCGCGGGGCAGCGCTGTCTAACGGTGACTGGCCGCCAGAAAATATAGCGGCACGCCGC
>CBFGRJ010000417.1:0-6515 GCA_965651135.1 uncultured Myxococcales bacterium
CCGAGCTTTCGTCGAGGCGCTTCCGGGGCTGCTCACTGACCTCGAACGAGTGTGTGGTCCCCGGCCGCTGCTGGAGCTCAGATTTCTGAGTGACACCAGCCCGGTGGGCCTGGCGCACTCTATCGAAGCAGAGGTTCGGGCCGGCACTAAGTCGCCTACCGCAGCCGCATTTCAGCTGGTCGAAATCCTGCGAATAGTCAGAACGGCTGCCAGCGCAACGGGGGCGCGCGATCCGGATGTGTTGCGTGAGGTCGCTCGACAAGCCGAACAGCGGGTCGCTACGTTGCTCGAACGCGTGAAGCGGTCAGGTCCAGAACTCCTTGACGACAGTCGCGCCTTCAGGCGCTTCGAACGGGCGGTCCTCACAGGGAGGACGGTATGAGGCGGCACGAACTGATTGATCTCGGTCACGATCGAACGCGTATGAAAGACCCGCGCGATGTGGAGCGACAGCATCGAACTGTCCAAGTGTTGCTCGATCGATTCTACGCAACGCATGACGACGAACGTTTCGAGTTGCAGGTGCTTGCGGACGAAGTGGGCATGGGCAAGACTTTCGTTGCGCTCGCCGTAGCCCTGTCGATTCTAGAAGCTCGACGGAACAAGGCCCCAGAGCTCGGCCGATGCGCCAAGAAGATCTTGGTGTTGGTTCCTTCGAATGCCGCTCTGTTCTACAAATGGCAGCGCGAGGTCGGCGAATTCGTCAAGCGCTGTCTCCCTTCAGATAAGCGACTAGAGGTGGCTCGTTGGTTTTACGCGCAAACTGTTTGGAATCCCGACGACCTGGTCAGTGCGCTGACCCAGCGTCGTTCAGGCAGCGTGGTGATCGCGAAACCGTCTGCATTGCGAGGCCGAGTTCAACACCTCGACGCGAAGGCGCAACTCGTGTTGAGAGTCCTGTTCACTCATTGGTCCACAGCGTTCAAAAAAGACATGCGTCGCAGGCTGCTGGCAGGTGCGCCCGGGGGTTGGCCGACAACTCTCGACGAGCTGGATGCAGCTGTTCGAAAGGAAGATCAACCGTTCGCCGCGGGCGTAGTGCGTGAGGCGTTGACGAAGTATATTGCGCGCCCCGAAGCGGTCGATATGGTCGAAGAGTTGCGGCAATTCGCGTTGGCTGCAGCTGGAGAACATTTCTTAGTGCGGCGGCGCGAACGCATGCAGGCGCTACGACGCGGCCTCGCGCGGCTGTACAAGCACGCGCTGCTCCGCGAGAGCCTATCACGTGCTCTGCCGCTGGTGATTGTGGATGAAGCGCACAATTGGAAAAATCACAAGCACGGTTACGACGAATTCGTGAGGTTCATTGCCCCACATACGCAGCGGCTGTTGCTGATGACGGCGACGCCGTTCCAGCTCCGCCCCGACGAGATGCTGAAGATCCTCGAGGCGGGGGACGATCTGAAGCTCCCGAAAGAGCGGCGCGAACGCATTCGGAGCATCCGTGAGAAACACCTGAGCACGGCTTTGAATAGCTCGGAGCGTGCCAGCCAGGCCCTTTCAAGAGAGTGGGCACGTCTGAACGGACGCGTCACACAAGCCGAGCTCACATGGGCATGGCAGCTCCCCTGCGTCAGAGAAGTGATCCCCGTGCTGCAAGCCATGGCTGATTCACCGGGAGCACTGGATGGTAGCGATGTCGAAGCTACGGTCGACCGTGGGATCACCGAGTGCCCCCCAGCGCTTCAGGCGTTTCTGAAGCAGGCGCTGATGCTGTACGCCCACAACCGTGACCTGAGTCGCGAGCTCGGCGAGTGGGTGATTCGCCATCGGAAACCCAATGACCATCGTTTGGTGCGTGTCGGGCGCGAGCTCGAGGGCGACGAGCATGAGCTCGCCGCCCAACCCGGGTGCCACATACTGCACGCCGCACCCGGCCTCGATGTGCGCGGTGAAGCGGAGCTGCCACACTATCTATTGATGCGGGCCACTGCTCAGATGAGCCAGGGGAAAGGCAGGGCCTCGCTCGGTTGTAATCTCACGGGGTGCTACTCGACGCTCTTCGAAAGTTGTGATGGGCGTGCACTGCAGAAGGTGGTCTCAGATAGCCAAGCCAAGCTGTACATCGACCTGCTGCGCGAGCTCGTCGCCGACAAGGCCGCCGATGCCCAGCACCCTAAAATGCGCGCTGTGGTGCAGCGCGTGGTCGAGCATTGGGAGGCCGGCGACAAGTCGCTGCTGTTCTGTTTTCGCACCAAGACAGCCGAACGCTTGCATGACTTGGTACGGACAGCGATCGACGAGCGGTTGAAGAGCCGAGAGCAACGTTGCCTGGGTGGACCTGGCCAGCTCGAGCGCCTTCGCGATCGGCTCACCGGGCGTGATCGCGACCTGATGCCGGTCGCTCTCGACCGCGTGCTCTGGTCTTTGCATTGGGCGCCACCGCTGGGCGAAGAGAAGCACGCCATACACACCGAAGGTTTCAACGTCCAGGCCGGCGACTACCGCGAAATCGCCAGACTTAGCCTGAAGTTTGGCGTCGATTTGCGCGCCGATCGCCTGGACCGCGTGTTTCTTCATCGAGCGGCAGAGTGCGCCATGGCGCGGCGCTTGCGCGCCCAGTTTGCCCGCGACACCAAAACCCGCATAGTGCTCGAAGCTATCGCCGACGAACATTGGGTCCACTTTCCCTACGGCATCGAGGCGCCGACCGAAGACGAAGGTGAGCCCGTCATCGACGAGAAGGGCGTGCATCATGTCTACGACCAGAGCGGTGAGCCCAGCGCAAGCGAGGCCGACGCCCTCAAGGACTACCTTCTGAAGCGTGACGCCACCGCACGGCGCGAACGACGTACGCCACCTGTGCGCAACGCCTTCGATGGGCCGAGCCTCTGGCTAGGTGCAGACCCTCGCCACGTAGTGATCGCGGGACACGACCTGCCGGTAGATCTCGAGCTCGACCTACGCGCTCAACGCCAGTTCCACCTCCACCTGCGGTCGCTCACCTGGAACGGCGATGAGCTCGACTGGACCACCCGAGCCCTAGCGATGCAGGCTGTGCGCCGCGTCGCCTTACGGACGAGCATGCTAGTCCGGCTCCTTCCTACTGACCAGGCACCACAAGCTCAGCTCAGTGCCGAAGCCTTGGTTAACCAGTTCACGAAACCTCTCGGAGGCAAGGGCGAAAGTCTACTTCGCCGTCTGGGCGTGTTCCTCGAAGATCTAGCCAGCGCTTCAGGTGACATTGGCGATCCCACCAGCGCCAGAGGAGCGCTGCTCGATACGACCCGCATCAAAAGCAGCGTTGTCGTTGGTCGAGTCACGGGTGGCACCGATGCCGGAACGCGCAACCGCTACTTCAATGGCTTCAATACACCTCTAGAGCCCGAAGTGCTCATCTGTACCTCCGTCGGACAAGAAGGCATCGACCTACATCGTCATTGTCGCCACGTGTACCACTACGACCTGGCCTGGAACCCCGCTGCGCTCGAGCAGCGCACCGGGCGCATCGATAGGATCGGCTGTCTTGCCCAGCGTGAACGCCAGCTAGAAGCCCGTGCGGCAAGCAACGGCAACGGAGCCCGTGTGCCACGGTCGCTTCACTATCTCGACATCAGCGTGCCATACCTCGCTGGCACTTACGACGAGCGCATGTACGAGGAGCTGCGGCTCCGTTCGCAAGTCTTCGAGGTTCTCACAGGTGGCGAGCTCGCCCCCGACGCTTCCAACGGCAAGCCCGATGACGACGAGCCCGGTGCTGAGGACGAAGGCAGCGTAAAAGCGGAGGGCTTGGTAGTGCTACCCGAAGCCATGATTGACGAGCTTCGAGTGGATTTGCGGGTTTGGCCAAGCCGGGGCGCAGCCGTTTCATCCAGTGCCGGGAGCAACCCGGTGGAGCCCTGATATAGCTGCGATCGCGCATACCCTCGACCCCTGGTGCTGCCCGCGCAGGGCTTAGCTAATATCGTGCCAGCTGCGATCTTTGTTGATGGCTTTCCGGTGAAGGATTGCTCACTAAATAATCATCGCAATCACGATCCTGATTGCTGCCCCGCTAGGCCTTAGGCGCTCGCGAGAATTGACCCGCCCCTGCTCGCGAGAATTGACCCAGCTGGCGGCGTAGCCGCGAGCCGCGCCGCGGCAGCGGTGTGGCGAGAGATAGGTCATGGGGGGCGCGGTGCTCGCCGCGCAGGCGCGAGCCGGGTGACGGCAAACGGACAACGCTGGTGATTGAGTTGCCGTGGTTCAGTTCAGTAAGCAGGGCGCGCCGGCTCACCCCTGCGCGGCCGAGCCGTTGTCGGCGGGCAGGTAGAAAAGTGGCGGCAGAAGAAGCTGGCCGGACACCATGCCCGGATGAATTCAACACACCTCTGCCGCTGCGTGCATTGTAGCGCCGAGTTCGTCCCAGACCCAAGAGTTGGTGATCGACAAGTCACCTGTGGGGCCGCCGAGTGCCAGCGAGCGCGTCACGCGGACCGATGCCGGGAGTGGCGTGCCGGAAATGCCGAAGCGGTAGGTTCGCACTACGAGGACGTCGTGGTGCCGTTTCGGCGGGCGCAGCCTGACTACCAGCGCCGGTGGCGATGGGGTCGGCGACTGCGCGAGATACGAGAGGAGTCGAGCCGGCTTGGAGGGATGGTTCTCGCGAGGCTGATGTCGATGGTTTCACGCGCGGGGGCACTGGCGCAGCGCGCGACTGATGTCGTGCAAACTGGTGTTCTTGCAGGAGAAAAGCTAGCGCAGGCAGTCGCACTCGTACGCACCACGATCGCTCTGCTCGAGCAACTCGAGGCGAGCGCCAGCGAGTTGCGGCAGCTGGGGTTGTGACCGCCGTGGCGAGATACGAGAGGAGAAAGACCACGGGCTGAGGATTTGCGACGGTCGTGGCGGCCGATGGACCTGGAGCTGCACCAACTGGACCGCCGTTACGAGGCGCTGCGGACGACGAGTCGGGAGCGCGACAGCCGAGTACTGGCTTCGCTCGCCCGCGACGGGCAGCAGCTTCCGGTGGTGGTCGTGACCGCCGCCGAAACCAACCGTTACGTCCTGGTGGATGGCTACAAGCGGGTCCGCGGGCTGACGCAGCTCGGCCAAGATCTCGTCCGCGCCACATGTTGGGACCTGCCCGAGCCGGAGGCGCTGCTGCTCGGGCGCCTGATGCGCTCTGGGGAGGGCGAAAGCGCGCTCGAGCAGGCCTGGTTGTTGCGCGAGCTCCAGGAGCGCTTTGCGCTTACGCTGGAGGAGCTCGCACGCCGCTTCGGTCGCAGTCCGAGCTGGGTCAGCCGTCGCCTGGGGCTCGCTCGGGAGCTCCCCGACGCGATCCAGCTTCTGGTCCGTAAAGGCAAGCTCGGCCCGCATGCGGCGATGAAGCACCTGTTGCCCTTGGCGCGGGCCAACCGGGCTGGGGCAGTGGCGTTGGCGCGCGCCATCGCGCCGCTCGGGCCGAGCACTCGGCAAACGGCGACTTTGGTGGCGGCTTACGCGCGCGCCGACGAGCGCGGGCGCGCCGAGCTGTTGAAACATCCCGCTGCCTTGCTGCGCAGCAGCGAGCCCAGCGAGCCCGCGCCCGATCCAGTGCGGCAGCTCAAACGGGACATCGGGGCGCTGAGCGGCATCGCCCGGCGAGCCACCACCCAGATCGAAAACGGTGTCACCCGGCAAATGTTGCCGCGCGAGCACGGTCAGTTGCGACAAGCAGCGGCCGGCGCACGCGGCGATGTCGAGCTCTTGGTGACGACCCTCGACAAGGAAGAGACGCATGCTGGATGAAAAACTCCGCGGCGCCATTCTGGCGCTGCACCAAGCCGGTCAAGGCAAACGCGCGATCGGACGCGCTCTCGGTGTTTCGCGAGTGACAGTGCGCAAGGTGATCGCCTCGGGCTCGAGCGATGTTCCCGTGTTGGACCGGTCACAGAAGGCCGAGCCATATCACGACGAGATCGTCGATCAGTTCAGTCGCTGTAACGGCAATCTCATCCGCGTCCATGAAGAGCTCGAAGCTCAGGGCGCCCAGCTGTCGTACCCCGCGCTCACGGCTTACTGTCGCCGGCACGGGATCGGTCACGAGCCGCCCGAGCCCGCTGGACGTTACGAGCACCCTCCGGGCAAGGAAATGCAGCACGACACCTCGCCCCACCACGCCCACGTGGGCGGCCGCGAGCGTCCCGTGCAGATCGCCGGTCTGGCCCTCGGGCATTCGCGACTTTCGTTCGTGCAGCTGTATCCCAAGTTCACTCGGTTCGAGTGCAAGCTCTTCCTCGATGATGCGCTCGATTACATCGGCGGCGTTTGCGAAATCTGCATGGTCGACAACACGAGCGTCATCGTGCTCAGGGGCACCGGTGAAAACATGGTGCCCGCGCCAGAGATGGCCTCGTTTGCCGAGGCGCGCGGCTTTCAGTTCCGCGCCCACGAAAAAGGGGACGCCAATCGTTCGGCTGTCGTCGAGGGGCTCTTCGACTACGTGCAAAACAACTTTCTCGCGGGGCGCAGGTTCGCTGATTTCGATGACGCCAACCGCCAGGCCGTCGACTGGTGTGACAAGATCAACGCCAAGTTCAGCCGCAAACTCCACG
>CBFGRJ010000418.1:0-6488 GCA_965651135.1 uncultured Myxococcales bacterium
TTCTATTGGTGCATTCGCCGCGCCCCACGTCGTCGTGTGTCACAATCCTGCCCCAATGAACCCTTCAGCAACCGCTTATTCGCTGGCGGGGCGCACCGAACGCTTCGGGGCGCCCGGCTCAGCTCAATTCAGCGCGGCTTTGTTCTGCTCAGTTCTGCTCTGCAGCTTGCATGGAGTTAAGCTACCCGCGATGAGATGGATGAAAGCGTACGCTGGCCTGTGGTTGCTCGTCAGCACGGTGTCTGGATGTAACGGCGATGACGAGGGCAGCGGAGCTCCGGGTTCCGGCGGCTCGGTTTCCACAGGGGCAGGCGGCAGCGGCACGGTGACTGCGACAAACGGTGGAAGCACTGCGAGCATGACCACTGCGGCTGCGACCGCTTCGCAAAGCTCAGCGGGGGGTGCGTCGTCAACCAGTGGTAGCGTCAACGGTAGCGGCGGCAGCAGTGCCACGGGAGGCAGCGCCGGGGCGGACACGAGTACCGAGGGCTCTTCGGGCAGCTCCACCACTGGTCAACCCGAGGCGTGCTATTCGCCGACGCAAAACCCCGAGCTTTCTGATGATGAGGGAAACGTGGGGTGCCCTTGCACGGAGGACGATGCCCCCGAGTGTGTCGATGATCGCCGCTTCGAGTGTCAAGAGCAGGTTTGGGTCAGGGTAGGTGACGGACCATGCGATGAGACGGGACCCTGCAGCGAGCTAGTAGGCCAGCAATACTCGTCGGTCGAGGAGCTCGAGTGCGGCAATACCCCAGAAGGGCCTGCCTATTGCCATTGGACCCTTTCGTTCGAGGAGGCGACCTACCAGTGGATGCGGTCCGACGCCGCCCTCGCTGGCAGCTATGACTGCGAAGGCGGTATGATCACGGCTGAAGCCGGCGCCGCCAGTTTCACCGGCGAGCTACACGCCGACGGCAGCTTGACCTGGGACGGCGAGCAATACCTGCCCGAAAGCGACTAGGGCTGGGTGCTCCGTTCGGGTCCAAACAAAGAATCTTCCTGTCTTCCCGTCTTCCAGTGGATAAGAAATCAAGGTTAGCGCCAGGCGTCTCGTAGTTTTGCCACGCTGACCAGCTGCCACTGGTTGTCTCGAAAAACGATGGCGCTGTCTGGGACATCCGCGAGCACCAGCTCTTTGAGCTTGCGTTGGGCCAAGATGGCGCGAGCATAGGCCGTGAAGGGTTGGAACGACGCCGAGCGGGCAACGAAATTGCTGCGATAGCGTTGTCGGTTCAGCAGGATGTGCGTCACGTTGCGCTCTTTTGCGTAGCTCAACACGTCTTTGCGCTCGGTGGCGTACAGGGCGCGTAGCGTGGCTTCGGTCCGCTGCTTCTGCCGGCGCCAGGAGTCCACGAACCAGGGTTGGAGCGTTTCGAAAGTGCCCATGGTGGCGCGAGCGCCGAAGTAGGGAATGCCGTCGCCGTCCATCGGGTGTGAGGCGATGCGTACGTCTTTGGGTAAAGTTCGCACGAATTCGTGCAGTGAGCGGTCGCGAGCGGCACTGATGAACATGCCGCTCGGTGCCTTTTGGCCGTGGCCGGCGCAAAACCACACCAGTAGCATCAGCCCTGCCGCAATGAAATTGTTGACGATGGCTCGCGGTCTGCGGGGCAGCATGCACAGCAGTCGAGCAGGTACGCCCACCAAGAGGGCGATCGCGGCCATACGCATGCCGTAGCTGTAGTAGCGCTCCGGCGAATATAACTGGAAGGCGAGTACACACGACAAGAGGTACAAGATCACTGCGCCACAGGTGAACGCCACGGCGGGCGCGGGCCTGGGGCCCAGACGCAAGAAGCCCACCAGGATCAACAGCGCGATGAAGGTGGTGGCCCACACTTCTGCGTTTGCCTCGTAAGCGCGCTTCAGCTCGGGTACTGGAGAGTCGCCCCGCGGCATGAGCTGGTCGATGTAGGTGGGCAGAAAGACTTTGGTGGGCTCCGCGAACGGCAGGATCCACAAGCGCCCCGCGCGGGTGAATGCCGGCTCGAGGCGCGCTTGCTCGAGCGAATGCACGGGGCCGCGCTCCTCACCGCCGAGGGCCGAAGGCAGCACCAGCAGCACACACACGGCCACGAGCTTCGCGTAGCGCAGGAGTCGGCGCAGCACGACAGCCCGGGGCTGCCCAAACAGGCCGCGCACTACGTAGAGGCCCTCGGCAGCGAACAGGAGCACCATGGCCGAGGGATAGGTCAGCGCGGCCAGGGCCGGCGCCGCGAAGCGGGCGCGCCGATTGTGCGCGAGCACCCCAGCCAGCCACAGGGCGAAGCATGGGAACCCGAACGCTCTGCCCAAACCTCCGGCGATGCGTTCGATGGCGTACCAGTCGTGGCAAACGAAGAACACCAAGAGCACGCCTGCCCCGAGGCCCGTGCGCCGTGAGCGCCACAGGATCCACCCGGCGATCAGCACCACCAGGTAGGCCAGCCCCTGGACGATCTTGGGTGCGATGAACACGTCGGTGAACGGCACCAGCACCCGGTACAAAAGCCAGACACCGGGCGGCACGAAGGAGAGCATTTCTTGCGCGATAGGGTCGTCCTGCAACGCTGGGTCGCTCGCATAGCGGTGGAAGGGAAAGACCGCAGTGCGTGCGTCATCGGACTGCAGATCGATATCCGTGAGCATGGGCGTGTTGAACTCGAGCCAGACTCGGCCGTAAGCCGCCAAGACCGCCAGCAAAGCAAGCACGCTCGTCACGTGCAGGCCCACTTGCACTGCCCTGAGAGCGAAAAAGCGACCGATCGCGAGCCACGCCGGTTCGAGCCTCGTCACGAGCCCATGCAGGGCGCGACCGGCGACCCGCCGCATGGGCGCGAGCGAGCGAGCTACCCGGGTACGTATCGTATCAAAGAACTGTTCGCCCTGCTTCAAGAGTCCCATGAGGGTCTTTCGGCCTGCTACCACCGTCTCCGTACAAAGTCCCCCTCAAACCGCGTGGATCCTGGCGCTGGGCCGTACCGCGGGGGCACTCACGGGCGGCCCGCCAACTGCTGCCGAGCCTGCTTTACAGCGACAATTGTCCTCTGGTAAGCACCCAGCATGCGACGGGCCGTGCTGGCAGCTGGTCTCGGCGGTCTCAAGCGTTACGGACCCGACCTCGCGATCATCGTCTGTCTGAGCATCGCTTCGCTGTGGGTGCGTCGCTTGACGCTGTGGGACATCGAGTGCGGCGGTGATGCCGTGCGCAAATGGTTCTTCGTCAAGCAGTGGTTTTACGCCAACAGCTTCCACGACATCGAGTGGAATCACCACCTCGCCCGGTTCGGCATCAACATTTGGGCATTTGTCTCGCAGCTTATCTGGGGCAACAGCCCCGAGGTTTACTACGTAGCGCCGGTGGCTGCGGCTACCGCCGCGGTGGTGTTCACGTACAAGCTGGGTCAGGAGCTCGGCGGGCGCTGGGCAGGTTTGATTGCCGCGCTTTGGCTCTTGACGCTCGAACCCATGGAGCGGGCCGGGTCGCAGCTGCTGCCGGAAGCATTCTCGGCGGCTTACATGGCGGGGGCGCTGTACTTTCTGCTTTGGTACGTGCGCTATCGCGGTGCTGCCCGTATTCGACTGGCGCTCTTGTTGATTACGGGGCTATTCACCTTCTTCGGCTACCTGGCGAAGATGCAGAACCTTTTGTTCGTGCCGGGTATGCTGGTGGCGATCTGGCTCTACGGTAGCCACCGGCGCGATCTGTTGATCTTTTCGGGATTGCTGCTGGGTTGCTATTTGATCGAGACGGCGTGGTACGCCATTTTTACCGAGCACCTGACCCGCTTCGAAATCGTGGATGCGTCGCATCAAGGCGGCACGGTCAAGAACGTCACACGCAGCGTAGCGCGGGCGCGTGGCGCAGGGGGAGGGGGCGGAGGCGGCGCAATCCGCGACAAGTCTCTGGACTTCATGGCGCTGTTCTGGAAGTTGCTCGAGCGCTACAACGTGCTGTGGGAGAGCATCAAGTTTCCGCTCTATCTGAGCCTTGGCGCGTCACTGGCGCTCGCCGTGTTCGCGCGACAGACGCCGGCCCGAGCCATGGCGCTGGTCCTGTTCGGGTATCTCTTCTTCGCCACGTTTGCGATTCGTCAGCTAAGCCCGATCAAGCTCTGGATGAGCAAAGAGCCACGCTACTTCGTGGTCTTGTGCCCGTTGATCTTGGCCGTGAACGCCGCATTCTTCGTCGAAATAGTGCGCCGTTTTCGGACGGCTGTGAGTGCTCGACTGCAGCGGGGCTTCGTGCCGTTTCAGTCGCGCTTCGTGCCGCTCTGGGCATTGGTTCTCTGCTTTTCGATCGGTTGGCACTACTACGGCGAACACGGTAGGCAGGCGCTCCAGCGCGACTTCCCGTTGAAGGAGGTGCGGAAGCGCAAGGCGTGGTTCGAAAATGCTTACCAGCGCGGCTTGCCCATCACCCAACGGGCCTCGAGGGAGAAAAAGGCGCTGCGCGCGATTTGGTCCATGTACCTGAGCGACGATCTGCTCGTGGTCGATGGAAAGCTACCGTCATTCGAAGACAGCGTGAAGCGTTTGGACGGGCGCTACGATTGGTTGTCGAAGGACCCGGAGCGCTACCGTCGCGATGCGCTCAGCAAGGTCAGGCGCGGGCTGAAGTGCGCGTACGTGACTCACGTCCGCGGGCGCTTTCTCCAGGTGCAACCCAAGCGGCGTCTGCCCGACGACTGCAAAGCAGTGCCGGGCGGCGAGGGTTAGGTCCACGTCGAGTTCCCTGTGGGCCGTCGCCTGCTACTCTGGCGTCGATGTCGTTGGCCCACTCGACCGGTTCGGAGTCTGAATGGTGTTTCCGCGCAGCTGCCTGGCGCTGGGTGCCGCCGCTGGTGCTCGGGCTCTCCGTAAGCTTGCCGGCAGAGGCGCAAGAACCTCCTCTGCCGGGGGCGTCGCCGCCGGGCGCGCCACCGCCTGCTGAGCCGCCCAGCAACCTGCAAGCCGGCGGCTTGCGACCCCCTGAAGCGGTGGACACGGCTCCACCCGCCACCGAAGGCCAAAGCGAGGCAGAGGTGGAGCGAGAGCTCGAACGAGCGGAGCAAGAAGATGCAGGCAAGGGGCTCTCGTTTGTCTGGCTCAATGGCGAAATCGGCTATGACCTGCTCGGGCTGCAGGCGCTCAGTGACAGCGATCTCGTCGACGGAGAGCTGGTTGAATCCAAACAAAGTGGTCTCACCTACGGCGCTGGCCTCGGGGTTCGCCTCTTCGTCCTGACGCTGGGAGGCCGCTTTCGTTACGCCACCTATGCCGATGCGCGGCGGTGGTCGTTGAATGCCGAGGGGGGGCTACGCATTCCGTTGGGTAAGCTGGAGGTGTTCGTCGCGGCGGGCGCTGGCTACACGTCGCTCGGCGGGTTCGCCTCCGATAGCGCCAGCGTCGACCTGTCAAAGATGAGCATCAGCGGATTCGACGTGCGGCTGGGTGGTGGCGTGGACTATTTCGTGAGCAGCGCATTCTCCGTGGGCGCGAGTGTCAACGGTGAAGTCACCTTCTTGTCTCGAGATGCGCTGGACGTGTCGGACATGCCACAAGGAGCTCAGGCGGTTTACGCCGACGATGGGTCGGGCATTGGCGCGGGGATGACCGCATTGGCCGTGGTCGGTTTGCACTTTTAGGACGCTCGCGACGTGTGGCGGCTGATCGTTGGTCTGTTGCTCCTAGCGGTCCCGCTGCTCTTGGCGTTCGTGGTGTGGCGACGCATGGCGCGGGTTCGCCTGCTGCCGCGGCGGCCCGCTTGGCTCATGCTGGCCGCGGGCGCTCTGGTGGGAGTCGGCTGTGCCTATCTCGAGCCGATTGCCCTCGACTTCATGCAGCTGTCCTTCCGGGTGGACGAAGCAGGGGGCACCGGACCGGCCCTGGCCGCCATGTTGTTGATGGCCGCGCCGTTGGAAGAGGCGCTGAAGGCGCTGTGCGTCTGGCCGCTCTACGTTCGGCGCCAGCTGCTCACCCCTCGCTTGGGATTGATCTTTGCCATGTGCGCTGGGGCGGGGTTTGCGGCGGGCGAAGCGCTGGTGCTCACCATGAGCCAACCATTGACGGCGCTGGGTGCGGTCAGGGTGTTGTCGCTCGGCCCGGCCCATTTGTTTTTTGCCGGGGTCTGGGGCTTTGCGCTCGGTGCCGGTCGCCGCGGTCGCGATCGCTGGTTTCCGCTGGCGTGGAGCCTATCGATGCTGCTGCACGGCTTGTACGACCACGTCATGCTGGCACGTGGACCGGCGCTGGTCGTCGTCGCGGTACCACTCTTGGCATTCATGTTCGGAGCCGCCTGGATAGTGCTGCGGTCCGTGGCTCCAGAAGCCTCGTCCGGCTCGTCGAAGCTGGCGGCGCTCGCCCCCCCGAGCTTGAGCGACATGCAGCGCGCCATGCAAAGCAATGCCGCCGTGTTCCGTACCGGTCCGGTATTGCAGGAAGGTATCGGCAAGCTGCGTGAAATCTATCGTTCATTCGAACATGTGCAGGTGACGGATCGCTCCCTCATCTGGAACACCGACCTCATC
>CBFGRJ010000419.1:0-6463 GCA_965651135.1 uncultured Myxococcales bacterium
CGCACAGCGACTCGTGAGAATCATGCTGTTGTACCGCGATGGCGAGGTGATTCCGATCAGCGCGGGCGAGCAGTTCTGCCTCGAGTCAGAGCTTGTCAGCGAGCGCCTGTTGCGCACCCGGGAGACCAGAAGCTCGGTGGTCATGCCCCTGTGTTTCGGTGACCGCAGGCTTGGCATCGCGATTTTCGAGATGGGGACACGGGATGGTACGGTCTACGAGGCCTTGCGAGCCCAGACCAGCGCAGCTCTGGAGGCGGCGGCGCATGGCGCCGATGTCGTCGAGGTCGATCGGGAGCGCGACCAACTCATCGAGCAAGCCGCCCGTGAGCTGGCGAACTTGCGCCGCCTTTCACCCGCGAATTCGGACGAGCTCGATGCCCAGCTGACAAAACTGGAAAGCACCTTGGACGCCTTGCTCGATCTCAGGACGCAACCGAAGACGTTGCGAGCGCCGTCGGCACCTCCACTCTTTGCGGGCGCGGTGTTAGGGGCCGTAGACGAACCCGGGTCGTAGCCAAGTGCACCAGAGCACGTGCGCCGCGCACGTGCGCCGAGAAAAGAGCGTGCTAGAGTTTGCTGGAGTAATCCGTGACGTCCGCTCGATTCTTCGCGCGGCTCTGGCTATCGCTCAGCCTACTGACGCTCGCTTACGCCGCGTGTGACTTTGCATTGAACCCTTGGCTCCGCTTGGAGGTGGGTTTCTCCATGAAACCCGATCTGGCGCGCCTACCCGACTTGCTCCATTGGGGAGGCAGGCTCTACTACAACGGCGCATGGTGGCTTCTCATTTGTAACGCCGTGGTACTCGGCGGTATGGGAGCGCTGGTCGCGAGCTCGGTGCGGGCGTTGTACCGCGCGATTCGACCACTCTCTGCGACGCCAAAACCGCGGTCGACCCGCATGTCTGAGGTCTGACGCGCTAGTTTCTGCTGTGTGGTCTCGATTCCGGGTGCTGCCCGCCTGGCCGCATTCCGCCCATCCGCTGGTATAAGCGGGGCCATGGACGCTCAGATGACGGATTGGCGCCGATGGTCCTTTGTCTTTCAGCTTGCGCTCGCAGGCGCGGTTTCTTCGTGCATACGCCCGCCGGATCCGGCGAGCGCTGCCGATCGCGCGGAGGCCGCCCCGTCGCAATCGTCCGTGCCGACCGAACCTTACGTTTGGAAAAACGTGGTGATCATGGGCGGCGGTTTCGTGACGGGGCTTGCCTACAGCTCGGTCGAGGCGGGCATCTTGTATGCGCGAACCGATGTAGGCGGCGCTTATCGCTACGATGCGGCGCAGCGAAGTTGGATACCACTGACCGATTTCGTCAGTACGAAAGACGCCAACTATCTGGGCATCGAGAGCCTCGCGACCGACCCGGTGCGACCCGATCGTGTGACCATGGCCGTCGGCATGTATACCCAAAGCTGGGCGGGGGCTGGCGCCTTCATGCGCTCTGACGATCGCGGTGCCTCCTGGAAAGTCTTTCCAGTGGATTTCAAAATGGGGGGCAACGAGCTCAGCCGCTCCGATGGCGAGCGGCTGGCGGTGGATCCGCACCAACCGAAGCTGCTCTACTTCGGGTCTCGCCGCGACGGACTCTGGAAGAGTGAGGACGAAGCCGAGACGTGGAAGCAGGTGGCGAGCTTTCCCGTGAAAGGCGACGACAAGGGGCTCGGGCTGCCCTTCGTGTTGTTCGATGCCGCCAGCGGCAAGCAGGGCGAAGCGACTCCCACGATCTACGTCGGCAGCCAGACCGACGGGCGCATCTATCGCAGCAAGGATGCCGGTAGCACTTGGGAAAGCTTGCGCGAGCAGCCGAAGCCGGGATTTCTGCCCAGGCGCGCCGTGGTCGACAAGGACGGCACCCTCTACGTGAGCTATGCACTCGGCGATAGCCCCTATGCGCTCAAAGACGGCGCCGTGTATCGCTATCAGCCCAAGCAGAACGAGTGGACGGACATCACTCCTCTCGCGCCCAGTGACGAAGACAGCTTCGGATACGCTGGCATTGCGCTGGATCCAGCGAAGCCGGGCACTCTGGTGGTGACGACCATGGACCGTTGGGCAAAGGGCGCAGAAATCTTCCGCAGCACGGATCGGGGCAACACTTGGAAGCCGCTGATGGCGACGGCTGTCTTGGACGGAGGCGGTGCCCAGCACGTGTATCACCATCGGGAAAAGCTCGACCCACCTCAGTGGGTGGGCGACATCAAGATCGACCCGTTCGACTCCAATCGGGCCATGATCGTCGAGGGCGGCGGTGTTTGGGCGACCTTCGACCTAGCGGCTGCGGACGAGGGCAAGCCCGTGCACTGGTCCTTTCATTCGAAAAATCTGGAAGAGACCGTGGTGCGCGATCTCGTGAGCCCGCCCGAAGGCGCTCCGTTGCTGAGCGTGATGCTCGACGCCTGCGGCTTCCGGCACAATGAGCTCGAGACTTCACCGGAGCGGGGAACCTTCACCAACCCGCCGTGCGCCAGCTCCGAGGACATCGACTTTGCCGAACAGAAGCCGAGTGTCATGGCGCGGGTGGGCAACTATCCATGGGATGGCTCGAAATCACCACGCGGCGCGCTCTCGACCGACGGCGGGGCCACGTGGAAGCAGTTCGCTTCCGAGCCCGCCGGATGCGAAGGCATGGGCAGCGTGGCCGTGTCGGCGGATGGTTCGGTCGTGATTTGGGCCCCGCGCGGCGCCCAAGCCGCTTACTCGCGCGATGGCGGCAAGACCTGGACCCAGAGCGCCGGTCTGCCGCCTCCTCAGCAAACCCCGGACTGGGCCCCTTGGTTTCTGAAACTGGCTTCCGACCGCGTGAATCCGAAGAAGTTCTACGCTTTCAACGCCCTCGAGGGCACAGTGCTGACCAGCGAGGATGGCGGAGCCCATTTCGAGGTCACCTCCGAAAGTTTGCGATCCATTCCGGACTACGAGCTGCAATACGCATCCATCAAAGCCGTGCCGGGCCATGAGGGCGACGTGTGGGTGGTGGGTAAGACGGAGCTCGCTCGCTCGGTCGATTCGGGTAAAACCTTCAGCGTGGTCGAAACCGTCGAAGAGGCTCACGGTGTCGGTTTCGGGCGTGCCGCACCCGGCCAAAGCTATCCCGCGGTGTACCTCTCTGGGACGGTGAACGGCGTGACCGGTTTCTTCCGTTCCGACGACCAGGCGGAAAGCTTCGTCCGCATCAACGACGACGCGCATCAATATGGTGGCGCCCAGGTCATCACGGGCGATCCGCGAGTCTACGGGCGTGTGTACGTGGGGCCTGGTGGCCGAGGCATCGTCTATGGTGAACCGAGGGCAAAGTAGGTCGAGGTAGCACGGCCGGTAGGCAGATGACGCGCAGCACTCGATTCACCCTACGAGACCTAGTCGCGGTCATCGCTCTGCTGGGCGCGCCGGCCTGTGGCGGCAACGCCTTCAGCAGCAAGGAGGCGACCGACGGTGGCGCAGGGCCCAGCACCAGCGCCAGCAGCGGTGGCACAAGCAGCACTGCGACGAGCGCCAGCACAACGAGCGCTGGGGGTGCCGTCGCGACGGCTACGGGCACCACGGCTACGACCGGGAGCGGCGGGGACGTTTGCCGCCAGTCGATCACACCGGGCCAGTGCAACGCGTACATTCCTGCCTATGGCTTCAATGCCGAAACCGGCTTGTGCGAATCGTTCGTGTACGGAGGCTGCGGAGGCAACGACAATCGCTTCGAAACACTCGAGGCTTGCCTCGACGCCTGCGCTCCCGGTGGGCTCACCGCCTGCAACACGCACGCCGACTGTGTGATCGACCGGGGCTGCTGTGGCATTTGCCAGGAGCCTTCGCTCGAAATCTTGAAAGCCGCGAACCGGGCCTACGACTCGTCGCGCGCGCCCGAATGTCTACTGCTCGACTGCGACTACTGCGATCCGCCCGGGCTCGAGCAGTTCGGTGCTCGCTGTAGCATGGGCCACTGCGAGGTGTACGACGTGCGCGAGAGCGAGCTGTCCGCCTGCGAGACAGACGACGATTGTCACCTTCGCAATGGCCTCGGCTGCTGTGAGTCCTGCTCGGGCGATGACTGGGTGGCGATTTCCATCGATCCGACGAAGCTCTCCGAGCTCGCCTGCGGAGACGAGCCCGCGGCTTGCCCACCCTGCGTGGCGATTCCTCCCGAGCCTCTGGGAGCCGCTTGCGGAGCAAACGGGCACTGCGCGGTCGTCTCGGCGCAGTAATCCAGCGCGCGTCCCAATTTGCGAGCATGAACTCGGCGAAATAGCGGCTAGACTACGCCAATCTTCTTGCCAGGAGCCGCCATGCTTATCGTCCAACGCGCTGCCCGAGCCGCGCACGTCACATTGGTCCTCGCCTGCTTCAGCGCTTGCTCGGATTCGTCGGGTGACCCCAACCCGGGATCGGGCGGAATGACCACGACCACCGCGACCGCTGGCAGCACAGCGGTCACGTCTAGTGCAAGCTCCAGCGGAACGACCGCGGCGTCCACGGGAGCCTCCTCGACCACGGCCAACGTCACGACCACCGCCACTGGCACGGCCAACGTCACCTCCACGGGCACGGGCACGGGTACAGGCACGGGCACATCCACCGGGACGACGGGCTCAACCATGACCGGCGCAGGGGGCATGGCCTCGACCACCGCTGCGAGTGACATGACCACCACCAGCACCAATACTAGCACCGGCACCGGCACCGGTACCGGCGGCACAGGGGGCGGCACCTCGAATGCCGCCGTGAGCGACGACTTCGAAGGCGTGGCCGCTGGTGGTCCTCCAGATCCGGCGCTGTGGCAGCTGCAAATACCCGCGGGGGGCTCCAATGCCATCGAAGTGACGGCGGAGCAGGCTCACTCCGGGTCGCAATCGGTCAAGGTGACCGGCATGAGCGGCTCCACCATGTTCTACAACGAAAGCGTATTCCCGTTGCCGAGCGGCGTCGTTTACTTCCGAGTGTGGATGCGCTTCACCAATGCCAATTGGTCGGGCCACAACGCCTTCGTGGCGTCTAGCCCAGGACAAGAGTCCCAAGAAGTGCGCTTTGGTGGTCAGAACAACGCCTACCATGCCAACCTTGCAGCTGCCGGTGACGGCCTCAGCCCCGACCCGTTCGAATATCCCGAGTGCCCGCGCTGTGTGGCGCCCGTGGCGGACGAGTGGAAATGCCTGCGCGGCAAATTCGACTTCACGGGTCAAGCGGCGGAGCTCTACGTGGGTGACGAGCTCGCGGTCGATTCCGCTGCCGACGGCTGGCACTCCGGCGATGGCACCTTCCCTCAAAACCCGACGCGCATCGGTTTCGGATGGGCGCTCTATGGTGCGGAGGCCAACACCGTTTATTACGACGACTTGGCCATCGGCTACGAGCCTATCGCTTGCGAGTGACTACCGCGCCACAGCCTACGCCTCACTACTAGGCCACCGAGCACGACCCAAGTCAGCAGGGACTCCGATTTCAGCGGACCGCGGTGGGCCCCGAAGCTGCACCCTTGGCGATGGCTGGCAGAGGTGGATTCAGCGGGCTCGTCATGGACTCCGTCCACGTCTTCCCCGTCCTCCACATAGTCCTGGGGGTCGCCCAGCCATTCGACGGGCACACGCGAAAACACCTCGCAATCTTCCGCACAGCTCGAACGCTCGCTCAGCTCGCATAGTCCGTCACCGCAGCTCGGTGGGTCGCAATCGGAGTCACAGTCCTCGGCGCTCTCTTTGCCGCTGCACACACCATCCCCGCAGCTTGCCGAGCTGTCGCAGAGTCGTGAGCTCGGCCAGCCACTACCGCACAGCGCGGTCACCGAAGTCGCCACGAGCTGATGCTCCTCACTGGGCTCGTCGCCCCGCGCCGGTCGCGTGCAGACGCCGTCTTGGGTCCAGTCGGGCAGGCCGAACCCCCTTCGCCATACGCCACGCGATGCGCTCACATCAATGCCGCAACACTGCTGCCGATCACGGCTTGCCCCTCGCTGGAGCTCCACTCGAACAGCTCCTGACGATCGTCTTCCCCGTAGATCACCCGTTCCCCACGCGTCCCCACCGGCTCCGCCACGTCCACACCGCAGCCACCCAGCACGACACCGAGCAGCGGCCCCAAAGCGGTCTTCAGTCGCTGGTGATCCCTCGGCATCCTCACGCAGCGCGAAGGCTAACCCGTTGCCTCGGGGTTGGCTTGTACGAAAATCGCTCTCGAGCCTCCTCCCCGCCCGCGCTCGCCCACGCGCCTCGCGTTTGGCCCGCACGAGCTCGCGCCCGACGTCTCCCGACGGCGCTGGCCCCGGTCATCGACGCAAGTGCACCGCGCGCCATCGCGCTGCCACACCTCGCGCCGCACGGCTGCTCGAACGGACTCGCGCTGGCGCTGGCGCGGATCGGCGGCACACCATCTCGTTGCGACTGGCGCTGGCGCTGGCGCGGGTGCTGTTCGGCTGGCACACCATCTCGTTGCGACTGGCGCTGGCGCTGGCGCGGATCGGACGCCGTGGCTCGCGGCC
>CBFGRJ010000420.1:0-6447 GCA_965651135.1 uncultured Myxococcales bacterium
CGCCGCGGCCGTCGTGAAGCTCTTGTCATCGGCAGAAAGCTGCGCCTTAGACAGACCTTCTGCATCGGGACGCGGCGGACGCTCGACGACCAGACGATTGGGCGTTGGACCATCCGAATCACGCGAGACGCCTGGCGTTTGGGTCAGCTCGTCGGAGTACGAAGGCTGGTCTTGTGACTGTAGCTTGGGTGCGGAATCCGGTACCGAGGGTCCTTCGTGCACACTAGAGAACGAGGGCCTACCCGTATTACCCGTCTTGTCGTCGAAGCTTTCGGTGGCGTTCAGCTCGATGCGCAGCACGAAGTCTCCGATGTAGATGCGATCTCCTTCGCGTACGATCGTGGCTTGTGCGATGCGCCTACGATTCACGTACGTCCCGTTGGTGCTGTTCAGATCGGTGACGATGAACCTGCCGTCCCGAAACAAGAGGCGTGCGTGCCGCTTGGAGACGTTGCCCTTCGGCAACATCAGTTCGTTACCCTGAACCCGCCCGACATTGAGCTCGGTGGTGTCGAATGTCTGCCTGCGCTCAGCTCCCCCTTTTTCGCTGACGACAACGGTGAACGATGGGACTTCAGCTTCGGGGGGAGAGTTCACAGTCGGATGACCCTACAATTTCCAAGGCAGCGGATAAGTGTCAACGTGCGTAGCCTGGCGACCCCCAAAATCAATACCTGGCCCACACGCCTGGCGCGGAAACAGCGCCAGGCAATACCGCCACACTGCAATCGTCTGTTTGGCCCGCCCAAATTCCGAGTGGCGCGCAGCCAGCTGCCTCAGGGCCTAGCTTCACCCGCGTCGGGATTCTGCTCACGCACCTCGCGCGTCACCAACGCAAGCAGCTCGCCTGCCAGAGAGAGCACATCTTGCTCGGAGAAGCCGTTCGCGCGGAACTCTCGATAGATGTTCTTCGCCAGAATCCGAACAGCCCGCGGATCTCTCTTCTCGCTCATATCGAATGGTTGAGTCATTGCTACTTGTCTCGGTGGGGAGGATTGTGCCGTGAGCCCCGCGGGTGTCCTAATGCATTTTTTGCCGAAGCAGCACAAAACTCGGCCCAAACAATGACGCGCCGCGTGGCCGCGCGAACGTCGCTACGCACTCGTGCGCGTCGCACGCGAGGTTTGGCGCGCACCCTACTTCGCGCACGCCGGACTGGTTCAACAAGTCCGCGACTGGGGTTTCAATGCCAGTTGAACGGAGCTCAACGGGACGCGGGGAAATTGTCCACGAGCCGCTTCTCCGGGCGCTCGATCGTGCAGAGCCGGCTGGTGATGAGCTCGCGCCCTTCTTCGTCGCCGAAGTACAACGCCTCACCGACCGCGGGTGGTTCTTCAACTGGAATGGCCGTGCCGTTGGGCAGCACGCGGACGCCTCCCGTGAGCTTGCGCTGCAATGCGAGATGCGAGGCCAGCCACGCCTTGGACTTGCGATCTCGAACGGCTACGCACACGTCATCGCGGAAATGGTACTCCGTGTTGCGCGTCACGTAAGTTCGATGCCGTCGGCGCTCTTTACCTTGATACGTCGATGCCATGTTCCCTCTGGGTGGGTTCCTCTGGCTGCAGCTTCGCAGAGCGTAGCGGTGCCGGCCCAGTTTTCGGCATTTTCGGCAATCGGCTAGTTCATTAAATGCGAGCGGGGCCTGCGAGCTCGAACCTGAATCAACATCACTGATCGACCCTCACCACGACAGGCGCAGCGACCTGGACGGCTCCAAAGAAAAAACGCGCAGGTAAGTTCTGCCTGACGACCCGGTTTGGCTTACGCTTTCCATGGCGGATGACTGCTCACCGGAAAGCTGCACCATGAGGGCGCTGAAGTCGAAGGGCTCGAAGAAGAAGCGCTTCAAGCAAGGGCCCGGCATCACCAAGACGCGCGGTCAACGACTGGTAGAGCGGCGCCAGGTCGATCTGTTTCGCAGCAGTGACTATCGCTGGCGCGAGCTCTTCGAATCAGCCGACGTGATCAGCGAAGGCGCCACGCGCGTCGAGACGGAAGGCTCGATATACTATGGGTCGACCAGCATCGTGCTCTTGGCGCGTTCACGCGGCGGCAGCGTGGACGACGATCAGCTCGAGGAGGTCACGCGCCTGGTGGGTAGTGATCCCCACGCACGCATTCGCGCGGTGCGAATTGCATGCCTGGAAGCCCAGCTGAGAGCCGGTGGGCCGATTGGCCGCGTTCGCGCTGAACTGTTCGTTCGCAAGGATCCCGATGGAGTGCGCGTGGATGTTGAAGTTGAAGCTCGCGTTTTCGAAGAGGCCGACCAAGCCGGCGTCGCGGCGAACCGCGGGCCAGGGGTGCGGCGCCCACGCCGCCGCAAAGGTGCCACGTGACGCTCCAACAACTTCCAGAGCACCGATATTCTGGCATACTCATTCATGAAAAGAAGCCGTCTTGACTTGGCAAGCAATCGGGGAGACATGCAACGCTCCATGCTTCACTTCGTTGGGACAACGCTAGATGGGTCGTAGAAAAAAACCCGACGAGAAGATCATTCACGTGAAGTTCGGCCCCGGTGGCGGCCGCGTGCTGGAATGTGAGCTCCAGCCGATCGATCCGCCCCCCGACCAGGCGAACAACTCGAATCGAGAGCCCCTCACCGATCTCTTCACGCGCAGTGAGATCTCTCGCCTGCTGGGGTTGACCCCCGGAAGGTTGCGCACGCTCGACAAGGCCGGCGTCGTGTCACCAACCGGGCGCCGCAAGGGTCGTCGAGCGTATACCTTTTCGGATCTGATTGCGCTTCGCACGGCGCAGACGCTGCTCGATCAACGAGTCCGGCTGAGAGACGTGACGCGAGCCATCGGCGCTTTGAAGCGGTCGCTGCCCAAGGTGACGCGTCCTCTGCAAGAGCTCAGAATCGTCTCGGACGGTCAGCGCGTCGTGGTGCGCACGCACGATGGCGTGTTCGAGCCGCTCACCGGGCAAATGGTCATGGACTTGGAGGTGCGCTCGCTCCGGGATGACGTGGTGCGCGTGCTCAGGCCTTCGGCCGGTAGAGAACGGGCGCGCACCGCCTACGAGCTCTACCTACGAGCCAGTCAGCTCGACGAAGAGCCGAGCACCATGGACGAGGCAGAACAGCTGTATTTGGAGGCTATTCGGCTGGATCCGTGGCTCGCCATAGCCTACACGAATCTCGGGAATATTCGCTTTCGTCGCCATGACGCAGATGGCGCCGAGGAGCTCTACCGAAAAGCGCTCGAGATCGATTCTCGCCAGCCCGAGGCACAGTACAACCTTGGTTATGTCATGCTTGAGCGAGGCAAGCCGGGCCAGAGCGTGCCTCTGTTTCGCGGCGCCATCGAGGCGGACCCGAAGTTTTCCGACGCGTACTTCAACCTGGCCATGGCGTACGAGCAGCTTGGCGAAACCGCCAAGGCGCGTCCTTACTGGAAGAGCTATGTCGAGCTCGAACCGGCCGGCACCTGGACCGAGATCGCCAAGCGGCATCTTTAGCCACGTCGTCATAGACCCTGACCCCGTGCACGCCGACTAAGAAGACATGCCCAGCAGCCTGCTTGCACTGATCGACGACATTGCCACGGTGCTCGACGACGTTGCCGTGCTCACCAAAGTGGCGACGAAAAAAACCGCAGGTGTGCTCGGGGACGACCTGGCCGTGAACGCCGAGCAAGTCTCTGGAGTCAGCCCAGAGCGGGAGCTTCCGGTGGTCTGGGCCGTGGCGAAAGGGTCGGCTCTCAACAAGGCCATCTTGGTACCCGCCGCTTTGGCCATCAGCGCCGTCGCGCCCTGGGCCGTGACCCCATTGCTCATGATCGGTGGCGCTTTTCTCTGCTATGAGGGTTTCGAAAAGGTCGCGCACAAGCTCTTGCACAACCAGCACGATGACCAGGAGCATCGCGCGCAGCTGACTCGAGCGCTCGCAGATCCGGCGGTCGATTTGGTGGCGCTCGAAAAGACGAAGATCAAGGGCGCCGTGCGCACGGACTTCATACTTTCCGCAGAAATCGTAGCCATCGCGCTCGGTACGGTGGCTGCCGCACCCTTCGTCACTCGGGTCGCAGCGCTAGTCGGCCTTTCGGCACTGATGACCGTGGGCGTCTACGGCCTCGTCGCTGCTATCGTCAAGCTCGATGATCTAGGGCTGCATCTGAGCCGGCGAGACCCCCCGGACGAGCCTCTCGGAGTGCGACACCGCATTGGCGCGGGTATTCTCAAGCTTGCTCCGTACCTGATGAAAGCTCTCGGTATCGGAGGCACCGTGGCCATGTTCTTGGTCGGCGGTGGCATCATGACCCACGGCGTCCATACGCTCGAAGAGTGGATCGTACGGCTCACGAGCAGCGCCTCTACCTTGCCGGGCATCGGAGCAGTACTCGGTGGGTTCGTGCCTACGCTAATGAATGCGGTCGTGGGCATCGTGTTGGGCGGGCTGTTGGTGCTCGCCGTAAGCCTCGCCAAGCGAGCGGTCGCGTCTCGCGCCTAGCCCCACCATCAAGGACTAGTTAGTCGCAGTCGGAGCTGATGGTCACCCCGTTGGCCTCCAGGGTGGCCAGGTTCTCCGCCTGGGCCTCGCAATCCACGGGCGTTACGCGAATGTAAAGCTCCTGGAGCGCAGCGGCCGTGAGCAGCGGCGAAAGATCGGACACGCTGGACCCGCTCAACCACAGAGTCTCGACGGCCGGGTGACCCGCGAACACCGAAATGTCGTCCACCAGAGTGTCAGTAGCGACGAAGTACTGAAGATGTTCGGCATTTTCGAGGCCTGCCAGGGACGAGAGGCGCCTGTTGGTGGCCAGGATCAGCCATTCTAGCTGAGTGAGGGGTGCAAGAGGCGCCAACGAGTCGATGTCGTGACCACTCAGGTCGAGAGAAGCGAGCCCCACCAGGTCTCGAAGCGGAGTGAGGTCCGTCACCTGCCCGGCGACCTCGCAGCTGGAGCTCTTGCCGACACTGAAGTCGACCAGATTGATGAGCGATGCAATGGGCGACAAATCGGTGATCGAGTTGCAGTCGGCCCTCAGCGACGTCAAGCGAGGGAGCGAAGCAAAGGGGGTGAGATCGCTCAGCCCCACCTCGGACACAGTCAACCAGCTGAGTGAGGTCATGCATTCGATGCCTGTCCAATCGCCAATCTGCGTATCGTAGATGGAAAGACTCGTCACGTCAGCGAGCGCTTCGGCCGTGATGGGTTGCCCCTCGTCGAGGAGCGCCGCACTACGGACGGCCTGGGCCAATGCCGGGTCGGGGAACTCGATTTCTCCCGAACATGCCAGCTCACAGTGAACCCCACCGAACCCCGGGGGACAGGTACACAAGACACGACTGCCAATCGTGGGGTGGCAAGTACCCCCGTTCTGGCAGGGAGATTCGTCGCAGGGCGCAGTGGACAAGCACCACCAGCCGTCCCCTTCGTAACCGTCACCACACTCACAGAACCCGGTCTCCTCGTCACAATACGCCCCCGGCACGCACGCGCTGCCGTCGCAAAACTCAAGCTCGGGAGGCATGCTCCCCGTCCCTCCGGTTCCTCCAGAGGTAAAGCCTCCGGACCCGTCATCGGAGCCACCCGTACCGCTCGACGCACCCCCACCAACGCCTCCGAGCCCGACCGTGGTGGTGCCGCCGGACCCTGCGCCCCCGGCGCCGCCCGCTCCGATGGCTCCACCTGCTCCGTTGGCTCCGCCGCCGCTGCCGGTACCAACCATCGCCCCCGAGCCGCCGGAACCGCTCGTCCCACTGGTTTCGTTGCTGGTCCCGCCGCTGCCGCTGCCACTGCCCGTGGTGGTACTGCCTGAGTCGAGACCGCCGGAGCCGTTGCTCGTGGCAGTGTCACCGTCACACGCGGCGAGCGCGAGACTGACCGAGCCAACCCCAATCATCAACCCCCCACTCATCAAAGAATGCCTGGAATACTTGGTAAAGCGCATGCTTGTCTCTATGTCGCAGGTCGAGCCACACGGCTCCCACTGTCGCCAAGCGGCAGACCATGGTGCGTCATACAAGCACCCTGGTCAAAGCTTCCGCCGGGCCGCCAGAAATGTCGCGTCCGTTCGAGGGCAATGGCGCCGCCACGGTCGAGCCCGACGCACTTAAGAAGCACTGAACATCGGCCGCTTGGTAGCAAGGTAATGGCGTGGGCATGCGCATGGAACAACGGCAATGGTCTCAAAAAAGGCAGGTTGGGCCCATCGAGGCAGAACGCAGCTGGCCGTTGTGAGCTTCACAATCAAACCATGACGGTCACCACGTTTCGAGAGACTGATGCACGAGCTGTTGGCGCGTCAACTGACGAAGGCCTTCGGTAGCCGCGAGGTTCCGGCAGAACTCGCCGAGTTCGTTGGTGCGGTCAACGCGGCGTACGAACAAGCCGATCGCGATCGGGCCATGCTCGAGCGATCGATGGAGCTCGCGTCGCAAGAGGGGTGTGTCAAAAACTTCGTGTTTGAGCCGAAGGGTGCTTCTTTGAAAGAAGAA
>CBFGRJ010000421.1:0-6444 GCA_965651135.1 uncultured Myxococcales bacterium
GCGCCGAAACAGCGTCAATTCTGCTCTTTGCTCAATAGGGTGGTCAAAATGGGCGACAACGGAGCCCCGGTACCGGTTTCGCTAGGTTTTCCCGGGGCACATAGGCTGTGAAACGGTTGCCTCTGGTGACGGTGCGGGGCCGCTGCTAATCTCCAGGCGTGGGACGATCACGTGCGTGGGGTGTGCTCCCCGCGTCTGGCTTTGGGCACATCGCGCTCAGCTGCTTGCTGACTGGGTCGGTTGCGTGCGGGGACTACACCAGCAATTCGAACGGCGGTGGGACGGAAGGCAGTAACACCGAAAGCGGCGGCAGCAGCAGCGCAGGCAGCACGGGCGGCGTCGCCGGGAGCAGTGAAGGCAGCAGCGCGAGCGGCAGCAGCAGCGGTACGGGCGGCAGCAGCAGCGCGTACTGCGGCGACAGCGCGGGCAGTAGCGGCAGCGCGGGCGAAAGTGCCTCGGGAAGCTTTGGTGGGCAAACCTTGGTGCCCATCGTCCGCGGGAGCAGACTGGTCGACGTCCAGTGGTGATTTGGCAAAGCGACGCGCTGACCAGCGACATGTCAATCCGCGTTGCCTTTGAGGATGAAAGCTCACTCGAACTCCAAATCGCGTTCGCCGACCCAGACCTACACTTGGTTTGTAGCGACCAGGCGATACATCTCGATGTGCTCGACGCGCTCGGCCCCGGTTAGAGCTCGCGGGAGGAAAAATCGATCGATCGGCCATTCGATCTGTACGATTGAGGATCGACAGGATCTCGCAGGTATGATCTACGTTCGCGGGTGGATGCCGAGGAACTTGTTCGCCGGAAGTGGCGCCTGCTGAGGGCGACCATGGACGAGCGAACTCGCCGCCTATGGGCGGGGGCCGAAGCAGACGCCATCGGATACGGGGGTGTCGTGGCGGTGGCGCGCGCGACGGGATGGCGATCAGTACGGTGCGCAAAGGACGCGACGAGGTTCGCGGTGGCGCGCGTCCCGACGACGTCGTGAACGTTCGACGCAGCACCGGTAAGCGTTCTTACGAAGCTGCAAATCCTGAGGTCTGGCCAGCGCTCGAAAGACTCGTCGATCCGCTGACCCGTGGGGATCCGGAATCGCCCCTGCGATGGACATGCAAGAGCACGCACGTCTTGGCCGCCGAGATGTTTGCCCAGTACGGGATTCGGATCAGCGACAAGACGGTGGCGAAGCTGCTTCGCGAGCACGGCTACAGCCTGCAGGCACCGAACAAATCCGTGGAGGGAGCACAGCATCCTGACCGGAATGCGCAGTTCGAACACATCAATGCGAGAGCCAAAAGGAGCATCAAACGTGGTGTCCCAGTTATCTCGGTCGATACGAAGAAGAAGGAACTTATTGGCAACTACGCCAACGGTGGACGCGAGTGGCAACCTCAGGGCGAACCGGAACTCGTGGATGTCCACGACATCCCTGGTGACGCCGTGGGCAAGGCAATTCCGTACGGCGTGTACGACGTGGCGGCGAACGACGGCTTCGTCAGCGTAGGCGTTGACCACGACACGCCCGTCTTCGCGGTCACTTCGATCGAGGCATGGTGGAAGCAAGTCGGCGTGAAACGCTATCCGAACGCGGGCGAGCTCTTCATCAAAGCCGATGCTAGCGGCAGCAATGGCTACCGCTCGCGGGTATGGAAGCGCGAGCTCCAGCGCTTTGCCGACAAGCACGGCATCGCGGTCCGCGTCAGCCATTTTCCGCCCGGCACGAGCAAGTGGAACAAGGTCGAGCATAGACTCTTCTCGTTCATATCAATGAACTGGCGCGGCAGACCGCTGCGCTCGTACGAAACGATCGTCAGCCTGATCGGCAACACGACGAACCGGGGAGGGCTCGTGGTGCGCGCGCGACTCGATCGCCGTCGCTATGCGATCGGCAAGAAAGTCACCAACAAGGAATTTCGCGAACTGAAGATTGAGCCAGACACCTTCCACGGCGACTGGAACTACGTCATCAGGCCACGGCTGGAGAGACGTTGATCGGTCGACTTCCGCATTCGCGGGCCCTTGGCTTGTGTCGTGGGCTCCTTGGCGGAGCTGGGCGCTGCTCTACAGCGCTTCGTTCGAGGGAATGGCGGTGACGACGGGCTGATCCTCGGCACGGCGGCCATCCGTGCCGGTGGACGGGTGGATGCAAACCCGGTCGAGGAGGCGATGCGATTGCGCGACGTCGATGCGCTGGCGCGGCTGTGGGCCGAGGGGGCCACCATCGACTGGGTGCGCTTGCCGTGCACAATCTCGACGACGACCTCGAATCGCTCGAAGAGGGGCTGAGGCGCTACTTCACGGACTGCAAGGTCGAAGTCGTCGAACATGTCGCGCTGTTCTCGGCTAGGTACGCTGGATGAGCGCGTTTGCGCGATCGATACTACGGAGCTCCAAGAGGAAAAAAATGATGCAATCGAAAAAAACAACCGATGTGGTAATTCTGGGTACCGGGCTGAGCGGCACGGTCCTTGCTTCGATTCTCGCTCGCAACGGCGTGCGCGTGATCATGCTCGACAAAGCCACGCATCCACGGTTCGCGATCGGTGAGTCCACCATCACGTCGACCACGCTACTGTTCGAGCTTCTCGCGTTGCGGTATGACGTACCGGAACTGAACCATCTGACGAACATCAGCGCGGTTTCCGAGCATGTGCAAGCCTCTTCCGGAGTCAAGCTCAACTTCGGTTTCGCCTATCACAACGAAGGCGAGGAGCAGCGCGCTGATCAGGTCAACCAAGCGCTCGTCGTCAACGAGCTCATTTGTTCCGCCAAGACATCGACGCCTATCTGCTGCATGTCGCGATCCGATACGGCTGCGAGGTGTTCCAGCGAACGGAGGTCGAAGACATCTCGATCACCGCCGAGGGCGTCACGATTCAGACCAACCGCGGGCTGGAAATTCGCTGCGATTATCTCGTCGACGGATCGGGACCGCGGGCGATCCTGGCCGAGAAGCTGGGCCTGCGTGAAGATCCGACGCGGACCAAGACCCATTCGCGAGGCCTCTACACTCACATGATCGATGTGGTCCCGTTCGACGACTGTCTCAGGCGAAGTGAGGACGACGAGCGAACGCCGGTTCCCTTCCACAAGGGTACGCTCCACCATCTGTTCGATGGTGGCTGGATGTGGGTGATCCCGTTCAACAATACCCCCGAGTCGCGCAACCAATTGGTCAGCGTGGGGCTCATGCTCGACCCGCGCAAGTACCCCAAGACCGATCTCGATCCCGAGGTCGAGTTTGCACAGTTCATCGCGAAGTACCCGTCCATGGCCCGGCAGTTCGAGAAAGCCCGCTCCGTCCGCGAGTGGGTTTCGAGCGGTCGCATTCAGCACAGCTCGCGCGAGTGTACGGGGGAGCGTTTTTGTTTGCTGTCCCATGCGACCGGGTTCATCGATCCGCTGTTCTCGCGCGGTTTATTTAATACGGCCCAGACGATTAATGTGCTCGCCAATCTGCTGCTCGAAGCCAAGAAGGTGGGCGACTATTCCAAAGTCCGCTTCGAGCCGCTCGAGCGCATGCAGCAGGGACTCATCGATTTCAATGACGAGCTCGTGCACTGCTCGTACGTTTCATTCCGCAGCTACTCGCTATGGAACGCATGGTTTCGCTTTTGGCTTCTCACGAGTGCGTACGGCCGTCTTCGCGTTCAGCGAGCGATCTTGAAGGCGCAGAAGATGGGCGCCACCGAGGCGCTGGCAGAGCTCGATGGCGGGCTGCCGGGTGCGATCACCGGTCATAGCGGCATCATGGAGCTGTGGCGGTCGGGTGTGCATATCATGAGGGCGGTCGAGGACGGTCACTCGACCCCACAAGATGCCGAAGCGAAGCTCTACGCGCTGCTGGCACAGAACAGACCGCTGTTGCCCAAGATTTTCGATTTCTTGTCGCCTTCGGAACGAATGACTCGCCCCAATCCTCCCGAGAAGCTCAAGGGCATTCTGACGGAGTGGGTGGAGACCATGCCTAAAGCACTGCGCGACGAGTACTTCGATTATCCCCTCGACCTATTGTTCGAGCGCCCCGTGGTGCAAGAGTCGAATAAAGCCGCCTCGTCGGCACCTTGACCCGTGGAGGCACGCCGAACATGAAACAGCCGTCTGCCGCCGTGAATGACTACGATCTCGGTTCTCACACGTGGGCAGTCACCACGCGCTCGGGCAACGCTCAGGCTTGGTTCGACCGTGGCTTGAACTGGATCTACGGTTTCAACTTCGAAGCGGCAGCGGGGTGTTTCGAGCGGGCGCTCGACGAGGACCCGTCGTGCGTGAT
The DNA here is from genome assembly GCA_965651135.1 of uncultured Myxococcales bacterium. Taxonomy (GTDB): domain Bacteria; phylum Myxococcota_A; class Polyangia; order Polyangiales; family Polyangiaceae; genus JAICQQ01. Next base: position 4,277 of record CBFGRJ010000421.1, read on the forward strand.
GGCCTACTGGGGTCTCGCTTACGCGGTGGGGTGCAACTACAACAAGGAGTGGCGGATGTTCTCCTCCTCGATGATCGCGAAAGCGATGTCGCGCGCCCGGGAGGTGCTCGATGAGGCAAGGGACTATCTGCATGAGGTGACCGATCTCGAGCGCAGACTCGTTCTTGCGCTCGACAAGCGGTTCCAAGCGCGGGGCGGCCACAGTCAAGCGGTACTGGCGGCGTGGAACGTCGAGTTTGCCGAAGCGATGCGGGAGGTGTATCTCGACTATCCCGAGCATGTGGACGTTGTGGCGTTGTTCGCCGATGCACTCCTCATGCAAACGCCGTGGAAGCTGTGGGATTTTTCGACGGGAGAACCCGACCACGGCGCGTCTACGCTTGAGGCCCTGGACGTGTTGGGGCGGGCTTTCGAGCAGATCGAGCTCAGGGGTGCACGACAGCACCCCGGGCTGATTCACACCTATATCCACACGGTTGAAATGTCGCCGCAGCCCGAGCGTGGGCTGCGGGTCGCGGAGCAACTCGGAGAACTCGTCCCCGATGCCGGGCATTTGCAACACATGAGCTCGCACATTCACCTGCTCTGTGGCGCTTACCATGATGCCATCGTCGCCAACGATCGAGCGATTGCCGTCGATGCGAAGTACGTCGCGCGCGATGGAGAGGCGAACGAATATACCCACTATCGAGCACATAATATTCATGTCAAGGCGTACGCCGCGATGATGCTGGGTCAGTACCGCACGGCACTGCAGGCCGCCGCGCAGATGCAGGCGCTCATCACTCCTGAGATACTTCGGGTCGAGCATCCGCCGCTCGCCTACTTCTTGGAGGCGCTGGTTTCGGTCAAGCTGCACGTACTCATCCGATTCGGGCGATGGCGCGGGATCCTCGAGGAGCCGTTTCCGGCCGACGCGAGGCTCTACTGCTTCACCACGGCCATGCTGCACTACGCCCGCGGCATCGCACATGCGACGCTGGGTCATTTCGACGAAGCCGCGCGCGAATGCCCGTGCTCGCCCGCGCCGCCGGAGACCCGAGCACAGCCGTGCTGAGCGCGTTTGATGCGCGGCAGGCGGCCGAAGCTCAGGCCTACGTGGCGTTTCATTTTTATGCCATGGCCGTGGAAGCGGTAGCGCGGGTCGAAGTCGGCGAGGTGCATACCGGCATTCTGCTCGCCACCACTGCCATGGGCGCCATCGAAACGCTGCAAGGCTCGGAGTACGGGTTGCAGACGCGCGCGCTGTGCTGCGAGGCGCTGCGGCGTGCCGGCTCACCCCAAGCCGAAGAGATGCGCGAGCGTGCTGCCAAGTATGCCGGAGCGCTGCTCGAAGGTATCCGCGACCGGCAATTTCGCGCGATGTTCGTCAACCGCGTGCCCGTCGCCGAAGTGCTGTCGGAGCGCAGAACCAGCGAACGAGTCGAGCAGTAGTTGCAAGCCTGGGGATGGCAATCTTACCACTCCCGCGGGACTCGAGCGTCGGTCACACTCATGAGTCGTGAACCTGCAACTCTTGATTGACTCGATCGTCCGGCAAACGACGGTGCTGATTGCGCAATTGGCAACGGCGCGCGGGCTCCGAGCCCCGCTTGCGCACGTGGCAAGCCAGGTTTTCTTCGACCTGAGCGAGGAGCTCAACCGCCAAGGCGTGAGCCGCAAGGTCAGCGCGGACATGTTTGGATTGGCGCTCCGCACCTACCTCCGGAAAATCCAGCGCTTGAGCGAGGGGTCCACCGAGCGCGGCCGCTCGTTGTGGCAGGCGGTGCTCGAGCTGCTTCAAGGGGGTGACGTCATGACTCGCGCCGAGATTTGCGCGCGTTTCCGCCACGACGAGGGTGAGTTGGTGGGCGGTGTGCTCCACGATCTGACCGAGAGCGGCCTTGTCTTTCGCACGGGAACGGGCCCTGCGACGACGTATCGCGCGTCGACCCAGGAAGAGCTCGGCAAGCTCAGCCAACTGGGCGACAGCGCGGGTTTCGACACGCTGCTCTGGGCGCTCATCTATCGAGAAGGGCCACTCAGCGCGGCCGAGCTCGGCAAGCGCACGCGGCAAACGGGTCTCGATGCAGCGCTCGAACGACTGACCTCGCTCGGCCACGTTCGAAAGGTCGCTCGTGGCGATGAGGTCGTCTACGAAGCCGAGCAGCTGTACATTGCTCGGCACG
>CBFGRJ010000422.1:0-6398 GCA_965651135.1 uncultured Myxococcales bacterium
TTTGCTTATCCCTTTGCTCGGTGTCGCTCGACGCATCGCACCGGCGATGGCCAGCTGCTCGGCTACGAACTGGCCCAAACGCTCGCGTGATGCGATGCGCTCTCGAGCAACACGCTCGACTTCGAGCGCGAGCTCTTCCGGAGTCGACCAACGCCGCTCGGGCGAGGCATCCGTTGCCTTGGAGGCGGCTTCCAGCACGCTGATCTCCCAAAACTCGGAGCCTAGTCCAGCCGCTTTTGCCATCTTTCGCGAACCGTCGAGCTCTTGAATCACCTGCTCGGGTGATTCGAAGGCAACGGCAGTGACCGCCTCGAACAGCAACGCCCCCAACGCGAACACCATGGAGCGAGTATCGGCGCTGGCCCCTGCGCTCACCTCCGGCGGCACGAAGCGCGCGTCATGATTGCCGAGCGGCGCGCCGTCGCTCTCGATCGCTACGCTGCCATCACCGCCGACGTGGATGCTCGAGGGGCAGAGGATGGCGCCGGCGTTGCTTGGCGCTGCCGACAACACCTTCACGAGCTCGAGTACCATGCGCAGCTCGAGCTCCAGCCCCGGCTGGTGCGCCGACTTCAACGTGGACCAAGCCAGTCGTTGCACGCGCTTACTGTACCATCGATTTAGGCTCGGTTCGCCCGATCGCGACAGCTAGCGTACCGCGAGCCACACCACCAAAAAGCCCAAAACCATGATCAAAAACAAGAGGACCATGGTGAGCCTGGAGCTTTCTGACCCTGGTGCCGGAGCGCGCACCAGCTCCCGAGACTGGCTCTGCCGGCGCTGCGTCTGTTCCGGATCGACCTTCCGCACCTCGGAGGTCACTTCCGGGCGCCTTACCGGTCCGATCTTCGGCAACTCATGCAGCGCGCGCCCTGCATCGCTCGCGCGCCTGAGGCTGCTTTCATGGATGGTCGTCGGACCATCGTCGTCATCCCCATGCATCGAATGGGTGCGCAGGGTGAGCTCCTCTCCGATCGACTCCAAGCGGCGCAACCCTGGGGGCTGCACGACCAGACCGCTGCCGGCCGTCGGCGTTTCGGTATGCTCCTCGGTCTGCATCAACATTTGGTATGCAGTGTTCGGAGCCATGCGATTGATCGTCAAGAGCTGCTGGATACCTCGGGCGGCCTGGGCGCTCATGCGCTGCTTGACCATCTTGCCCAGCTCACTCGCCGTGACCGCATACCCACCGTTGATCAACCAGCGCTCGAGCGCTTGCCTCATGTCTTCGGCCGTGGCGTAACGTTGCTCTTGATCAGACGCGAGCGCCTTGACGATGATGGCCTCGAGCTCCGGCGAAAAATCCGGATTCAGCTCCGAGGGGCGTTTGTACTTGCTCATCAAGATCTTGCTCATCGCTTCCGGCCCAGAGCCGAAGGGACGCAGCCCCAGAGTCGCCACGTAGAGCACGCAGCCCAGTGCATAAACATCGACGCGACGATCGGACTTCTTCCCGGTGATCTGCTCCGGAGCAAGGTAACCGAACTTACCCTTCACCTCGCCGGTCTTCGTACGCTCGTGCAACTGATAGCGCGCTTTGGCCACCCCAAAGTCGCTAACCTTGACCTGGCCATGCACCGACACCAGCACGTTGGGCGGTGATACGTCGCGATGAATCACACCCAACGGCTGACCGTCGGAACCCACGGCCTCGTGCGCGGCATGCAGGCCCGCACAAGCGTCAGCCACGATGCGCGCGGCGTGCTGCGGCTCCAGCGGTACCAGCTGGCGCTTCGTCCTGAGCAAGCCGGCGAGCGACTCTCCGGCCACCCACTCCATGGCCATGAATAGGGTCTTTTCGTGGCGGCCTAGCTCATAGGTTTCGCACACGTTGGGGTGGTGAATCGACGCCGCGATCGTCGCCTCATCGATGAAAAGACGCGAATACTCGACATCTTCGGCTAGCTCCGGCCGGACCACTTTCAAGGCTACGGTGCGCGCCAGCCCACCGCCCGTTTCAGGCGAAGCCGCCCAAACCTGGGCCATCCCGCCCACGCCGAGCAGGGTCAGCAGGCGATAACGCCCGACCCGCATACCAGGGCGCAACTTATCCTGACCAAGGTCTTGGTCGTCCTGCTCTGCGGACGTAGTATGGATGGCCATTACTCTTGCCTAGTGACGCACAGTCGCTAGATCATAGATCGCCCGTTTGCGCCCAGCATTAAATCCATGACTACAAAACAATCGTCCCAAGATACCATGAGTGGCAAGACACTCGGTCATTATCGTTTGTTGGTGTCGTTGGGAGTAGGTGGCATGGGTCAGGTGTGGGCAGCACACGACACCTCTGCACCGGGCGAGCGCGTGGTGGCTTTGAAAACCACCCACCAAAGCGGGGCCGAAGCCCTCCGCGTGCTATGGGACGAAGCGCGGCTTGCCTCGTTGATCCAGCACCCCAACGTGTGCCCGGTCTACGAGTTGGCCGAAGAGGGCGATGTCAGCTTTTTGGTGATGCAGTGGTGCGACGGCGCCACCTTGCACGACGTGCTCGACGCTTCTCCGGGCAAGCAAATTCCATTAGCGCTGGCGGCTCGCATCGTCGCCAACGTGGCGGCGGGGCTGCAGGCTGCCCATGAATTGATCGGACCCGACGGCACCGCGCTGAAGGTGGTCCACCGCGACGTATCTCCGCAAAACGTGCTGATCTCGACCAACGGAGCCGTGACGGTCACGGACTTCGGCGTGGCCAAGGCGGCTGGACAAGCTCACCGCCCCACCGAGACCGGTGAGATGAAGGGCAAGCTTTCTTACATGGCACCGGAGCAGGTCAAGTCCAAGGACATCGACCACCGCGTGGACATCTTCGCCCTGGGTTGCGTGTTGTATCAAGCCACGCTGGGCCAGCGGCCTTTTCACGGGGGCGACGCGCTGGCCACCATGTACAAGTTGCTCGAAGAGCGGGTGGTTCCGCCCAGTGAGCTCGACCCGAGCTATCCACCCGAGCTCGAAGAAATCGTGCTCACCGCTCTCGCGAAAGACCGCAACGAACGCTACCAAACCGCTGAAGAACTGCAGACTGCCCTGGAAAAGTGGCTGGTTTCAACGCGCTCCTTGGTGACCAACACCGATATTGCGAGCGCCTTGATGAGCGTGCTCGGCGATCGCATCCGCGAGCGCAACGACCGAATCTTTCGCGTTCTCCGGCACCAAGAAACCGATGAGCTGCCGGCCGAAACGCGCCTCACCGATAGCGGCGCGTCCGTCAGCGCCACGGTCTCGGGAACCACCGGTATGGTGCCGCGCGAGAAGCCATCTCGCGTGGCTCGCGTCGCCGGAGGCCTGTTGCTGACGGCCGGCGTCATCGCAGCGGTGCTGTGGCTTGGCAAAAGCGATCCCGCCCCCTCGCCCTCGCCGCCGCAGCCCACACGGCAGGCCGCCAAGGCGACCAGCACCCCACTCGAACCCGTCGCCCCGCCAGTCGAATCCGTGGTGCGCGCACCCGAGCCCACACCGGAGCGTCTGGTAGAGATCAGTGTGGCCGCGTCGCCTTCGGACGCCGAAATACTGCTGGATGGCACCGTGGTCGGCATCGGCACGTTCATGCGCTCCACGAAACAATCCAACGAGGCCAGGCGGCTCGAGATTCGAGCACCCAATTACATCACTCAAACCCGAGACATCATCTTTGACCGTAGCCGCGCGCTGACGATATCCTTGCAGCGAGTGAAACGTGCGGCCTCCGCTCCCACCCCTGCCAAGCAACCTGCTAGCGGTGACCTGCCCAGAGCCAGTCAAAACCCCGGTCGCACCAGGCCCCCTCGCAGTCTCGATTCGGACAATCCCTTCGCCGGACAAGAATGATGTCGACACGACGCTGTACCTTTCGCGGGGCATGCCTCGCCGCTGCACTCGGCTGGGCATACCCAGCCGCCGCCCAAGATCCCGATCCCGTGGACGCGGCCGCCGACGCAACCGGCTCCAGCGAAACCGAGGCCAAACCCGCCCCCAGTCAAGAAGACGTGAAGCGGGCGGCCAGCCACTTCGAGCGCGGCCTGCAGCTGTACAACGACGCCGAATATCGCTTGGCGCTCATCGAATTCGAGCGTGCCTATCAGCTGGTGCCGAACTACCGAGTCAAATACAACATCGCACAGGTCAGCATCCAGATCGGCCGCTATGCACATGCATTGCGCGCTCTCGAAGCCTACTTGGAAGAGGGAGGCGACCAGATCTCCAGCGAGCGTCGCACCCAAGTCGAAGCCGACTTGAAGATGCTCGCAGGGCGCACGGCCAGGGTGGCCGTGACATCCAACGTCGAAGGCGCAGAAATCTTGCTCGACGATAGCGTCGTCGCTCAAACACCGCTGTCCGCTCCCCTGTTGATCGACGCGGGCGAGCACCGCATCACGGTGCGCCAACGAGGCTACCAACCCCGCACCGAAGGAGTGACGCTCGCGGGAGGCGACGAAGTCGAAATCGGTATCGAGCTCGTGCCGGTCAAGAAAACCGAACCGGTCGTGATCGTGAAAGAGGTGCCGAATCAGCGGCAGGCCGGGCCAGGCTTCGACCGAGGGGTCGAAAAGGACGAGTTCCCCTACGCCACGGTAGGGTGGGTCACCACGGGAGTGCTGGCCGCAGGCGCGGTCGCCAGCGGCGTCATCGGCTTGACCCACAAGCGCGAGCTCGACAACCTAGCTGTCCCCGATCCCGACCAAGACGAAAACGTCAGAGATGACATGGACGATGCGCAGAAGAAGGCGCAGACCTGGTTTCTCGTCTCCGACATCCTGACCGGAACCGCCGTCGTGGCCGGCGCGGTGTCGCTGTACCTGACCCTGAGTGGCTCGGGTTCCACCGAGACGGCTCCGTCCGCGGGACAGTCGAAACCCATTCGGCTACAGGCTGGTGTAGGCATGAACCAGCTGTGGCTCAAGGGGCAGTTCTAGCCGGCACGCTCTCGGCGAGGGGTTGAAACCTTCGACTTTTCCCGGGTTTGAGCCTGTGGTGCCGGCGTGCGCCCGGCCGCCAACGGCTCCTAAGAAACCGCGATGGCCAGGTCGGGGCCAAGTTGCCCATGATAGGCGACATTGGCTCCCCATGGCCCGGACCGGCCTGGCATTGTGCATGCGCTTTTTGTGCAAACGTCCTTTGTTCCGAGTACGCTCGGGCCGTCATTGGTTCGGAGACTCGAAGGTGCCCGCCCTTATTTCCTGGGCACAGCTACATGACCAATGCTCTTGGATTGTGAAATGGTCAGCTCTTGCCACGGTACCGTGATGCGGTCGCCCGCAGCCGAGAGTCGAGCCTACGGCAACCGCACATCCGCGGAAGGATCTTGGGGGCCGGTGTGGGCACTGCCCGGTAAAGCACTGCCCGGTGAAGGAGAACGCTGAGCCGTCCATGTCGACCGCTACCCCCCATCTCGCTCTGGAGCTCATCGTCTACCTGAAGGGTGCCTCGTTCACCTACCCGCTCCCAGCGAGCGGGAGAGTGAAAATCGGACGAGGAACCCAAAGCGACATTCGCATCGACGACTCCTCGGTGTCACGCAACCATGTGCTGCTTTATTTCGACGGCGCAGGCGGCATCGAGCTCGAGGAGCTGGGCAGCTCGAACGGCACTCAGCTCTTCCCGTCGGGCGACGAGCAAGCCGAGCGCGAAGACACCCAGCAGATCAAGCTGAACTGGTTCGTCAAAGCGGGCAAACGAATCCGCGTGCGCCCCGGAGACGTAATGCGCATCGGGTCGGTGCCGTGCGTCGTACAACCAATCAACCACGAACCCGCCAAAGAGCCGACGCCCACCACGGTCAGTCGTCCGCCTAGCCACAACGAAGCGCGCATCTTGGTCGATCCCGAGATGAAGCGTGTTTACGACCTGGCCGTGCGTGCAGCCAAAAGCGATATCGGCGTACTCATTCTCGGCGAAACCGGCGTCGGCAAGGAGCTCTTGGCCGAGACCATCCACGTGAATTCGCGCCGCGTCGGCGGTCAGTTTTTGCGACTGAACTGCGTGGCCTTGTCCGACTCGCTCTTGGAAAGCGAGCTTTTCGGCCACGAGAAGGGCGCGTTTACCGGCGCCACGCACGCGCGCGCGGGGCTGCTCGAGTCAACCAGCGGAGGCACCGTTTTCCTCGACGAAATTGGCGAAATGCCGCTCAAGACCCAGGCGAAGCTGCTCCGGGTGCTCGAAGAACGGCGCATCATGCGCGTGGGCTCCACGCGCTCCCGCACCGTAGACGTGCGCTTCGTCGCAGCCACCAATCGCAACCTCCAGCGCGAGATTGCGCGTGGCACCTTCCGCGGCGACCTGTTCTACCGCATCAGCGGCATTCAACTACGCATCCCAGCACTCCGAGAACGCCAAGCGGAAATCGAACCGCTGGCTCGCCACTTCTTACAAACCTTCTGCAGGCGCTCGGGCGTGCCCGTACCCGAGCTCTCCGACGCCGCCGGCGA
>CBFGRJ010000423.1:0-6392 GCA_965651135.1 uncultured Myxococcales bacterium
TCGGATCGACCTCAAGCTCCCAGCGAACCTCCGCCCGGACCGGTGCCCATCGGCTCGGACACGCTCGACCGCTTGACTGAAAAACTGGAACGGCTCGACATGTTTCGCGAAGAGGTCTCCTCGGCTGCCGAGCTCGCACTGGCAGGCGCAGGGCGCCTGCGCCAGATTCGCTCGCTCTTGATCGATGCATTGGGCGCGGTGATCGAGGCCGGGCGCCTCGGCGCCAGCGCTCAAGCCGCCGAGCGGCTGGAGCGCGCTGCGTGGCAGCTTCAAGCGACCGGGCGCGGCGCCGAACGCGCGGCGCGGACCCTACGGCGCGGCGCGCGCCGGATGCAGGCGGGGGTAGCCGAGATGCGCCATGACCTGCAGGGAGTCGTGACGGCCCCCATGTCCGCCGTGTTCGAGCAGGTGACCCAGGGCGCCCTCAGACTGAGTAGCAGGGCACACAAAGACACCGTGGTCCGCTGCGATGGCGGCAACCTGGTCATCGATCACCGCCTGCTCGAGCCCTTGAAAGCCGCGCTGATTCAGCTGGCCCTGAACGCGCTGGTGCACGGCCTCGAGACCCAAGCGACGCGGCTCGCCCAACGCAAGCCCGCGCAGGGCTGCATGACCTTGACCGCTCGCCGGGTGGGCAACCTGCTGCGCGTTCAGCTCGCAGACGACGGGCGCGGCATCGATGCTGCGCGAGTCCGCGAAATCGTGGCAGCCCGCGGCCTCGTCACGCGCGAAGCCGCCGAGCGGGCCAGCGAGGACGATCTCCTCGCGTTTCTTTTTCTACCCGGCTTGAGCACCCAGGTGGACGCAGACCTGTTGGGTGGACGCGGCATGGGGCTCAACGTGGCGCGCGAAGCACTGGCCGGCGTGGGCGGCTCCATCACCCTGAGGCGGCAAAAACCCTGGGGGCTCGTGGCGACCCTCGAGGTGCCGGTGCTGCCGCGCCGAACTCACGTGGTGTGGCTCGAAAGCTCCGGCATCACCTTCGCGCTGCCCACTGCTTCCGTGGGCAAAGTCGGCCTGCTTTCGGAGGCTCGGCACGCCATTTTGCTCTCGCGCCTGCTGAACCTGCCCGCGAGCGGGAACGAGCAGTTCAGCCTCGAGCTCGCCATAGATGGGGTCGAGCCCGTGATCGTCGCGCTCGACCGCGTGGGACGCATCGAGCCCGTGATGGTGCGCAGCATTCCGTCCTTCGCTGCGCTGGCCGGTCCCTACGCCGGCGCCGTATTGAGGCGGGACTTCGGCCTGGCCCTCGTGATCGACCCCGCGCTGCTGGCCGCGCGCGCCTGGATGCTCATGATATGACCCTGGTTCGCTGTAGCCTCGCCGAGAGTCGAGATAGCGCCGAGCTCGAGGCCCTCGCCCGCCGCGTGGGGCTCGAGGTGAACGCCGAGGCCTGCTCGAGCCAATCGCACGTGCGCGTCTGCATCGCCCGCTTGAACGACTCGGCTCAACTGGTGGGGTTCATCGTCTACTGGGAGCTGGGTGACGAGGTCGAGATTCACGATCTGGCGACCGCACCCGAGCATCGGCGCCGTGGCATCGCCAGCGCGCTGCTTTCCGAAGCCATTCGTTCGGCACGCCGCTCCGGCGCGCACTCGCTCTGGCTCGAAGTCAGGGCCCGGAACCAGGCCGCACTGGGCCTGTACACAAAACACGGATTTCGAACGGTAGCCACGCGCAAGCAGTACTACCGCTCGCCCCCTGACGACGCCCTGTGTCTGCAGCTACCGCTCGGCACGCCCTGAGCGAAAGTCCGAAAACGCGGCGAATCTATTGCCGCCCTCGGATTCCATGCGACAAGCTACGGGTGGTGTCTGCCTTGGCGACTTTTTGCTTCCGCTGCGCGTGCGCCGCTGCAGTGTTCGCGGCGCTCGCGTGCGACGACGCCCCGACGATCGCAGAACCCGGCGCGACCGAGCCCAGCCCGAACGCGAGTATTCTGCCGTCGCCGCTCGCGTCCACGAGGCCGCTGCCTTTGGTCGACGCCGGGCAGAGCACGGCCAGCTCGCCCGCCGACGCCGCCTCGGCCGACGCCGAACCGGCACCGCCGACCAGCTTCGAGACCGACGTTGCGCTCGAGCCCGAAAGCCTCTTGCTGCGTGAAACGCCCGGTGCGGTCCTCGAAGCTTATTTCGCTTGGGAGCCGCGCAGTGCAGGCGGGCGAGGCGATCCGCGGGGTCGTTTCGCGGTTCGTATCGAGCTCAGCGCGCTCGGCCGCATGCGCTTCGTCGTCGAGTCCGACAAGATGGCTCTGCCCCAGGGGAGCGAGCTCAGGGCCCGAGTCGACCGCTATGGTCACCTGCTGGTCTGGCCAAAGCTCGACGGCTACCGCGTGTTGAACGCCGGGACGCTGCGCGCTTTGTTCGAAGAAATGCGAGCCGACGTGTCGCCCCTGCAAGAAGCCAAAACCGAGCGCCAAGAGGGGGGAAAGGTGCTGGGACTGCCGGTCCAGGTCGATACCATCCAAACCGCCATGGGCACCTTGGTTCTCGAGCAAGCCCAGGTCGGCGGGCTAGGCGGCAGCGGCGCACTCGTGTGCCGCCTGCTCTCGGAGCTGGTGCTGGCCAAACCCGACAACCGCGCCTGCAAACAGGATTGGTTGCCCCTCAAGGCCGAGTACGGCTGGGCGGACGCAGGTCGCTTCGGTTTTTTGGTCACCTCCCTGGTGCGCAAGCAAGACCTGAAGTTGGAGGACTTTCTCGCACCGCCGGCGGAGGTGCCCTTCCGTCAGCGACTCTTGCCCAACGCTCCGCCCGCCCTGTGGCTTACCGATGACCAGCTGAGGCGCCTCGAGCCCGGCGCCAAGGTCAAGCCATCAGCCGGCAGTGACAAGCAACCTCCCGAACAAGGTCTCGTGCTCACCAACAAGTTCACCACCCCCCGCTATTTCTCGCTGGGAGGAGAGCTCGTCGGTTGGCTTGCCCCGAACGGCCAGGTTCGCCTCAACGCCCTGCGCCCGGGAGGCTACACGCTGTCGGCTCGCGACTTCTTCGGCCTCGAAGAAGAGCAACGTCATCCCGTCAACGTGCCCGGCCGCAAGATCCTCGGCCTACCGAAGAAATCCGAAGGAAAACAGTAAATGCCTGCTTTTGTTCGTGCGACCTTCGGGTGCTCGTGCGGCGTATCGCTATATTTTCTGGCGGCCCATCACCGTTAGGCAGCGCTGCCAGCCCGCTGTTGGCCCAAACCGGCGACTCGCTGTAGGTTGGACGCGGCTCGCCCGCGGGCACGTTGACTTCGATGATTGGCTGCGAACCCATGCTGCGAGCCCCCCACACCCGAAGCTATCGCTGGGCGACGCTGCTTGGGTTGGTCTTGCCGGGAACATCCTTCGCGGCTGATCCAACGCCAGAGGCGAGCGACGCTACGTCGAGCCGATTCGACCTGCATTACCTGGCGCCGTCCGAATGCCCCGCGCGACGAGAGTTCGTCGCCTGGACGCAGCAGTTTTTCGCGAGCACGGAGAACGACGCCGCAGAAACCGGCGTCGCAGAAGCCGGCGCCCAGCCCTCACCCGATTGGCAAGCGCTACCGGGAGAGCTCGCCGGCAGCATCCAGATCAAAGTGCGAAAAGACGGGACGCGGTACACGGCTCACCTGTTGATGGTCGACGCGCACGGCAAGTGCGCCACCTCCCGACCCCCGCACACCGAAACCGAATGTGCCGACGCCGCGCGCGCCATGGCGTACAGCCTGGCGCAGGTGTTGAAGGCTCCTCCTTGTGCGGCCGGGGCGCCCGCGTTTCCCGAACAGCCGCCCCTGCCATCGCCGCCGAAACCTGCGCCGCCGAAATCAGCGAAACAGCCGGCGCAGCGAGCCTGCCCGCCGGCGCAGCCTTGTCCGGAAGAGGCCGCTGGTATTTCGGGTGAGCTCGGGGTGAGTGGCGGGCTCATCCACCCCTTGGCGGATGACACGGCGTGGGGAGGCGCGCTGCTCGTGGGGTTCACCAACGCCGGGGGAGCGCCGAGCGCTCGCGTGAGCGCGGGCTATTGGAACGCAGGGCTAACACCCGTCGGCCATACGCTGCGCGCCCAGTTGTGGTCCGTGAGCGCAGCCGTCTGCCCATGGAGCATCGCTTGGGGCGGAGGCTTCACGCAGCCGTTCTGCGCCACGGGCGAGGTGGGCCGGGTGGCCCTGAGCGGCGTGGGGTCGGCTGCGGCAGACAGTCCCGACGCCGACGACGCCGCAACCGACGAGGACCGCGCCAACCTCTACCTGTGGGGCTCGGTCGGCGTCGCCACCCGACTTCGCTGGGAAACTGGCTGGCTTTTCGCGGAGATCGAGCCAAACTTGCTTTTTCCGCTGCTGCGCCACCCCATCTACGTCCATCAGCCCAGCAGCGAAACGTCCGAGCGGCAAGACGCCGGACAGGTCGGCCGTTGGGTGGCGCTGAAAGCCCACCTCAATGCGGGCATCGTTTTTCCTTGAACAACAATCCCGACAGCCGGGGATACACACCGCGGGGAGAACCGTAACCGCAAGAGACTCGAGTGTGCATTTGTCCTGGCTTACCGCAGCCTTCCTGTCGATTTCGCTCATCGGCTGCGAGGGGCGAGCCACGACGGACACGTTGCCGTGGAGCTGCAACGAAACGTGCAGCGGTTGCCCGGTGACTCCCGAGCCTCAGGCGCTCGTCGGCTTCTGGCGTTTCGACGACGCGGTTCTCGACGGACAGTGGCAGGGGCAAGAAGGCTCCACGCTCAGCTGGATCCAATGCGACGCTCGAGGCGGTGAATGGATCGCGAGCGGCGCCGCCTTGGTCGCCTGCGGGAACGAGCGATTGTCGGGTCTCGGAGGCAGCCTGCGCTTGGCGGGCACCGGCTACCTGCAGGCCGAGCTGGTCGACGAGCTCACCGAAGGCCCGATGACGCTCGCGGCGTGGGTTTCGTTACCGAGAGCGCCAACTCGTACGAGCGTACTATCCGTCGTGCGCCCCTCCTGTCGAAGCGTTTGGCTCGATTTGGACATGTCCGAATCGCACCGGCGGCGGCTGGTCTTATCGGTCGAGAAGCCCGCGTCGGACAGCGACGAGTGCGAGATAGAAGAAACCTCGACCCACCTACCTTCGGGGTTTCTCGATTGGGGCATGGGCAGCTGGTATCACGTCGCGGCAGTCGTGGGCGCCGGCGGCGAGCCTGCTGTGTTCGTGGACGGCTTGCCCCGCTCGCTGTCGGAACCCGAGAGCTATCGCGGCGCGCCGAGCGCGTCCAGCGCCGTGCATATCGGAGCGAACCCAGCCGGTGGGCAAGCCCTTTCTGGGCTCATCGACGATGTCGCACTGTTCGCTCGCGCGCTCGCCGCCGACGAGCTGGAAGCGTTCGTGGCCGAGTCGACGAGCGTGCGGTCCGACGGTCAACTGTGGACGGCATGGAGCGCCACCGGCAGCAGCGCCAGTTGGAAGAGCGACTGCAAGAACCCCCATATCGAAGAAAGCCAGCAAGGCATGGCGGTAGTCGTGAAAAACGGCTACTGGAGCGCTGGCGGCGTGTTCACGAGACTACGCACCGATCATCGCATTCTGCAGCTAAAAAAGGCCATCCTGGTCGCCGACATTCCCGACGAGGAGTCGTTCGACTTCGTGCTGGGCAGCAAGCACAACGCCGAGCGTTGCACCTGGCACGCAAGCGGTCGCGGCAAGCAGCGCTACGAGTTCACGCTCGACGACCTGAATCACTGCGATTGCCCGAGCTCCTGCGACTGCTCCTTCGCGGTCGAAGAGGCGCGCATCGGCTCGCGTTGGGACGAAGACGGCGCCCTTGCGTTTTCGGTGTGTCGCGTCGAATTCGAATGGGAAGAAGTGGCCGCCTCGCAGCTGTTGACGCCGGGACCCGGCGGCATGCAAGGCTTGAACCAGTGGTGCTGGAGGCCCATTTCGTATCACCAGCACGCCTTTGCCGATCTCGACGAGGCACTCACGAACCAGGATCGCACCGTCGCCACCCTGCGCGGCGGCAACCGGCAGACAGCCTACGTGGCGGCGGACTTTGCCGTCGGCGCACCAGGACAAGAGCACCTGCTCTGCGATCTGACTCAGGTCGAAAAGATCACCCTGCAGGCCACCATGCCGCACGGTTTTGCCTACCAATTGCGAGTCGCCGACTTCAACGGCATCGGGCGCGAGTGGAGCCGCAAGTGGGATTCGAACGACCCATCGCAGGAGTTCGTGCTGTGCGACCCAGGAGCACCTACGCCCGACGTTATTGACTGCGGGCGGGATGTCGACCCCATCCCGCATCGAATGCGGCCCGTGGCTCTCGAGCGCGTCCGCCATCTCGGTATTCAGAAGAGCTTCGAGCTCACTTCCACGGAGGGGGCCATCAGCATCGATGCGATCGAGTTCACGGGCACGCCCCTCGGCAGCTGCTCGATCTCGACCTCGAGCGGGGGAGCGG
>CBFGRJ010000424.1:0-6375 GCA_965651135.1 uncultured Myxococcales bacterium
AGCGCCCCAGCCAGCCAGCGCCCGGAACGCAAATCGCGAGGTCAAGAGCCCTGCCACACCTAGTCGACTGCGGATGATCTCCCCATCCGTTTGAGTCTGCTCGCTACCGGTTTCGTGGTAACGAATGAAGGTGTACGACCCATCGTACAACAAAGCAGTCCTAG
Source organism: uncultured Myxococcales bacterium (assembly GCA_965651135.1). Classification (GTDB taxonomy): domain Bacteria; phylum Myxococcota_A; class Polyangia; order Polyangiales; family Polyangiaceae; genus JAICQQ01. The sequence goes on from CBFGRJ010000424.1 coordinate 165, forward strand.
GCAGGAAGCGCCAGCGCCCTCGCGTTTCGATGACGTGCTGACCGTTGTTGAACAGCTCGTAGTCGTCCGTGCTGAAGTAGGTGGCTCGCCAACGATAGCCAGCTCGCCATTCGAATAGGCCGCCGCCTGGGCGCCACGTCACGCCCGTGCCCGCGGTCAGGCCGTGCCGGTCGTAGTCCAGATCGCCGCTGGCGACGCTCGACGGATCAATGGTGCGCTGGTACGCGGCGCTTAGATCCCAGGAGACGACCCGTTGCGGAAACAGCTCCAACCCGGCACCAACGCCGCCTCCCAGGCGGCTGCGATTGTCGAACTCATCGGTTTCGTCGAGAGGAATGAAAATGCTGTACCCGGCGGACGCACCTGAATCCAACCGAAAGCGGAGCACCGGGGGCGGAGCCGACTTGGACGGTTGCTGGCGCTCGGTGGTCAAAGTCAAAGACGGCGTGATGCGGAACAACAGCGTGTCGAGTACGGGGAGCTCGTTGCCGTCGGCGTCCAAGTCCCCCGGTCCCCGCCTAAAGTAGTTGCTGTCGTAACCGAACTCCGCTCCCAGACTCGGGTGGAGCTTGAGTGCACCCAACGGGAGCCCCTCACCTTCGCCCAGCTCGGGATTCTCCACCCAAGGTTGCGGCCCTGAGGCAGGCTGCGCCGCTGCTGGGTGTGGCGCAGTGATCAGCAACACCAGTGCTAAGCCTGGAAGACGTGACTTCATGATGGACATGTACAGGAGAGTGCGGGTTCAACGGGAGCGGGGTTTGTCAACGGTGAAGCTGGCCAGGGCAGCGGGAACTCTGGCTGCAGAACCTACTTGGGGCTCAAGGGAACGTCAGCCCGGACTGGCGGGCTGGCGTGGCCTGCTGATGATGGTAGGTGGGATTCCCGAGCCAAAAGGGTCGCGAGGGAAGTCCGACGGATCGGTATCAGGTATTTCGGGATCGATGTCGACAACCACCTCTGTCTCGCCCAGGTAGCCCAGCTCTTCTCCCACGCACTGATTCGCTTCCGTCAAGAGCGTTTCGGCTCGCTCTCGGAGAACGGTGATGATGGTATATTCATGTTTGGCTCGGTCGGTATTGTTGTCGGCGACCATCGACTCCAGCGCCGCCTTGCGCTCGCTCGCTGAAGCCAGTGCCACGTTGAGCTGATTGAGCTTGTCATTGAGGCAGAGGACTTTCACGACGTCCCGTTCTTGTCGTGCTTGGCTGAGCTGAGCCCTCACGCTCCGTGACCCCTGGTCCATGCGCATGACGTGGTCATTCGCGTTTTTGAGCATCTGCTGTGGCGTTAGCGCTACGTCTCGCTGCGCGGACAGTTCAGCGGAGGGTCCCAAATCACCACTCGTCGGCGCTTCGCCAGACGGTGTGGATTGCGCACTAGCAAAGCTAACAAACAACAACGTTGTGCCCGAGATGATCCAGCGGTCGAGTTTTAAGAGCATACTTCGCCTCCCACGCCCTCTGGCGGGACTTGTCGGCCAGTATAGAAATGTGGGTTTGCGGTGTCAACGCGAGTATTTTCGCTGCGGTTAGGGAGTGATGACCTGCGTGACAGACACGGGGCAGAGTGCTGCTCGGGGCAGGTTTGATCGCAGGGTATCATACGAATGTGCGTATAGGCCCGGTGCCCGAGTGGCTTCTGCCTGCCTAGCGGAAATGCGGAATGAGCAGTGGAGTAACGATGGTTCACCGCTTGCGAGTCCCCTACGGTACTGGGAGGCGCGCGCCCGCCCGGCCAAGCTAGTGCAGGTTTCGATGCGCGGGCAATTGAAAGGGTTCAACAGCTCCCAAAGATTTGTGCCGGGTAGGTCAGCAGCATCAGACGGCGAAACGTTGACCGGGCGCCCGATGAACAGCGGGTTGCAGCAATGCTGCAACGGGACGCGGGCTCATACTGACGCGGTCCGGATGGGTCGGGCCGGACACCCGACGACTGTCGTGCCGTTCGGAATGTTTTCGATGACTACCGCGCCCGCTCCCACGATGACGGAATCTCCAATGGTGACCTGCTGAATGACCGTTGCTCCAGCGCCAATCCAGCTGAGGGTACCCACTGACACGCCACCTGCGAGCGTAGCGTTGGGCGACACGTGCACGCCATCGCCCAAGCAGCAATCGTGTTCGACGATGCACCCGGTGTTCAAAATGCAGGCCTGGCCGACGCTGGTGGAGGCGTTGACGACAACCTTGGGCATCACCACGGTGCCTGCTCCAAGTTTGCAAGATGGGCTCAAGATGGCTGTGGGATGCACCAGAGGAGGGAGCAGCGAGGTATTGTTGAGTGCTTGAACGGCCGCCAGGCGCGGGCCGTTGGCGCCGACGGCAATCGCAATCGCATCGAACTCGTCCTCGTCCTGCTCGACCAACAACTTTCGGAATGTCTGCTCGTCATAGACGACAATTGCTCCGCCTGGTTCGGCGATTGTACCCACACGTTCGGGATCGCGATCGACGTGACCTACTAATCGATATCCGCAGGCCCGAGCGAGGTCTGCCACAACCTTGGCGTGACCACCTGCGCCCCAGATCACCAGGCGCATCGGACTCCTCGTATCGGGCGGCATGGACTCAGATGCTGTCATTCGATGCGCGCATGTTGGCTGGCGATCCCATGAACTCGGACTGAGTAGCATGGTTCGGCTGGGAGATCCCTTGGCGTTTGAGGACCGGGATGAGCGTGCGTAGCAGGATCTCGAGGTCGAGTCGGAGGCTCCAATGATCGACGTACCAGACGTCCAGATCGAAACGCTTTTCCCAGGTGAGGGCGTTGCGCCCGTGGACGGCCGCCCAGCCCGTAATCCCTGGCAGTACGCTATGGCGCCGAGCTTGCTCGGGGGAGTAGCGTTCCAGATACTGGACTAGCAACGGACGGGGTCCAACCAAGCTCATCTCGCCGCGAATGACGTTGAACAGCTGCGGCAGCTCATCCAGGCTGAAGCTGCGCAGGGCACGGCCCACCTTGGTCAGCCGGGCTTGGTCCGGGAGCAGCTTGCCTGCTGCATCGCGCTTGTCTGTCATGGTGCGGAACTTGAACACGCGGAAGACTTTGCCTCCGCGGCCAAGCCGGGGTTGGGTGAAGAGTACGGGTCGCCCCAGGGTTGTAGCGACTACCAGGGCGGTTGCTCCCAGCAATGGGCTTGTCACGACAAGCAGCCACGATGCGGCGATCTTGTCGAAGCATTGCTTGACCGCGAGCCTCCATCCGACCTGACGTGGGCGCGTCCTGGCTTGTTGGTAGAAGCTTTCGAGCGCTGACCAGAGCGGCTGTTGGCGATAGTGCCGTTCGACATGCGCTCGCGCTGCGGCGCCGTGCTCCCGCAGCAAGGTGGGCGCACGCAAGTAGCGCTCGATCGCGCCTTTCAGCGCTGTGGCGTCGCGGAACGGGACGATAGTGCCGGTTCGGCCGTCGTCGATGGCATCGATGCACCCCGTAGCGGTGGTGGTAACGGAGGCAAGCTCCATGGCTCCGGCCTCGAGCAGGGCATTGGCAAACCCCTCTCGGTAGCTGGGCAGCACGAAGAGATCCATGGCTGCGTAGTATTCGGCAACGTTTTCGGTAAAAGGAATCCGATGAACCCGGGGGTCCGACTCGAGGTCGACACGAGCACTGGGGGGTATGGGGTCCGTGTCGTCGTAGGGGCCGACCAGCATCAAGTGCGCGGTGGGAAACATGCCGCGCAGACCACGCCAGGCTGCCAGAAGCTCGATAATTCCTTTGTCACGAACGATCCGACCCACGAACCCTACCACTAGGGCGCTACCGGGAATCTCGTGACGGTTGCGGACGGTCAGGCGTACATCAGCCGGGAGCGCCCGTTTATGGAAGCGGTTCGTGAGATCGATGCCATTGCCACTCCCGTGCAGAAGAACGCTTGTTTTTTCTGATTTGCTCAGGCGCTTCCCCACGAATTCTGCTTTCAAGCTATGGCTATTACACAACACGTCCGTGGCCAGTGCGCAGGTGACGCGTTCGGTGAGAGTCAAGAGCCAGCGTAGTGGGCCTCGTGTCGTAGAAAGGCGAAGCCCTCGAGCCTGGTAGATGCGCACCGGGACGTCGGCAAACCAAGCGCCGATGATACCGAGCAGGCTTCCCTTTGGCGTGTGGGCATGTACGATGTCGGGTCGCAGGCGGCGGAAAAGCTTGTAGAGCTTGAGTAGCTGGCGAGCGTCCACTAGTGGGCTGATGGCGCGCGTGAGGTTCATGACGTGCGCGGTGATGGGTTCTTGCGTCACGAAATCGTCGAGCAGCTGCCCTCCTGAAGACACCACGTGAACTTGATAGCCGCGCTCGTGCATGAATCGAACTTGCCCAGAGAGAAAGCGCAGCGAGAGCGGGACCGTGACGACGTGTGCCAGGGTCAGGGGGCGATGGTCCGTTTGAGACGGCTCTACTGAGGGGATGGGGGCAAGGGCACTGGCCATACCGCTTGATGCCAAAGCTCTGGCAATGTCGCAACGCCGCTTCTCGGTTCAAGAGAGCCGCACGAGTCTGCGCTCGGCCTTGTGGCCTGTCGGGGTTCGCCGCTGATCGGGCCAGCTTGTCAGTTCTGAGCTAGAGGCAAACGTTCGCGCCGGTGCCGGTCGCGGTGCCGTTTTGATACGTGCCATTGCTGAGGCAATGCCCTTCTATATCGTAGCAGGACTCGCGCGCCCTAATATGCCCTGTCTCGAGATCTAGCGTGATATCCAGCGACCAATCGAGGCCGCCAGGCGTGTCGAACCATTCGCCAACGAGCTCGCATGGGCCAAAGTATCGATCCGATTCACGGTAAAAAAGCCGCAGCTCTGAGCCCACCACTTGGCTGTTGAATGAGCTGAAATCGGTGAGCAAGTTGCCGTCGATCCAGAGCTCTTCGTGCGTGGAGCCGAACTCGATGATCCTAGTGACGGAGCTCTTGCTCACACTGCTCTCGCACGCGGGGCGTGCGTAGGTCTCTATCGACACGTCGACATCCAAGGAAAACGAGCTTTCTAGAGGGAACGTGGGGCTGCAAGGAGTACAAGGGCTGCAGTCGTTGCCTCCGCAGTCGACCCCCCACTCGTCTTGATCGCGCACCGAGTTGAAACAATGGGCGATACAATCGTTCGAAGGATCATCGTCACATGTACCGCAATCGTCCAAGTTGGCTGAGCCACCCCATGTGCCGGCGCAATCTTGAACGCAGTCGTTGGAAGGGTCGCTGTCGCAGACACCGCAGTGGTCGAGCGTAGCCGTCCCGCCCACGACGCCGTTGCAATCCACGTGACTCGCTCCGGCGGCCCCTGCAGCTCCGTCACTGGTGTCGCCGGCAGCGCCGCCCAAATCGCTTCCTGCGCTGCCACCGGTGCTCGGTCCGCTGCCTCCCATACTAGCCCCATTGCCACCCTGTCCACCCTGGGCCTGTCCGCCAGTGCCTTGCGTCGTCCCACCAGTGCCCGTACCGCCCGTGCTGGTGCCCGAGGTAAGAGAGCCGCCCTGGCCGCCATTGCCAGCGCTTCCTCCCGTGCTCTGCCCGGTAGTGGCATCGTCGTCGTCATCGTCACGGCACGCGGAACCAGCTAACACAACGCCAGACAGTAACGCCAGCCAGACGGGCAGCCGCTTCACCCAAACGGGAGCGTTTCTCGAACTAGGGGATGCAACCAGTGCTGAGTCCTCATCCTTACGGTGATCGATCATGCGAACCCTCCCGACGGGGACGCACTGTAGCACTCCATGCACACGAAGGATAGGTGCAACGACGCCGAAGTCAGTGAACGCGGTTTCTGCACGCAACACGTTTCTCGGCGCGCAAGGGTTGCGTGCGCGCCCTCGCCGTGTTGCGAGATTTTTCGCACCTAACTTCGTGGTCGCGGGACACCTCTCACACCTCCGCGCAAGCCCCTTGATCGCCGTCGCTCGATCCGGGCGCGCGCCAACACGAGCACGCAAGCAGCGCCGTCGCCACAAGCCGGATCCGCTCCCAAGGTGCAAAACTCGATGCAGCGGCCGTCGAGGCAGATGCCGCGGCAGGGATCGGGTTCGGAACCCGGGGTGCATTCGGCGCCGATGGGTAGACCGGTGGGTTCTTCAGAACGTGAGCTCGGGGCAATGCCCAAGACGCGTCCCTGCGAGTCGATGGCGGGTCCGCGAATTCGTGCTTCGTGACTTCCGCACCGCACTGGGCAGCGACGCAGACGTATCCGGTGCATGAGGCCCGTTCTGGACGAATCGCGCAGAGGCGAGCGAAACT
>CBFGRJ010000425.1:0-6365 GCA_965651135.1 uncultured Myxococcales bacterium
CTGCTTGCGTCGGACCTTGCAGCTGCTCGGCGAAGCGGCGCACTCTGGGCGGATGGAACCGAGCGGCCCGAGCTCGTGCTCAGCCCCCATGGGTTAGGTGAGCGGAACGCCGCGAATAACCACGAATAACCGGAGGTGGCGAGCTGGCCGGGGCAGCGCAAGCGAGGCCCTAGAAGCGATTGACCGCGACCAGCGCTGCGTGGTTCCGGGGTGTAGAAACCGCGATTGCAATGTCCATCACCTCCGCCCTCGCGCCAAGGGAGCTGATCATAGCCCCGCAACCTGGTGCTCTTTGTGTGGCTCGAGCTATGGCGAGCCAGGCCCAAGAAGCCATGGACCGCGTGCGGCTCACCGCCAGCGCCGACTGGTCGCAGGACCTTGCAGCTGCTCGGCGAAGCGGTGGACTCTGGGCGGGTGAAAGCGAGCGGCCTCGACCCGTGCTCAGCCCCCATGGGTTAGGTGAGCGGAACGCCGCGAATAACCGCGAATAACCGGAGGTGGCGAGCTGGCCGGGGCAGCGCAAGCGAGGCCCTAGAAGCGATTGACCGCGACCAGCGCTGCGTGGTTCCGGGGTGTAGAAACCGCGATTGCAATGTCCATTACCTCCGCCCACGTTCGGAGGGAGCTGATCATAGCCCTGCAACCTGGTGCTCTTTGTGTGGTTCAAGCTATGGCGAGCGAGGCGCAAGAAGCCATTGACCGCGTGTGGCTCACCGCCAGCGCCGACTGGTCGCAGAGGGCGGGTGGAACGACACGGTGTCACGGAACCGTGCCCGCGGGATACACGAGCGTCGTCGGGTCGACGGGTGTGGGCGCGGCTCCCGATACGGCGCTGGACACGGCGTTGAGTTGAGCCTTGCCGATGTTCACCTGGTCGAGAGTCTTGGTGAGCGTCAGCGTGTAGTTGTCGATGCCTTCTTCCTTCATAGGCAGCGTGACGTTCGCTGTTGGCAGGGCATAGACGGTGAAGCTGTAGCCGTCCGTGACGAAAGTGGATGGATCTGCGGCGGGATCGGCGTTGGGGCAGGGCGCGAAATAGCCGAATTGGTTCCGGATCGCCCACTGCTGCGCGCCTGGAATGGCGGGAGGCGAGGCGTCGCGACCAATGTCGGCGGGAATGCTGTGCACGTTGGCGGGAATGTCCCAGACGACCCACATGAAGCCCTTGAAGTAGTCAGGGCTGTTTGGATCACCCTCGGCGATCTTGCGGTGCTTGACCACCACGGCGTAGCTCATGGTGCCGGCAGGGCCTTGAGTCCAGGCCAGCGGAGGATTCACTCCCAGCGCGAACTCACGCCCGCTACACGTATACTCCAGCGGTATTTCCGCATCCGCAGCAAATGCGGGCGAAGAAATGGTCCAGGTGGGCGGTGCGTTTTCGTTCACGTCCTCCGAACCGCAGCTCAGCGGTAGCGTTAGGCACAGAAGGCCGAGGCCGGAGTGCAGCCTGCTCCAACCGATTCGTACACGAATGTTCATGATGTGCTCCCAATGTTGTTCGAATCACGAACACCGACCGGACGGCTCGAGACTCTCCAGACTCTCGAGAACTTCTCGAGACTCGAGACAGACTACGGCACCCCGACGGCGAGTCGTGCTCCCAATTTGTCGGTCCGTTTACACCTACGGACCTCGGCCGTCAATCGTTCGATGTGAGGCTTGTGAGTCCGAGCTTGGCGTCGGAGGTCGTGAGCTTCGGAAGGTCGGGTAAAATTTCGCGAACTCTGTTTATCCGGGAAACATTCCCATGAACGGTTCCGCTTCGGCGAGCACCCGGGCAAAGCTCGGTCGCTTGGCGAGGCGTTCGCAGTAGGTGCGCGTTCGAGGCGAAGCTGGGGTTAGCGGATGCACCTTGTTGGCGTAAAATAGCGCTGGGGCGGCCGCACAGTCTGCCAAGGTAAAATCGTTTCCGACAGCCCACCCCGAATCGCGCAAGAATTGTTCGGCGATGGCGTAGGCCGTCTCGAGGCGCGCATGGGCATTGGCCACCCCGCGTGGATCGCGCTCGGGCTCGGATCTCAAGCGGTCTTCGACGATTTTTGCCATGGGCTCCATCACATAAAGATCGAAAAATCGGTCGCGCGCTCGCACGTCGAGTGCGCGTTCTGGGGGGCTCGGCAGCAGCCGAGCAGCGCTCGGTACACTCTGTGCCAGGTATTCGATCACGATACTCGACTCGAACACCGGGCGATCACGCGCAGTGTCGACGAGCACGGGAAACTTGCCGAGGGGCGCGATCTTCAAAAACTCGGCGCGCTCTCGAGGGTCACCGAGGTCGACCAGGTGCTTGTCGAAAAAAACCTCCGCCTCGTACAGAGCGATCAGCACCTTCCAACAATACGATGCTAGCGGATGGTAATAGAGCCTGAATGACATGGGGGAATCCTCGGATCTCGAAAGTGGTGGGCAGGTGGCTAGTGGGAATCAGCGCTGGGGCAACCACCAGCGGTAGCCGTTGCTTCGAAAGGGTACGCCGAGCTCGCGACAAACCTCTTCGATGAAATCGGGAGTGAAGAAGTAGTTGCGCAGCCGGCTGATGCGTCCATCGCTGACTTCGAGGCGAGTGATCGCGCGCACGGCCTCGCCGTCTGCGTGTGAGTACCACGACAGCAGTAGCGGCTCTCCCCTGCAAAATGCCAGCTCGAGCCGTGGCGGCGTCGGCTGAACTCCAGCGACGAAGCGCGCTTCCATACCGCCCAACTCCGCGGCGCGCGCCATGCGCTTCACACCAAACACCAACGCTCGCAACACCTTGCCGTCCTTCGGCGCCTCTACCGTGGCGCTGACGACCTCGATGGCCGCATGATCGAGCAACAGCTCCGTCATGCGCGCAATGTCTTGCGCATTGAAGGCTGCACAAAAGGCGTTGACCACCTCCGGAACCGCGCGGCGGCGCAGGTCGGGCTCCGGCTCCTCGAGCTTGTCGCGTCCGCGATGCAGCGCCGCCTTTACGGCGCCCACGGTGGTCGACAGCGCTTCGGCGATCTCCTCCAAGCTGAGCTCGAAGACATCTTTGAGCACGACGGCAGCGCGCTCTTGTGGCGCCAGGCGCGCCACCAATGTACTGGCCGCTTCACGCGTGGCCTGCGGGTCGGGGCTCGGAGCGCTAGGCTCCGGAACCTGCTCACCGGCCAGCGCACCGCGCTCGCGCCGCACACGATCGATCCAAAGATTCGATGCCACACGAAACAGCCAAGCGCGGGGATTCGGCGGCGCGTGTTCCATGCGGCTCAGCGTCGAAAACGCCCTTGCCAACGCATCCTGCGCCAGATCTTCCGCGTCCCAGGGGCTGCGCGTCAAATAGCGGCAGTAGCGATACAGCTCGGGCCGCAGGGGCTCGTAAACCAAGAGGAAAGCGTGCCAAGAGCGCCGAGCGTCCAAGGAAAGCGCGTCAAGGGGCTCGGGATCGATGGCGTTGGACGACATGGCAGAACAACGGGCGAGCTCGAGGCCAGGATACGCCCCCTGATGCTTTTTTTTAGGGCGAGCTCAGCTCTTGTACTTGACGCTGCAGCCGTACGCCTTGGTTTCCGGGACGCTCACGGGTTTGCCCGCTGCCAATTCATCCAGCGCCTGCGCCACATAATTCACCAGCTTTCCATCGGTCGGTGACTTGCCTTCACCGTCCGGGGAATTGTCGATGGCGCCGCCGTAGACCAAGCGACCCTCTGGGTCGATGACGAACATGTGCGGCGTATTGGTGGCGCCGTAGGCCTTGCCCACTGTCCCCTCGCGATCGAGCAGGATGGGATAGTCGATACCGAATGCCTGCGCGCCTTGCTTGTTCTCCTCGACGCTGGCTCCCTGGCGGCCTTCGGCGCCCGAATTGATCGCGAGCCAAACCACGCCCGCCTTGCTGCGCTCCTTGGCCAGCCCTTTCAAAGACCCCTCGGTGTGCGAGAGCTTGACGAACGGGCAGCCGGGATTGAACCATTCGAGAACCACCGTCTTGCCCTTGAAGTCGGCGAGGCGCACCTGCTTGCCCTCCAAGTCTTGCAGACTGAAATCGGGCGCCGCCTTGCCGATCTCGGCACGCGCGAGCTGAGCCTCTTGCTTCGGCTCGGCCTGAGCCGCCTGCTTGGCAGAAGAACCCTGTTCAGCATCGCTATTGCTCTTGTGCGCATCGCTGCTCTTGTGCGCATCGCTGGCCAGAGCGTCGACCGAACGAGTCGGCTCCTTCGCGTCAGAAGCCGACTTCTCACACCCCAGCGAGGTGAGTGCTGCCAAAAGGACTGGTAACGCCACTGAGATTGTCGCTTTCATGGTCGTTCCGTCATGCGGCCGCGCCCCCAAGGCGTCAAGATTTCGGGGCGGAGAATGCCCGACCTCGGCCCGGCTCAGCCCGGCACCCAACCATTCCGCGCCCAATTTCCACGCCCCGTGGGCCACGGCAAACACGCACTGCCGGATCCCGGCACCGTGTACACCAACACCTGCTGCACCCGGTCCTCGCCGTCCTTCAGACTGACCACGATTTCGAGCGTTCCATCTCGATCCACATCGGCGATGGTCGGCACGGGCATCGCCCCGCGCCCTGGCAAGCCGAGCTTGTGAAGCTCGTTGCCGCCCGCATCGATAATGAACAGGTGACTCTTGCCTTCGTCAGGCGAGTAGCTGTTGAACACCAGCTCGGGCACGCCATCCTTGGAGAGATCGGCAATCACGACCCCACCGGTCAGCACACGCTCGTCACTCGTATACGTGTACGACCAGAGCTCTTTGCGCGCTGCGCTCACCGCGTGCAGCTTCCCGTCGAAACCGGCAAACACGAGCTCGACCCCCGCATGCTCCGGATCGAGATCGGCAATCGCCACCTGGTTGGTGGCCCCCACCACATTGGTGCCCTCGAAATCCCAGAGCCCCGCCAAGTAGTCAGGAAAGTGCAGCGGCTCGGTCCATGCCTCCAGGCGAGTGCCGTCCGGGCGAATCGCCCAAAGCGCAACGCCTTTGAAGCGATCGGTCTGGGCGGCGTTTTGCACCGAACCCAGCATCACGATGTCCATATTGCCGTCCTGGTCCAAATCGACGATGGCGGGCGCCGTATTGGTAAAATGCGCCTGAAGAGCCGTCTCTTCGTCCTCGGCCCAACCTTGCTGAGCCTCCGCCAAATCGTGAAGAAAACGGACACCATTGACCTTGGTCGGGTGCTCGAACATCTCGTGCGAGTCGAACGCCGTTCCATCGCCGCGATGCAAACTGATGTAAGCGTTGTCTTGAGGAGCCAAAATATCGAGGCTCTCATCACCGTCCAGGTCCCCGAGCGCTAGATTCTGATCGAATACCCCTTGGGTGTAACAAGCGTCGTCGCACCCCGAAAAATTGCCAGTATTCGGAGGAAAGCCCTCGGCGACGCTGCCGTCCATTTCATACGCCACCAAAATGTCGAGCCTGTCGTTGGCCGAAAGCTTGTTGGTGGTGGCCGCCACCAGCTCCCACTCACCGTCGCCGTCGATATCGCCGGCAGCGATCGTCCTCAGCTCGTCTTGCCACTCCGTAGGAAAGCCCGGCATCAACGCGGCGTGACTGTCCCACACATAAACCTCACCGCGAGCTGCCACCGCCACCTCTAGACCTGGAGAGCCCGGCACCAAATCGGCCACGATAGGAGAAGCCCAGATACGCCCTCCCGCCACCTCGGCTCGAAACACCTGCTCGCCGTCCAAGTGCCACCCCAACACCAAGTTGCCCCGCGCCACGACAATTTCCTGTTCACCATCGCCGTCGAGATCCGCAACAGCCGGCGAACCCAACCACGCCTCATGCCAGCGATCGAACAGCGTCGCCACCAACTCGGGCTCCGCCACCTCCGAGCCCCCACCCTCAGCCTCACAACTGGGCGCCGGCAAATCGATCGCACCTGAAGCACCCGCGCCGGTGCTCGACATAGCCCCTGCACCACCCCCAGAACCGGTGCTCCCAGATCCGCTACCTTCGCTACCTTCGCTACCTCCGCTACCTCCGCTACCTCCGCTACCGCTCATCCAATCTTCGGACTTACCACCGCCACCACCATCGGACGAACACCCCAGAGCCACGACCGCAAGCAGCCCAACAACCACCGGTGACCAACCCAAAACCTTCACGTGTCCTCCCCAACGATAATCGAAATCGCCCTCCGCCAGTCTGCCACCCAATGAAATCTGGATGCCCATGCAACCAAACCTGCGCAGGTGTGTCTCAGTCTACGCGCCGACCCCACTCCGTCATTCTGGTCACACGCTCAGGGGTCGGGTGGCCGAGTTCTTGGTCGCTCAGGCGCTCGGAGTTGCGGGCGGCGTGCGCAAGGAGTGGGATTCCTTCGATCTACTGTCTTAGGGCAGTGATCGAAATTATCTTGCCACCTTGCGTGCTTGCAGCTCGTAGTT
>CBFGRJ010000426.1:0-6355 GCA_965651135.1 uncultured Myxococcales bacterium
CCGCAAAACAGAAGCCCGCAGCTCGCACGGCCAAAGCGGGGTCCGCGAAACCTTCGCGAGCTACGACCAAGGCGGGGGCCAAGCGCGCCCCGTCAGCGCCCCGCAAGGCGTCGCCCCGCAGCAAAGCCCCGGCGCGTAAGCCGGCCCGCGGCGCCGCCAAACCCAGCAAATCCGCAGCCAAGCCGGACAAAGCTGCCCGCGAACGAGCGCTCCGCGAAAAAGAACGCGAAAAGGCCAGGCGCGAAAAAGAGCGCGAGAAGGCGCTCCGCGAAAAGGAGCGCGAGAAAGCTCTCCGCGAAAAAGAACGCGAAAAGGCCAAGCGCGAAAAAGAGCGCGAGAAGGCGCTCCGCGAAAAGGAGCGTGAGAAAGCTCTCCGCGAAAAAGAACGCGAAAAGGCCAAGCGCGAGAAAGAACGGCAGCGAGAGCAGGCCCAGCGAGAGCGGGAAAAGGAGCGGCTGCGCAAGCAGAAAGAAGCTGAACGACAGCGCGCCCAAAAAGAACGAGAGGCGCAGCGCCTAGCGGCAAAGAAAGCCCGGGAAGAAGAGGCGGCTCGACGCAAGGCGGAAAAAGAAGCCGAGAAAGCGCGCAAGCTCGCCGAGCGCGAGCGCATGCGCCAAGAAATGCTCCGGCGCAAAGAAGAAGAAAAGCGCCAAAGGGACGCCGAGCGCGAAGCCTACAACAAGGCCAAAGAAGCCGAGCGCGCCAAGCTCAGGGCCCAAAAAGAAGCAGCGCGCCGAGCTCTCGAGGGGAAGGTGGCTCGAGCCACCAAGCGCGCCAACCGGATCGGTGGGCTCGGTCGTGGGGCAACCGCAAGGGTCTACAACCCCGACTCCATCCCCAATCAATCAGGAACTTCGCGGCGCGTGGCTGGTTTGCCGGAAAGCAAGTTCGCCAACCTCAGGCTTCCCGAGATCAAACCGGCTGCCACCCCGCCGGCACCAGCGCCGCTGCCCGTCGAAGAAGAGCGCCCCCCGGCACCTCCACCTCCCCCGCCGCCCGAAGGAGTCGAAGAGCGGTACGCCTTGATCCTGGAGCGCATGTCGAAGACGTCGGAGCACTTTCGACGCGAATACCAAGAGAACTTCGATATGTCGTGGATCTACCACGACAGCGCCTTGGAGGGTGTGGTCTACACCTATCAAGAGCTCAAAACCGCGATCGATCCCAACATCACGGTGGTCCCCGACTCGAGCCTGCAGCCCGTATGCGAAGAGATCCGCCGGCACAAGGCCGCCATCGACTGGATTCGCGATCTGGCGGAAAAAAAGCGGGTCCCCATCAACGTGGATGTCATCAAGCGCATCTACCTCCTGATGCATCCAGAAGAGGGTGACCTCAAGAGCGTCAAGTATCGCAAGGACATCCCTCAACATCGCTTGTACTTCCACGAGTACGCGGCACCCGACAAGATCGCGTACAAGGTGCGTCAAGCCATCGACTGGCTGAATGGCCCCGAGCCCAAGAAGCTCAAGAATCCCGTCCGCATTGCAGCGCGTGTTCATTACGACCTGTTGCGCGTGTTTCCGTTTCCTACGGACAGCGGCAAGGTAGCCAGGCTGCTGATGAATTTGCTCTTGCTGCGGGCGGGCTACCCGCCGGCCATCATCCACTCCACCGAGCGCCAGCGCTACTACGATGCCCTCAAAGGGTCGCTGCCGACCATCATCACGATGGTCAACGACTCGATCACCAACGGCCTACAGAGCATCGAAAAGTTGCTCGACGACTACGAGCGAAAGAGCGTCTAACCTTTAGAGCCGCGCCTCATTCGCCCCGGGTGACCGCATCCCAGCCGGTGGCCTGCGCCAGCTTTGCCACGGCGATGTTGTAGTCGAACGTGGCGCTCATTTGAGAGAAGCGCTTGAGGGCCCACTCTTTGGCCGGATCGACGATCTCTTCGTCATCGAGCACTCCGACATCGATGCCCTGCTGAACCTTGATCAACCATTGCTTCGCGTAGCTCGCGGCGCGCGCATAAGCATCGAGCCGGCGCTCGGCGTCCAGAGCTTCGGCAAACGCCGTCTCCACCTCCACGGCCACTCCGCCCAGGGCGTAGCGCTCGGTGGCCCGCATTTCTTCGAGCTCTGCCCGAGCCTTCGCCACGCGCGCCGTCTGGGGCAAGAAGTCGAGCTCCCACCGCATGGCCAGGCCGAACCCGTAGGCGGCGTAGTTGGCCGAATCGCGCGCGAAGGGGTTGCGCTGATCGGTCACTTCTTGCGCTCTGACCCAGCGGTACGAAAGCGCCAAACCCAGGTCGGGACACAGCTGTGACTTGGCCAAGTCGAGCTGCGCGCTCCGCGCCAGCACAACGGCGCGAGCCATGTTTACTTCAGGACGAAACAAGCGAGCGGCGGCCAGATAATGAGCCAGCGGAGCAAGCCTGTGACGAGCTCGCCTGAGCGGTTCGTCGCGAACGTCGACCGCATACTTGGCGCCGGTGAGGAACCGGAGCCCGGCTAGCGCGACGCGCTGGCGGCTCAACACTTCGCTTTCGCGCGCCGTCAGCTCCTCGCGGTACATTTTGACCTTCAAGAGCTCGATATCGTCCCCCTCGCCTCGCCGCACGCTCTCCTCCAGGCGCGCCAGATACTTGTCGATACGCCGCGTGGCGTCCGCGATCAGCGCAAGCGAATCCCGAGCCAACTGTACGCCGTAGTACGCTTGGCGCACCGACAGCGCGACTTCGTTCTTGGCCTTTTTGATCTCGTGCTCTCCGACCGCGACATTCGCGCTGGCCGCTTCCCATAGGTTCGTGATTTTGCCGAACGTCCAAAGCGGCACCACTCCTTCGATGCCCAGCTGCCAGGCCAACGCCATGCTGCTGGTCAGCGCCACGTCGGAATTGGGACTATATACCGGTGTACCGCGCACCGTGGGGGCTACGCCCACGCCGGCAGTCATGTTGAACTTGCTGAAAGGCGCGGTGTAAGCCTCGAAGAGCTCAGCCTGCTTTTTGCTCAGCTTGGCGCGCGCCTCGTGCACTTTCGGGTAGTTCTGCTCCGCCATCCGCAAGCATTCCGCGAGGCTCAAGGTCCGTGCTCGCGAGTGGGACACCCTGAGGTCCGTGTCGGCACCCAAAACCTCCGGCGTGGAGGATTGCGCCTCCGCTCGCGCTGGCGATGCACCGATGAGCGCAGCGAAGACTACCGAGATCAAGGCCGCTGGTCGCATCGCGCCGGAGCCTAGTACCGGATTTCGTGAAATGCTCGCAAAAATGCGGGTCTATTCTTGCCGCATACCGATGCCCGCGCGCTTGGCTGCCCGCCTGAAATTGGATCGGTCGAGCCCAGCCTGGCGCGCCGCTTCCGAGATATTACCCCCGGTCCGTTCGAGCAGGCTGTTGAAGTACGATTCCTCGAACGCCGCCAGGGCTCGTTCCTTCGCTTCGCGGTAGGGTAGGTCGACCAGCCCGGCACCCAGCACGGCAACGTCGCCCCGTACCGGTTGGGCGCCGCCGAGCTGCGCCGCCTTGCCCAGCGGTAGATCGCCGGGCATCAAGTTGCGATCTCGGCAGAAGACCACTGCATGCTCGATGGCGTTCTCCAGCTCGCGCACGTTGCCCGGCCAGGTGTGGCTCTGCAACAGATGCATGGCTTCGTGCGAAATCTTCTGGACGTCGCTGCCAATGCGCGCTGCGTACTTCTTCAAGAAATGATAGGCGAGCAGCGGGATATCTTCTTTGCGATGGCGTAGAGCCGGCAGCACGATAGCGATGACGTTGAGCCGATAGTACAAATCTTCCCGGAACCGCCCCTCCGCGATGCGCTCTCGAAGATCGACGTTGGTCGCGGCGATCACGCGCACATCCACGGTCTGTGTCTCGTTGGAACCCACGCGTTTGATCTCACCCTCCTGCAGCGCCCTGAGCAGCTTGACTTGCGCCAGCGGAGGCAGATCGCCTACCTCGTCCAAGAAAATGGTGCCGCGATGGGCGGTTTCGAACAGCCCTGCTCTGGTAGCCGTAGCTCCGGTGAACGCCCCGCGAACGTGGCCAAAGAGCTCGCTTTCGACCAGGTCGACCGGTATCGCCGAGCAATTGACGGCAACGAAGGGGCCGTCGGCACGCGACGAATGCTGATGAATCGCCCGCGCCGTCAATTCTTTACCCGTACCACTTTCCCCCAAAATCAGGACGGTAGACGAGGTCGGTGCAACGCCCAGCGCCAAACGATAGACGTCCTGCATTTTTGCGGAGTTGCCGATCAGCTCCCCGAACTTCTCCATTTGCTCGAGGCGCCGTTCGAGCAGCATGGCGCGATCGACCAAGCGCCGGCGTTCGGCGGCTTTGGTCACCGTCAACACGACTTCGTCGTTGGAACGAAAGGGCTTGGTGAGAAAGTGGTAGGCGCCGGCGCGCACCGCCTTGACGGCCGTCTCGACGTCACCGAAGGCGGTCATGATGATGACCTCGACCTCGAGCTGCTCTTCGCGAGTGCGCTCCATCAGCTCAAGGCCATTGATGTTGGGCATCATGAGGTCGATCAAGGCGACGTCGATTGGCTCTTTCTTGAGGATATCGATGGCCGCCAAGCCGCCACGAGCCGTCAAAACCCCCATTCCACGGCTCAACAGCAGCCGGGCCAAGCTTCGGCGCAGCTCGGGCTCGTCGTCCACCACCAGCACACGGGGCGGCGCCTCCGTGATCCTGGCGGCGGCCATTTCACCCGAGTGGCGGCGCGCCGAAAGTGTCATCGGTTACTCCTGCGCGTCGGGCGCTCCGCGCCACTCGAGATACGCCGTTCAGGTCCCGGCCCGCCGCGCTGATCGGAGGGTGGCACACTGGAGCGGGTGCGGCTCGGTTCGCCGGCTCCACGCGATACAGCGTTGCGTGGAGGCGGTGTGCCCATGGCTGGCGTGTACAGATAGCCTTGTTGCTGAAACACGCAGATGCGATTGCCCCCATCGCGTTTGGCTTGATGCAATGCAGCATCCGCCGCTCGCAGCAAGGCGTCTTTGGTCCGGACATCACGTGAAGGGTAGAGAGCCACGCCCACCGAAACGGTCGGAGCAGCCCCCGACCGAGCGAGCGCCGGGCTCTGCGCCACGTCTTGCCAGATTCTCTCTGCGACGGTCACCGAACCGGCGAAATGCGTGCTGGGCAAAACCACCAAGAACTCGTCCCCTCCGAAACGGGCGACCACGTCGACCTCTCGCACCGAGCGGCGGATAGCATCCGCAACCGTTTGGATCACGCGATCCCCCGCGGCACGCCCGCCATCTTCGTTGAAAGCCTGCAATCGATCAATATCGATCACACTTGCAGCCAGGGGATCGTGATAGCGCTCGGCGCGCTTGAACTCCTCGCTCAAGCGCGTGTGCAGGTAGCGATAATTGTACAGGCCGGTCAGTTCGTCATGAACGCTGAGCTGCTCGAGCTTGGCCTTGGCCTGAGCCACGTGATCGTGCAGCTTCTTGATGCGCAACATGGCTTCGACCCTTGCAATCAATTCGTTTTCTTCGAATGGCTTGCAGACGTAGTCGTCGGCGCCAATGCGCAGCCCTTCGACGCGGCTAGCGCTATCGGTCTTGACGGTCACCAGCACGACGGGGAGAAAACTGTCACTGGTCATGCCTTTCAGCAGTCGACAGGCCTCCAGGCCACTCAGACGTGGCATGAGCACGTCCAAAAGCACCAAGTCGACGCCACCCTTGGCGACCCGTTCGAGCGCCAGTTGACCGTCGGACACGGCGTCCACCACGAAACCGTGGTTCTTCAGGATCTGACTGAGCATATCCCGGGTGATGCGATCGTCGTCCGCAACGACCACCACCGATCCCGACACGGGACGGGAAGCGGGCGCAGGCGAATGCTGCTCTGCACCCGTGTCGGCTTTGTCACCCTGTGGCACGCCATTTAGCGTACTCGAAGCAGGAGGCATCTGCGATACTCCGGAGCACAAAGGGCGGCCATCCGGCAGGCTCAGGGGATGAGATCGACCGTCAGCCAGGCATCGACGCCGCGCCGTCCTATGCGGTGTCCGGCCCAGGCGACGGTGGCCAAGCAGCCACACGGGTGTCGATACGCCAATGAGCCTCGCACACCGAGCAGCGTCTCTGCATCGACGTCCACATCAGCACCTGCCGCGCCGGAAAGCGCCGGCGCGAAACGCAGCATGAGCTCGGCTCCAGAGCTCAATCCGGGTCGATCGTACCACTCGAGCCAGGGTTCTCGCGTCAGCACATCACCGCTCATCAGGCGTGCAAGGTGCGTGTCGATGTCGCGCTGGCCCTCGGCATAGATAGAGACATGGTGACCGAATTCAGGACCAATCCTCACAAGGGAGCTCAGTACCCACCGATCGGAATCGTCCATCTGTGTCACGGCGTGTGCCCCGAGGGCGAAGAATTGGCTTTG
>CBFGRJ010000427.1:0-6336 GCA_965651135.1 uncultured Myxococcales bacterium
GTGGGACTGCCTTGTCCGGGCGCCAGGTGCAGCGGCCAAAGTGCGCTGGTGGAGCTGACCAGCGTGATCAATCCCAGATCTCGAGCGAGCTCGTGACGTACTGAAAAGCGACGCCCCATGAGCACGGCCTCGCCGTCGCGTTCGGCGACCCAGGCTGCGGCTCCGGGGTCGAGCATGGACAGCGGGAGCTCGGGGTGCGGCGCGTTCGCTAGACGTGCTGCTGGTACGAAACGCTGCGCCCAGGGGTCGAAGCGCCAGAGTTGCTGGACCTCGTCGCCCGGTGCGGCGTCGGCGATCAGATAAGGCGCGCCGTCGGGTGCCGCGATCAAGCGGGGTCGCGGGACTGCCAGGTCCAACGGGAACTGCACCACGTCGCGATCGCCGCTGATCCAGAAGCCGTCCCACCCGTCCCGTGGACGGCAGAACCCCACGGGGCACATCTCGCACTCGGCATCCGTCCCGGACCGCTCCTCGCAGCCGCCGACCGCGAGCACCGCGCCCCCGGGCATCGCCACGAAGTCCTGACCCGTTCGCCCGACGAACAGCTCGGGCTCGGTGACCACCGAAAACCCTTGGCTCGGGTTGCCCTCGATCCACTCCGCTCCCGGCACCGGCCGCCCCTCGGAGTCGTGACCTCCTGCGACGAAAATCGAGCCGTCGCTGAGCAACAGGGCTTTGGGCGAGATCCGCGGCCGAGCCAACAGCCCGACGTGGCGCCCCAGCTCTTCGCCCGCGGTGACCAACTCCAGGTGAGGGATGGCCTGCTCCTCGCCTGCCTCCGACGTCGTGCGCCCGCCGATCAGCAGGGTTTCGTCGATCGACAACGATAGCGCCGCGTGTCGTGTGCGCGGCAGCAAGAGCTCGACGCCGAGGCTCTCGTCGAAGCTGCCCTCCGAGCTGACGTAGACTTCGGCGGTTCGATGCAAGCGCCGCCGTCCCGACGGAAACGTCACGGTTGGGTCTTCGCCACCGGCCACCAGGAAACCCGGACCGAACTCGCTGACGCTCGCGAATGCCCGAGGCTGGCGCAGCTGTGCGCTGCCCGGGGGGACGATGTCGGTGTCGCCCGTACTCGCGTCGAAGACCAGCGCGCCCGAGACGGCTGGGCTTTGGGCCGCGTTCGAGCCAGCCAGCATCAGTAGCGATCGCTGTTTCGAATAACCGATGCCCTGACCGGCTCCCGCTGCCGGATAGTCACCGGCGAGGTCGCCGCCGATATCGAGCCTGCAGGCGTGCCCGGTGGGCCACAGCAATAGGCGCATGCCGCTGCTGCCGTCGTAGTCGGCGACGCCAAAGAAGCGGTCGGAGCTTCGTTCGAAACTGGCGTGGGCGGCGACCGCCTGGGTTTCGACTGGAAAGGCCAAAGGTGTGTCGCGATCGTCGCTGCTGACCAGGCTCTGCGTTCTTGCAGACGCGTCGAAGTCGCCGAGGGCAGTGAGCTCCAGCGCAGCTTTCTCATCGGGCAGTCGACAGTTGTCGAGTTGATGCGCGACAATTGCGATCTCCGGTCCCGGAACCGGGTCGGGGCCGCAGGCAATCAGCGGCAGGCTGATGCCGAAGGCGCTAGCATAGAGCCGCCGCATGTTTCCTCAGATCTTCGGTAAGTACATGTTAGAGCGGGAGCTCGCTGCCGGAGGCATGGCGCGCGTCTATTTAGCCAAATTGCGGGGCGCAGGGGGATTCGAAAAGCGGCTGGTGGTCAAGCAAATCCGACCCGAGCTCGCCTCCGATCCGGGGTTCGTCGAACGGTTCGTCAAAGAAGCCAAGACCGCTGTCGAGCTCAGTCACCCGAACATCGTGCCGGTGTACGAGCTGGGTGTCGAGCAAGGTGTGTACTACATCGCCATGGAGCATTGCGACGGCGCTACGCTTTCCGAGCTCTTGTCAGCGACGGGTCCGCTCGACGTAGAAGAGGGCGCCTACCTGGGTGTCGAGGTATGCCGCGCGCTCGACTATGCGCACCGGCGCGCACATGTGATTCATCGGGATGTCACGCCGCGCAATGTGTTGATCGACGAAGAGGGGGCCATCAAGCTGATCGACTTTGGCATCGCGGCGCCGGTAGCGGATGGCGACCACGATGCTCGTGCCGAGGTGTTCGGCTCTCCCGGCCACATGCCGCCCGAACAGATTGCGGGCCGCGCGCTGTCGCCGGCGACGGACGTGTTCGCCGTCGGCGTGCTGTTGTACGAAGCTTTGACGGGTCGCCCTCCCTTTCGGCGTGCGACGGCGAAGGCCAGCCGCGAGGCGCTCTACCAGCCGCAACCCCCGCTGGACGCCGATGCGCAGGCGCTGAGACCGCTGGCGCCCAGCATCTCGAGCGCCATGCAGCTCGACGAGTCGTTGCGCCCCGCCAGCGCCGAGGCTCTCGGCCGACCGCTCCGGGATTTCTTGCGCTCGGTCGATGCGGGCGACGTCGCGCGACGCCTCGGCCAGCGTGTGCGCACCCAGCGCAGGCGAGCTCGCGCCTCGAGCCCCTGGCTGGTGGGCGAGGGGTTGACCGGTCTGTCTGCGGCTGGAGCAACCCCGAAAACGCCTCACGCTTCCCAATCCACCCCGCTGGGCACGCAGACCTTCGCGGCCAGCCGCGGCTTCGAACAGCTGACCCGCAAGGTTCAAAGCGAGCCGCTGCGTGCGACGGAGTCCGCACCCGCGAGCCCGTCGACGCGCCGCCTACCGAGCTCGCGCCCGCCGCCCCCGCCTGCCGAGGACGACAACGTCGCGGAGCGACCAGCACCGGCGAGCTCTGCTCGGCGCTGGGTCTTCGCTGCGATCGCACTGCTCGGTTCGGCGCTGGCCTTCTCGACCCTGCTGAGCCGCGGCTCGACGGCAGTCCCGGTCACCGCTGGGTACATCGACGCCCGGACTCTGGCGCCGCCTGGCGCTCGCAGCGCTGCGCCGTTCGTGAGCGCCCAGCCTAGCGGCCCCCCGAGCAAGCCGCCGCCCGCCACGTCGGCGCCCGCGCGACCCGCCGCACCCCGCCCCTCGGTCGCCGCCGGTGCGCCGCGGGCTGCCTCGGCAGCGCCCAGAGCGGTGGTGTCGCTGACCGCCCTGCCAGGGACGCGCGTCACCTTGGCCGGTCAAGAATACACCACGCCCGTCTCGGGGCTCAGCTTGCCGCCGGGGCGCTATCAGGTGACGTTCAGGAACGCGACTTGGGATAGCCCGGTGTCTACGCCCATCCAGCTGTTTCCAGGGCAACAGAGCCGGGTTCACGCCGACTTCACGCTTCAGCCGCCGCGCGTGGTGGTGCGCTAGGGCTACACCCAACCAGGCAGAGCTTGCGGCAGGTCCCAGCGTGGCCTAACTCGAAGCCGATGCGAATTCTGTCCGGCATTCAGTCCACCGGCGCCCTGCACCTGGGCAACTACTACGGCGCGATTCGGCAGTTCATCGAACTGCAGGAGCAGGGCGAAGCGCTGTACTTCATCGCCAACCTCCATGCGCTGACCAGTGTTCGCGACGGCAACAGGTTGCGCCAGCTGACTCTGGACGTGGCCATCGCCTATTTGGCGCTCGGACTCGATCCGGACCGCGCCATCCTGTTTCGGCAATCGGACGTGAAGGAGCACACCGAGCTGTTCTGGATGCTCGGCAGTATCGTGCCGCTCAGCGATTTGAAGAATGCGCACAGCTACAAAGACAAGGTCGCGCGTGGTCAACGCCCCGAGTTCGGCCTGTTCGCCTATCCCATCCTGATGGCTGCCGATATTTTGATCTACGACAGCGACGTCGTCCCGGTCGGTCAAGATCAACGCCAGCACGTCGAGTACGCCCGCGATTGGGCCACCAAGTTCAATCTCGCGTACGTTCCCGGCTATCGGCCGGAAGATCCGCTAGCGTCGCGCGGAGGCAGCCCCGGAGTCCTCAAGCTGCCCGAAGCGCGCATTCTCGACCAGACCGCGGTGGTGCCCGGCGTCGACGGTCAGAAGATGAGCAAGAGCTACAACAACAGCATCGAGCTGTTCGCGCCCGACAAGGTCGTCAAAAAGGCCATCATGGGGATCAAAACAGACTCGACGCCGGTAGAAGTCCCGAAGCCCATCGACAACAGCCCGCTCTATCAGCTGATGAAGATCATGGCGCCCCCCAGCGACTTCGCCGACTTCGAGCGCCGCTGGCTGAGTGGTGGCGCCGGCTACGGCGTCTTCAAGCAGGAGCTCTTGGACCTTTTCCACGCGACCTTTGGTGAAGCCAGGGCCCGCAAGGCCGAGCTCGAGAAAGATCTGGGCGTCGTGGAGCAGACTCTGCAAAAGGGCGCGGAGCGAGCGCGTGAGCTTGCCAGCCGCCAGATGACGCGGGTCCGCCAAGCCGTGGGCTGCTGACGCGGTCTCTCAAGCGTCGGAGTTCTCTGCGCCGCTCAGGGCACCCAGTTGTCTCAGGCCTTCGTACACGGCGATCGCTACGGCATTGGCCAGATTCAACGAGCGCACGCCACCCAGCGTCGGGATGCCGAGCACGGACTCGGAGCGTTCTGCGAGCAGCTGTTCGTCTAGCCCGGTGCTCTCTTTGCCGAACACCAAAATATCGCCTTGGCGGTAGTCGGCGTCGAGGTAGCTACGCCGGGCCTTGCCGCTGAACAACCACGAACGGTGCTCTCGCCCGTCGGCAGAGCCAATGGCGGTCTCGGCCGCGATCAGACTGGCGTGTTGCTCGACGCTGACCAAATGCCAGTAGTCGAGGCCGGCCCGGCGCACCGCGTGCTCGTCGATGCGGAAGCCGAGCTTGCCGACCAGGTGGAGCGGGCAACAGGTCGCCGCGCACAGCCTCGCGATATTGCCGGTATTGGGCGGGATCTCGGGCTCTACCAGGACGATATGAAAGCAACCGCGTGCCGGAGCGGCGCGCAAACGTCCCGGTGGCCGATTGTCCGTGACCATGATCGTCGCGGGAGCTTGTCACGAATCTCTCGCGCGGCGAGCAGGGGAAGGCCGAGGGATTCCGGCCCGAAGGTCCTCGTAGCACCCCTCCAGCTGCTTGACGCCCGTCCGGCCCGGCAAGTAGCCTCGCTCGGACCCGCCGGGTGCTAATTCGAATGCGCGCACGTTTACGAGCTCTTGTCGCCGCGCCTGTCCTCAGTGCGGTGGTCACCGTGGCCCACGCCGAGCCGATGGACCCGGCGCTGGAGCGCTTGGTCCTCAATCCGAGCTGCCACAGCGATCGCGGAAGGTTTACGCCGCAGTCTCCCGAAGATCAGTGCGAGCCCGATCACGCGGCCTTCAAGAGGATGATCAGCGAATTCGGGTTCGCGTTCGCCCCGAGCGCCATGCATTCGGCGCGCACCACGGGCATCTCGGGCTTCCACCTGTCACTCGAAGCCCAGTACACGAACATCGACGAAAAATCGGACCATTGGAAGCGCGGTACGCAGGGGCCGGTCGATCCGGCTTCCAAAGAAGCTTCCATCGTCAACAACAGCCCTCAACCGGTGCTGCAGCAGTATTCGATCAAGGCCCGGAAAGGTTTTGCTTTCGGTCTTGAAGTGACCGGCGTGGTCGGCTTCATGCCCAAGACCAGCATCCTGAGCGGAGGCGCTGACGTGCGCCTGGCGCTCTTGGAAGGGTTTCGCACGGGTTTGCTCGGCATTTTGCCCGACTTTGCGGTCGGCGGAGGTGTACGTACGATCACGGGCGCCTCCCAGTTCCAGCTCACGGTTTCTTCGCTGGATGCTCAACTGTCGAAGCCGTTGCCGATTCAAGACTCGTCGATCATCACCCCCTATATTGGCTACCAGTATCTTTGGATCTTCGGAGATTCGGGTCTCATCGATCTCACTCCGGGTACGGATGCCATCCAGTATTGCAACTACCAGGGCGAAGACATCCCGCGGCCCGGCAGCGGTAGCGGTAGCGATTTCGACGGTCAACCCATCTGTGACGGTGGTGTCCCGAACGACTTCAACAACGACGCAGTCTTCTCCAAGGCGCGGTTGGAACGCCAGCGCCTGCTCGCCGGGGTCAACTACCGTTACGAGATGGTGATGGTGGGCGGCCAGTTCATGTTCGATTTGATCGACCCGGCTGACGCCCAGAACAGCGATGTCGACAAAGAAATCCTCGAAGGTGAACCCAAGCAGTGGACGGTCGCCTTCGAAATCGGCGGCATCTTCTGAGCTCAATGCAGCGGGTGCCCGCTGCTGGTTTCAGGGAGCCTGATCACCTTTGCGAGGTCCCTCAAGTCGTCGATGGGACCTCCCAGGCGTGCGGCGACCACCGAGGCGAGCGCGCTGACGGCGGCGCTCGCGTAGAGGCCCCAGGCGTAGGCATACTCGGTGCGTACGTAACGGCCTTGGGCTGGCGGCAGCAGCAAGAGCATCAGCGCTTCGCACAGCGTCAT
>CBFGRJ010000428.1:0-6323 GCA_965651135.1 uncultured Myxococcales bacterium
TACTACCGACGAGGGGCTTTCGCGCTCGGGGTGATTTCGATGGCATCCATGGCGAATGCCGAGCCCATGAGGGAAGGGGATAGCTATGAGCTGTTGGCCAGAAGCGAGACGCACGCTCAGCTGTTTCAGCGCGCGCTGCTTCCGGGGCCGGGCGGGGCGCTCGTCGCGGAGGATACGTTCGCGCCGTTCACCGAATACGTGAGCGTCGTGGGTCGCGGTTTCGATACTGCGCTCGGTGAGGACTCACTGGAGCTCGAAGTATCGGCTTGGGGGAGCGTAGAGGCCTTGGAGCCCGGTGCGCTCGGGCGCTACGACGGGGATCTGCAGACCGCCAGCGTTCGCTTGAGCCCCTTTGCGGCGCGCTCGACCTGGATCCGATTCGGCCGGCAACAAGTCGCCGGAGGCGCCGCTCGCTTTGCGCGGTTCGACGGTGCCATGGCGAGTATCGCGGTGGTCCCGGCGCTTTCGTTCAGCGTCTATGGGGGCTTTACGGTGCTGCCTCGCTGGGACCGGCGCCCCGGCTATTATCACCTGGGTGCTGCGGCCGATACGCTGCTGCGTGAGCCGGCTCTGGCCGAGTCGCCGGAGCACGCTGGGTATTGGCTGGCCGGTGGTCGCGCCAGCTTCGAACACGAGGTCGTGCTGGCCAGCGCTTCGTTCCACGAGCAGCGCGAAGCAAACGGCCTTGCTCGCAGGAATCTAGGGCTCGACGCTTCTGCCGAGCTCAGCGAGTCGGTGGCGTTGGCCACGGCGCTCCTCGTCGAGCTCGACGCCGTCCGCATCGCCAATCTGCGAGTGTGGTCGGACCTGGCGCTGGTCGAGTCGCTCGATCTGACTGCCGAATATTTGCGTACCGAACCCGCGCTGTTGCTCTCGCGGCAATCGGTTTTGTCGGTGTTCAGTACCGAAGGGTATCACGAGGCCGGAGGTTCGGGTCGCTGGCACGTCGACGAGCGCTTCTCGTTGTCAGCGGGCGCCTGGCTCTTGGCATACGACCAAGAAGACATTGGCGGGCGCTTCGACACCAGCGCTCGCTTCGTGAGCCGCGGGCCTTATCCCACGGTGACGTCACTGAGCTATGTTCGGCTCGAAGCACCCGAAAGCGGCTATCACTCGCTACGAGCCGCGCTGAGCCGGCAGCTGGTCGACCCTCTGACGGGTACGCTGCAGCTTTATGCTTACTTTTATGACGAGCCCATCGAAGGCTATCGCACGTCGAGTGTCACCTCGGGGACGCTGGAGTACCGTTTCATAGACGAGCTCTCTCTGCTCTGGGGTGGCTCGCTGGCGCGTTCTCCCTACGCCAGCCTGGACGCTTCGACGTTGCTCAGGTTGAGCTACCAGTTGGCGTTGCCCACGTCGAGGCCATCATGGTGAACGTACCCGGCTCGAGCACGCTCTCGGTGTTGCTGGTGACAGCGCTCGCGCTGGCCGGCGCGTTGGCGTCCTGCCAGCGCAGCCAGGCTCCTCGCTTTCCGCACGCCGTGCACTTGACCGAGCTAGAATGTGGCGGGCCCGGACAGCCGGAATGCTTGAGCTGCGCCAGCTGTCATGCGCCCGCCGAACGGGGGCGCGCTCACAAGTTGCCGGAGGCTTCGCTGTGTGAACAGTGCCATCGCGACGATGCGCATCGGGTCGCTCTGGTGCTCCAAACAGAGCCGGTGCGGCCGTTTGGCGAGATCGCGTTCGACCACGACCGCCACCTAGCCATGGGACCCATCGCCGGCCAGTGTGTCCCGTGCCACGCGGGGGTAGTGCGCGCCGATCAGGCCACCATTCCGCCGATGAGCCAATGCTTCGACTGCCACGAACATCGAGCCGAGTGGGATCGGGGCGAGTGTGCGCCCTGTCATCAACGCAAAGATCTAGAGCGCACGCTACCGGTGACCTTCTTGCAGCACGACGAAGCGTTCATGCGGCATCACGGCAGCGAGGCGCTGACCCGGCAAGCGCTGTGTCAATCGTGTCATGCGGAGTCCGAGTGCCAAGCCTGTCACGATCTGACCAGTCCCCTCCGCATCGAGCAGCGGCGACCCGAAGACATTCGCTCGAACTTCGTGCACCGAGGTGACTTTTTGACCAGGCACGCGATCGAGGCGCAGGCAGAGCCGTCGCGCTGTGCCAGTTGTCACGAGCCACAGCAATGTGACTCGTGCCATGTAGCACGTGGCGTGAGCGGCAACCTGACGGGGGCTCCGAACCCGCATCCTCCGGGATGGGTGGGCAACCATACGGGCAGCCGAGACTTCCACGGCTGGGCGGCACGCCGCGATTTGCTCTCCTGCGCGGGCTGCCACGAAGCGGGTCCTGCCACGAACTGCATTCGCTGTCACAAGGTCGGCGCCTACGGCGGTAACCCGCACCCGGGCGGTTGGAAGAGCAATCGGGACACGTCTTCACAGATGTGTCGCTACTGCCACGGAGGACTATGAGGGTGCGAGTGCAGTGGCTCGTGACGGGCGTGTGCCTGGCCTGCTTCGCCGGCTGCTTGGAGCTGCGCGACGCGCCGTCTGACGACGCAGGGGCAACGGAGTGCGCCAGTTGTCACGGCGATCCGAAACGTCCCGGTGACTCCCTGTTGAAGGCGGCGCCTCCCCGGGACTTGTGGCAAGTGGACGACACCCGTTACCCCGGCGTCGGTGCGCATTCGATCCATCTGTACGACGGTAAGAACCACACGGCAGTGGCGTGCGGTGAATGTCACGTGGTGCCGAGCTCCGTAGCAGAGCCCGGTCACGCCGACGACGGACGACCCGCCGAGATCGTCTTTGGAGCATTGGCCAAGACCGACGGGCGGATGCCTGAATACGACCCCGAGAGACGCCGCTGCAGTGACACCTGGTGTCATCGTGATGCCGACGCCGTGTGGACTCGACCTCGAAGCTCCGAAGCTGCTTGTGGCAGCTGTCACGGTTTGCCACCTCCCTTGCCGCACCCCCAGGCCACCGAGTGTGTGCGCTGCCATGCGGACGTCGTCGACGCCGCGGGACACGTGAAGAACCCGGCTCTGCATGTCAACGGCGTGGTCGAGTACTCTGCGGGCGAATGTCGTGAGTGTCACGGCGACGCGATGACCGCTGCGCCGCCACTCGATACGCGGGGCAACGAGGACCGCATGGCGCTCGGCGTGGGGGCGCACCGGGCGCACCTTTCCGACACCGGTATCGGGCGACCGCTGGCTTGTCAGGAATGTCATCGGGTGCCCGAGGCAGTGGCGGATTCCGACCATATCGACGAGCCACCCGCGGAGGTCATCTTCCAGGGCGTTGCGGCTGCTTTTGGCCGGGAGCCCGCCTGGGATCGCGAGGCTCGATCCTGCGCCGACACATGGTGTCACTCGCCAGGCGCCGGACCGGGTGTTTCGCCTGTCTGGACTTCGACGGGTCGGCTAGGCTGCGGGGATTGCCACGGTGCGCCGCCGCCGCTGCCGCATCCGCAAGCCACGCAATGCGAGCACTGCCACGCCGACGTGGTCAGTGCCGGCTTCGCCATCGTCGATCGCGACCGGCACGTCGACGGCACGCTGGATGTGAGCGTCGATGCGAGCTGCTCGGGTTGCCACGGCAGCGAAAACCTCGCGCCGCCGCTAGACACGCGCGAGGGCTCCGACACCGACCTCGCCAGCGTGGGCGCTCACCAAACCCACGTGCTCGGTACGAATCGCTCGCGCGCGGTGCCCTGCGGCGAATGCCATCAGGTGCCCGAAGAGGTGCTGAGCGCAGGTCACCTCGACAGCGAGCTACCCGCCGAGCTCGTGTTTTCTGGGCTGGCCGCGCACTTGAGCGTGCCGAGCTACGACAACGGCTCGTGCCGGCAGAGCTACTGTCACGGCGCGGTCTTTCCGCGCAACCACGACTCGGGTGGCTCGCTGACCGCTCCCGAATGGACTCGCGTCGATGGCAGCCAAGCCAAGTGCGGCAGCTGTCACGGGCTGCCTCCACCGCGACCGCATCCGAACACCCCCCATTGCGCGGATTGCCATCGTAATATGCTTCCAGATCATCAGAGCTTCAGAAACCCCGAGCTGCACGTGAACGGCATTGCCGAAACCGTGCTCGAGTGAGCTCATGCCGGGCTGCGCTATTTTCTAGCGGGCTCGACGAATAGGTGACAGCTGATGCAGGTGGGGGCGTTGGGAAAATGGTCGAGTTGAGCCTTGTGGCAGCTTAGACAGCTTTGCCGCTGGTTGCGCGCACCCTCGGCATGCGGCGCGTGACAGTCGTTGCAGCTCTGATGTCGACTGACCCCGTGCAAGCCCTTTAGGGTCTGTTGCTGATGGCAGCTCGCGCAGCTCGGTGGGTTGGCGGTTCCCGAAGGGCCATGGGGTCGGTGGCAATCGCCGCAGGTTGCCGAAAGCTTGCCGTGTGGCGTGCTGGCCTGCTCGCTATGGCAGCTGGAGCAGGCCTTGGATGCGCTCGAGCCGCTGTGCGGCTCATGACATTGAGTGCACTCTCGGTGACCGCTGGGCGCGGTCTTGTGTTCCGCAGCGTGACAACTCGCGCAGTTCTTGAGCAGGCTGCCTGCGTGCGGCTCGTGACAGTTGGTACAGGTAGCGTGCCCCGCCCGCGCTTTGGCATGCTCTGCTTGGTGGCACGTGTCACAGCCTGCTTGCAGCGCTTGGGGTCGATGCGGAAGCCCTCGGTGGCAGTCGCCGCAGACTTGATGCCCCGGTTGTTTGCTGGCTCGTGCCGTGTTGTCCTGGTGACATTCGGCGCATAGCTGCGTGTCTTTGGCGTTCAGCACGAAGTCGTGGGGCTCGTGGCACTTTCGACAGCTCACGCCTTCGTGAAAGTCAGTGTCGTGCGCGGCCGCTTGGTGGCAAGACGTGCAATCGCGCACCTTGCTCAGGGCGCGCGTCGAGGCCGGGTGTGGATCGTGGCACCCGGTACAGGTCCCCACCTTGCCATGCTTGGGATGGTTCGGAGAAATGTCCTGGTGGCAACTCGAACAAGCCTTCGCCGAGGCACTCTTCACATCGTGAGGATCGTGACAACTGGTGCAAGTGTTGTGGGCGCGCACTCGCGGCCCGCCCAGGACGTTCATGGACTCATGGCAGGCCTGGCACTCCACCGCGCGGTCCCGAGCAAACTCGTGAGGGCGATGGCAGCCGACGCATTCGGTGTGACCGTCGGTGAACAAAGCGCTGGCTGGGACCAGCGGGTTTTCTAGTGCGTGGCACTCTTGGCAGCTGTCGCGCGCCTCTTTGGCTGGAGCGTGCTGGTGTTCGTGACAGATCGAGCACGCCTCGGCCAGCTGCCTTCCTTGCGCAGCGTGCGTCAGAGGCACCTCGGCGTGGCATTCGTCGCAAGGGGCAGACGTCGGTGTGTCGTCTTCGTGCGGCTGGTGGCAAGAAAGGCAGTCGCGAGTGTGGTGAACCTGTACGGCCGGAGTGTCTCCTTGCTGGCTGAAATGGCAGCGCCCGCAATCGCTGGGGGCATGTGCTTTCGCGGCGCCGGCGTGCGCTCCGTCGCTGCCCGCGACGGTGAATGCGTGGCAGCTCGTACAATCGGCCGTCGCGCCCTGGCCATAACGCTCCTCGGCTTGCTGTTTGGCGTGTTCGATCTCGGCTTGTGCTGCGTGGCAATCGGCGCAGCGAGCCGGGTCGACCTTTCCGATCTCGGTCTCGGTGAGCTCATGGCATTTGGAACACGCGATCGCTTCTCGAACGACGTGGGCCTGATGACCCGTCACCGTGCGTGTCGTCTGCCAGTGCTCCGGAATGTAAACGCCCCGACCTGGAGCGGAGCCGGGAACCGCGTCCGACGAGCAGGCAGCGATGGCAGCGGCACCAATGGCCACCAAGAGCAGCGCGGACGGGATCGCTTCCTTGGACAAGGCCGCGCCATCATAGGTCGCCGCGCGGCGGAAAGCACCGTTGCCGAATGGGCCGGTCGTGCCCGACTGCCCGGACGTCCGAGCAAGCAACCGTGGGGCCGAGACGTTTGAGGCTTGCCCGCCAGCCCGAGCTGCTCCCATGATGGACCACACATGTCCGCCCACTTCACCTGGTTAACGGTGGTCTCGCTCGCTGCGATAGCGGTCTCCGCGAGCATCTTGCTGGTGATCTTGGTGAGAAAACCGGCGCTGGACCTCAAGGTCAAGTTGTGGCTGTTGCTCGGCCTGGGTGTACTCCCCTTCTTGGCGGCGTCGACCTCTACGGTGGCTGGCATGGAAGCGACGACGGAGCGCCCGTTTTGCGGGTCGTGCCACGTCATGGAAATGCACTACGAAGACAGCGATGATCCGAAGTCGCAATCACTGGCGGCGCGGCATTCGCGAAACCCCTTCTTTGGCGATCACAGCTGCTATGTCTGCCACGCCGA
>CBFGRJ010000429.1:0-6305 GCA_965651135.1 uncultured Myxococcales bacterium
AGTCCTGAGTGGCCTTTACCGGGGCATTCGCTGGGATCACTGCATTTTGGCTGCTTTCGTGCTCGGTGTTCCTTGGCTCGGTGCGACGGGGCGTCGCTTTTCGCGGTGCATGACTCCGTTTCTTGGCGTGGCGGTGCTTTTCGAGAACTTCGCGCTGCTCGCCCGATTTAGGGGCAGCATCCACGTCGGGGACTTGTACCGGGCGGAGTTGGGCTTGTTCGGAGTCGAAGGTCAGACGCTGCCGGAGTACTTCGCCGCCCACAATCATCCGCTCATCGATGTGTTGGCGGGTATTGGCTACGCCGGATATCTACCTGTGGTGATTCTCGCGGCTGTCGTGCTGTTTTTCACTGACACCCCGCAAATGCAGCGCTTGTCGTGGGCGTTCTTCGTGGCCTATGCGATTGGGTTTGTGATCTGGATTGGCTATCCGGCTGCACCCCCGTGGTACGTCATGGACCATGGGCTGGGTCCAGTGAAGCTGGATGTACCCGCGAGCGCCGCAGGGGCCTTGCGCATCGACCAGCTGCTCGGTATCGACCTGTTCAGCAATATCTACGCGCGCAACACCAACACCTTCGGCGCCATGCCGTCGCTGCACGTGGCCACCCCCGCCGTAGCGGCGCTCGTCACGTGGAAGCGGGGCGGAGCGTGGCGACTTTTGGCGCCCTTCACGGCTCTGGTCGCATTTGCTGCCGTCTATCTGAGTCATCACTATCTGCTCGACGTGATTGCCGGATTCATGGTGGCCGTGGCGGCGGTTCGTCTTGCTGGTTCGGGCACCGCCCTGGCAGGCGGCTGGCTTGCGCTGAGCGCCGTGCTGACGACATTCACCAAGTCGGTCCTGAGCCGGCGCCCGTCCTGAGGTGAGAGGTGAGTCAGGGTGGACCGCGCCGTTGAGACGACGCCCTCAGAACGCGCCAATATCACCAAGCGCGTTGCCAGTATAGATATTGGTGGTTGAGTAATCCGTGCTGTCATCCACAGCATGCAACAGGCCCCAGCCGCCTGAATTGATGATGGTCGTGTTGGTAATAGTGGCAGGGCCCGCGAGGTAGACAGCCGCCTCGTTGGTGCCATGACCGGCGGCATCGATCACGGCATGGTCGAGCACTAGGGTCGCACCTTCGGCAACCTCGATGCCGCTCCATTCGGTCCCTTGCGGGAGGAACAGGACGGGAGCCTCGGCGGTGCCTTCGGCGGACAGCTCTCCATTGACCATGAGCAGGGCGCCTTTCAATTGCACTCCACGTTCGATGGTCAGCGTACCGTCGGCTGTAATCAAGATTATCCCGTAGCGCGCCACGGTGCCGGCCTCGATGTTGAGCTGACTGCCCGAACCAATGGTGGAAAGGTCGAATACGTATTCGCCACCCACGTTCGGCACAGAAAGGTCATTCATCGGCAGGCAGTACATCCAGATGGTTGCCTCCTTCGCGAGCTTTGTGTCGCGCGGAATCGTGCCGACAGCGGTGCACCCGTTGGAGGAGATGGTTAGCTCCGACGAGCCGTCAAGGGAACGAATGCCTTTCGATTCGGCCGTGAAGGCGCCTTCTCCGGACAAATCCAGTTCGTCGAATGTAACGTTTTGTAGCGTCGTCGGTCCAACGAGCTCCAGCCCTCCTCCGCTGACCCCAACCACCGCATGCCGAATGATGCCCTTGCCAACGGTTACACCTCTTAGGAGCGCCGCAGGGTCTTCCTCGGTGCCTTCGACGAGCACATTCGCCTCGCTGAGATCCGTAGCGCTCAAACCGCTCGAGAAGGTGGTCCCTGCTGCCAGCCGGAACGTCAATTCTTCGCTGCCTTCGGCGAGCGAAAGTGTGTTGAACGGACGAAAGCCATAGCCTTTGGCCTCGAGGTGGATTGACTCCGACAGCGTGGTAAACGTAATCAGGATTTCATCGACTCGGTTACCCGAAAGGTCGAGCTCATCAGGCCAGTTGCCGGCGCGTGGTGAGATGATTTGTCCCGCTTCCTGGGCAGAGTCGTGGATGCTCAGTACTCGGCTGTCGGGCGAGAAGGTGCTCGCTTGGACACCGACCCATCCGGAGTCGACTACCTGCACCCCCTCGAGTAGCACTGGGGCATCTAGAACGAGCGCTGCGCGAGCTCCCGTAGCGCCCGCTTCCTGAATCAACACGTTGCGCAGCACGCTCTTGGGATCGACGTTGGCCTGAAAGGTCAGCGACTTCCAATAACCGGGCGAATCGGTTTCTCCGCAAAACAAGATCGGTGATTCGGGCGTGCCTTTCGCCAGCAGCAGCGGACGACTATTTTCCCATCCAAAATCGATCTCATTGCCGAGGCCCACGATCACCTTGGTGCCTGGTTCGATAGTGAGCGTTGCTTCGTTGCGGACGCTGACGTCACCCGTCACATGGATGAGCCCGGACCAGGTGGTGTCCTCCACGATTGGTCCTGAGATCTGTTTGGCACCCGTTACGTCGCGCGAGCCACAATCGAAAGGCTCCGTGGAAATACCAGAGTTGCCTCCGGTTCCGCCCGTGCTCATGCCACCGGAGCCAGCACCTCCCGCACCGCCACTAGCGCTAGTAGAATCTCCGCCAGTTCCACCGCTGCCGGTCGTAGCCGAGGCGGTGGTGCCGCTAGAGCTTGCTTCGCCCCCGCCACCACCTGCCCCGCCGCCGTGCGACGACGTGCCTCCACTGCTGTTGGACACGGTCATGCCTTCTTTGCCGCCGGAACCACCGTTGCCTCCCAACCCGCCGGAGCTGAGGCTGCCTCCGGTACCGCCCGAGGCAGCCTCATCTCCAGTGCCAACGGCGACTTGGCAGACGCCGTTCACTGCTACCGTTCCCTCTCCACAGCGAAGCGAATCATCCGAGTCGGCGCACGATACGACTACCGCACTACCCAACATTGCTGTCACAACGACCTGTCGCACCTCAGCCTCCTAGGTCGACCAGGGTAACATAGCCAACGACAGCACTCCAACCGGCCTGGGACCAGGACGACAGTTTCACTCGTTGATCTCGGGCTCCACGAGCTTGGTGAGCTTCTGCAAGGATTCTTGCCAGCCCAGATAGCACTGCTCGACTGGGATGAAGCCTGGCAGATTCGCTTGCTCGACGGTCATTTCGGTGCCGCACGACACGGCTTTGAACGTGACGGTGACCTTCATTTCGCCGGGCATGTTGGGGTCTTCGAAACTGTCCGTGTAGACCAGCTTCTGGCCAGGCACGATCTCCAAGTATTTGCCTCCAAAGGAGTGGCTGTTGCCGGTCGTGAAGTTGCGGAACGACATGCGGTGCTTGCCGCCGACTTTGGCGTCGAGCTCGTGGACCGTGCAGAGAAAGCCAAAGGGCGGGAGCCAGCTGGCAATGGCATCGGGTTCTACGAATGCTCGAAAGACTTTTTCGGGTTTGGCGGCGATGACACGGTGCAGATGAATGGTGTTGGACATGATCGAGTTCCTGTTGGTTGGTTGATTTGAATGATGAGGGTGAATAATGGGTTAGGGTTGAATGAGTCTTTCAGCTCTCTTTGCGTACGATGGGGAACACCTTCCGCAAGCGGGGGCTCTGCAGCCACAAGCCGCCCCACATGACGAGCCCGACGTACACGCTGAACAGCGTGTGACTGAACAGGGGCGCCTGAACGCGAAGCTGCGTCGCCATCGCCCCGCCGAGCAGGCCCATCGTGAGCACTGCACCGAAGAGCCTCGTGCGTGGGAGGAGGTACAGCACCACGCAGCACAGTTCGAGCACCCCGATTGAAAAGGCGTATCCGGCGGGCCAACCCAGCTCCAGCATGGTTTGTTCGGCCACGGGCAATTGGAGCAGCTTGGGGGCGGCCGAAGCGCCCAACAAGAAGAGGGCGAATGAGCCCGAGAGCACTCGTCCGGTCCAGGTCAAGACCGACGGCTGCTGGTCCGGTTGGATGCTCGTGCTCGCTGAGGTGGGGGTAGGCTGGGACATGACGGCGTTTTCCATGGGTGTTTTCGTTCCTTGTGCCCCGAGGACGAAGCACGCCTGCCCATCCCGACATCGGCGTCGATTTTTTTGTGGGGCCTTTTTGTCGGGTTGTCGGCCCATGCGTCCGGGCGCCTGGACAGACGAGCCGGGGCCGAGCACAAGACGAATTGCAAAAAATCGAAATAGTAGCGGCCGCGTGTCGGACTCGGCCGCGTTCCCTCGTCCTCGGAAAGGCTCCCCTCCCATGCAATACGCTCTGCTTTGCTACAACGATGAAGCGATGACCTCCTCCTGGTCCAAGGAGGAAGACGCGGCCGTCATGACTTGCCTGCGCGCGGTGCACGCGAAATACGAAAAGCACTTCGGACCCGTTGCCCGGCTCATGCCGACCACGGCCGCGACCACGTATCGCAAAAGCGAAAAGATGTTTACGGACGGGCCCTATGCAGAAACCAAGGAGCAGCTCCTGGGGTTTCACATCATCGATGTGGAAAATCTCGAGCAAGCCCTGCAGATCGTCAGAGAGCTCTCGGATGCCAATCCGGGCGGCGCTTACGAGATACGCCCGCTCATGCTGTTTTATCCCAACGGTTCGGCGGTGAAGGATGGTTGACGTGCCGGATCCGGGGTGGATCGAAGCCCGACTCGTGGCGGCGCGGCCACGCGCAGTGGCTGCGTTGCTGCGCTACTTTCGGGATCTCGATCTGGCCGAAGAAGCCTTTCAGGAAGCTTGCCTGCGCGCGCTCTCCAAATGGCCCGTCCAGGGGCCGCCTCGTGACACGGTAGCGTGGCTCATCATGGTAGGGCGCAACCTCACTCTGGATCACGTGCGCCGTCAGTCGCGTCTGACCGAGCTCGAGGGCGAGGGAGAAGTCGCCGCTGGAGAAGACGTCGAAGACGACTTGGCCGAGAGGCTCGACGAATCCCACTACCGCGATGACATCCTGCGGTTACTGTTCACGTGTTGCCACCCCGACCTTCCGGCAACACAACAGGTGGCGCTTGCTCTACGCGTCGTGTCGGGGCTCTCGGTTGCGCAAATCGCTCGGGCGTTTCTAATCGGTGAGCGAGCGATGGAACAGCGCATCACGCGTGCCAAGGCGCGCATCGCCCAGACCGGCATTGCCTTCGAGGCGCCCGGACCCGTCGAGCGTGCCCAGCGACTCGCCGCCGTTTCGACCATGATCTATCTCGTCTTCAACGAGGGCTATTCCGACTCGAGCCCGGAGAGCGAACGCGCCAGCTTGTGCGACGAAGGCATTCGCCTCGCGCGCCTATTGTTGCGGCTGTTCCCGTCCGAACCAGAAATCATGGGACTGCTCGCTCTCATGCTGCTGTCGCATTCCCGCAAGCGTGCGCGCTTCGATAGCGATGGCTCGCTCATCCTCCTGGAAAAGCAGGATCGCTCGCTATGGGACCAAACCTTGATCCGAGAAGCGCTGGCGATGATCGACAAAGCCATGCTGCACCGACGCCCGGGTCCTTACCAGATTCAAGCTGCGATCGCGGCGCTCCACGCTCGGGCCGAGCGTGCCAGCGACACCGATTGGGGTGGCATCGATCAACTCTACGCTGCGCTCCAGCGCCACGACCCCTCACCGGTGGTGACGCTCAATCGTGCCGTGGCTGTTTCCAAGATACGAGGAGCGCAAGACGCCCTGGACATGGTAGAGCCGTTGGCCGAGCCTCTCTCGGGTTACTTTTACTTCCACGGCCTGTGCGGTGCGCTGCTTCAACAGCTCGGCCGCAAGCACGAAGCCCGTCAAGCGTTCAACCGAGCGATTGGATTGGCGGCAACGGCCGCCGAAGCCGCACACATTCGCGAGCACTTGGATCAGCTCGAAACGGGCCTGCGTCAGGGGTCGGGTGGGCCCTGACCTTTCCGGCCAAGGCCCCGGGAAGGCGTTCACCTAGAGCAGCTTTACCCGTCAGAGACTTTGTGAGCGTTCACACACAGATCGACCCTCTCAGTCCTCTATCGGGGAGCATCGGGGTAGGAAAGCCCGGTGGGTCACAGTAGGGTTCGTCACGTCTGGAACGCTGGAAAGATGTCAGGAGCACGGGAAAGCTACAGGAGGGCTACCTCCCAATGATTTATCTCGGGCCCCGTCGATCGAAGTCGGCGCGACGTGGAATTTCTAGCGTTCGTTGTCGGACCCTTTTTCGGACCTTTTGCCATTTCGAGTAGCCATGTCCCGATTTTCCTTGCTCATCCGCACGAGTCTTCCTGGCCTTCTCCTGTGCCTGACGGCGAGCCCCTTGGTGCACGCCGCCGAACTGAGCGGTCCGATCGACAAAGCCGAGTGGGCCACCAACGTGCCCCAATACATCGACATGTACCTCGGGCTTCCGAACAACATGCCGGAG
>CBFGRJ010000430.1:0-6296 GCA_965651135.1 uncultured Myxococcales bacterium
TCGTGTCCGCATCCAAATCGAAAAAAAACCGCAAGAAGAGCCCCAAGTCCGCCCCCGTGACCCGTAAGACCGCCGACAAGCACGCGCTCTATCAACTCAGCGTGCAGGCGCCCGAGACGGAGGTGGACTTCATGGTGAGCAGCTACCGAGCCCACAGGCGCAAGAGCCCTGTCAGCATGCGCGAAGACTTTTGCGGGACCGCGCTATTGTGCGCCACCTGGGTCAAGAGCAAACCGAACCGGACCGCAACGGGCGTCGATCTCGACCCGGAGGTGTTGGCCTGGGGCACGGAGCACAACCTGAAGCCCTTGGGTGAACCGGGCAACCGGGTTCGGCTCTTGCAGCAAGACGTCCTCAAAAAATCGCCGGGCAAGTACGATGTGATCAACGCAATGAACTTCAGCTATTGGATCTTCAAGACGCGTGACACCATGCTGAAGTACTTCAAGGCGGTGCATGGCGCGCTGGCCCCCGACGGCATCTTCGTGTGCGACGCCTACGGTGGCTGGGAAGCCCAGGAACCCATGCTCGAACCACGCCTGATCAAGGGCGGAGGCAAGGGTGGGTTCACCTACGTTTGGGATCAGGATCAGTTCTGTCCCATCACGCACGACATCGTCAACTACATCCATTTCGAGTTCAAAGACGGGACCAAATGGAAGAAGGCCTTTCG
The DNA here is from genome assembly GCA_965651135.1 of uncultured Myxococcales bacterium. Taxonomy (GTDB): domain Bacteria; phylum Myxococcota_A; class Polyangia; order Polyangiales; family Polyangiaceae; genus JAICQQ01. The sequence continues at coordinate 674 of CBFGRJ010000430.1, forward strand.
TTACGACTGGCGCTTCTGGACCTTGCCCGAGCTGCGTGAGCTGCTCGATGCCGCTGGTTTCTCCAAGGTAGAGGTGTACTGGGACGTCGCGCCTGCCGACGACGAAGAAGACTATCGGCCGTGCCTCCGAGCAGAGAATCAGGCTGGCTGGTTGGCTTATCTGGTAGGCGTCAAGTAACGCCTCACAGAAGGCCCATCAGCGCGAGCCCCAGCTGCTGCTCACTGACGACCGGCACCAGAAGCATGTGCTCCTCTTGAAGCTCTCGTAGCGGCGACGCGTAGTGCAGACCGTAAGCCAGGCCGTACCCTGCGCCGAACCCCACCAGGGCGCCCGCCAGTACGTCGGTAAACCAATGTGTGTCGGCCACCATGCGCAGCACGCCGTTGGTCGAGGCGGAGGCCAGCGTCAGCACGCAAATACCGATGTCTGCTACCGGGTGGCCATACATGGCGAACGCTTGATGATGAGCGCATGTCGCCCCGGCCCCGAAAAACACCGATGATGCGTGACCGCTGATGAACGACTGCTGGATGCGAGGTGCGTCGCTCTGGCAGAACTCTTCGGAGTACTCGGGACCCTTTTCGGCGCAACCTTGCAACGCGGGTCGCTCGCGCCCTACCCAATCATGGGTGAGGCGATTGATCGCGCCCATCACCGAGATGCCTTGCCAGTTCAGCAGGGTCATCTGCCAAGCCACGTCCACGTTGAAGTCATCGAAGACGAGCGGCACGATGACCGAATCTGCGAACGGAAAAAATTCGGTAATATGCCACAGAGTATTGCTGGCGTTTTGGGCGCGCCGCCTGCCGGCATGCCCATCGGCGACCAGCGACTTGCGCATGAACCGGTCGATGGGGCCGGCGTCTTCCCAATCCCAGCCTATTTCGGTCACACGTGGCTCCTGCAACACCGAGTAGGTGAAGTAGCCGGTGGCCACCAAGCTCAGACCCCACTGCCAGTAGCGAAAGCGCGGATAGATCCAATTGAGCCGATGTTCCGACGAAGCCTCGAGCTTGGCGCGGTCCGGAGACACGGGCGTCTCGGCCGAGCGCGCGTTGCCACTCACTGCGAGCGCGAAACAGGTGATGACGAACCGCCAGTACCAGCCCGAAAAGCCTTGCATGATCAGGGCCTTTCACAGGTTGTGCCACCCGTCAAGCGCGCCCCGCGCTAGCCAAGTCCGACGCGTACCGCGAGATTCAGAACCCGGCCGGCTTCGATGAACAAGATCCCCTGTCGCGCCAATGACTCGAGCGTGGCAATACTGCACCCCGCATACTTGGTGACCTCGACGACCTTACGCGGCTCGTGAGTGACCTCGATAATGCGTTCGATGACTGGTCCTCCGCGGAGGCGTGTGGCCCCCTGCGCCTCGTTGCGGACTAGGCCATTGACCGGATGGAGGTACAAGCCCTCCCCCGCGTTGAAACGCCGGTTCCATTCTTCGACGGCCTGGGCCAAACGAGACAGGTAGGCGTCCGGCCCAACTCCGCCGACCCCTTTGAAATGGTAGGCGAGCTCGGAAAGCTCTTCGGGCGAGAGCTGGGGATGCAGACTCTGGTACTCGGCCAGCGGCTGAATACTCTGCCACCCGAAATCGGCGTAGCGCTGAAAGTAAGGGCTGTAGCGATCGATCCGGATGGGGTTGACACCTTCCGGAGGTGGAAGCTGTGGAATGAGTCGCATCAGGGCGATTTGCGCTTCGTAGTCGTCCGCGGTTTCACCGGGAATGGCGCACAGCTGGTTCCAGCCGACTGCGATCTGCTGCTCGCGGCAGTACTTCAGGAGAGCCAGGTTCTGAATCGCGGTCACCCCCTTTTTCATGAGCTTGAGCAAGCGCGTGCTCAGGCTCTCGATGCCCGGCTGCACGGCCTTGACCTTGGCCCTGCGTAACATGGCCAAGTCCTCCGCGCTCATGTTGACCTTGACCTCGTAGAACAGGCCCGGCCCCCGTTCGTCGGCGGCGAGCTCGGGCAACACCTGACGCAGGTGTTTGCGCGGCATGATCGTGTCGGTGGCGAAAAGGTCCCTGCCGTGTCGCTCCCAGAGCGTGCGAATCTCGCTGACGACTCGCGCGCTGGACTTTTCGAAAAAGGTCATTTCGGCGCCATTCAAGCCGCAAAAGGTGCAATGGTTTTTCATGCCCCACCAGCAGCCTCGCGAGCTCTCGAAGCTGAGCCAGACCTTGGCGCCGCCGAAACGTTCGAACTCCGCCAAAAACTCGGTATAGTCCACCAGCGGCATCCGATCGAGCTCGGGCGGCGAGTAGCTCTTCAGCATGCGTTCGGCGGGACGCGCGCCACGCGCGAGCGCAACCAGCGGCTCTTCTCCATAGCCGCTCACCACATAGTCGATATGCGGATACGCCGCGAGCAATCGCTGACCCATGGGTTCAGCGCAAGCCGACCCGCCGAGCACGATGCAAACACCGGGATAGCTTTGCTTGATCACGTGAGCCAGCCACAGCGCGGCGAGGGTTTGATTGCACGACGTGGTCATGCCGATCAACGTGGGCTGCTGTTCGCCGACCACACCCAGGCAGCGTCGTTCGAGCAGCTCGCGCAATTCGGATCGCCGGTGTTTGGGACCCAGGAGCTCCTCGAGCTCGGCGGCGTAGGTATTCGGCAGGCTTGGATGCAGCGCCTCGGCAAACAACATCTCCCCCACCAGGCCTTTCACGCCGCCGGCAATCAGCTTGTAGACCTCGGGACCGAGGGCTTTGGCCAGCTCGAAGTGCAAGTAGCACTCGTGGCACTCGACACCTGCTTCGCGCACGAGCGTGGCCAGCTGAGCCGTTGCGAGCGACGATAGCGCAGTGGTCTGGTACGGCGGGCAGAGCATGAGCACACGCCCGGGCGCTATCCCGGTGGGCGGTTCTCCCCAAGGAGCGGGTTTGACGACGTTCAGACCCATCGCAACGTTGTTCCGTGGCTCCATGCTAGACTGCGCGCCGTGGTTTTGCGAGCTGCGGTAGGCTTTCACCAAGATGACGCGGGTGACTGGGTGGTAAGGCTCGCGTGCGGTCATGGACAACACGTGCGCCACAGGCCTCCACTCGAGTCGCGGCCATGGGTCACGACGCCCGAGGGGCGCCAGGCCAAACTGGGCGCGGAGTTCGAATGCCACTATTGCGACATGCCGAGCCTGCCCGCCAACGCCCGGGTCTACAGGCATACCAGCGACTTCGACGAAGCAAATGTCCCCCAAGGTCTTTTGGGAGAGCACCGACTGAGTGCCGGAACCTGGGGTCGCATCGTCGTGTACGAGGGCCTGCTGCGCTACGAAGTGCTCGAACCGGAGCGCCGCGCCTGGATCCTTCGGCCCGGCATCGTCGGGGTCATTGCGCCCAACGTGGCGCATCGGCTGCAGCTTTGTGGGACGACCCGCTTTCGCGTCGAGTTTTTGCATACCTCGCCCGCCTGAGCACCGCGCTGGCCGGTCCTCGAGCCCGACCCTTACCGCCTAGAGCCATGAGCCAAGTCATCCCCATCGCGCGTCTCACCCCCATGCGTTCGTGCATCTTGGGTTCGATCATCCTGGTGCTCCCTTGTGTGCTGGCATGTGGGCGTGCCGCACCGACCCAATCGCCCCCTGGCCCGGCTCCCGAGGCCAGCGAGCCAGGGACAAGCGCCACTGAAGCCGACGACGAACAGCCGGCAGCCGCTCCCGCCTCACCAGCGGCCGGTGCTGGCGCGCTCCGGTCCGAGGACGAGCTGAGCCGAGCCGAGCAAGCGCTCGCCGAGGCCGACGCCGAGCTCGAGAGCTTGGCGGGTCAAAGGCCGGAGCAGGAGCAGCTCGAGACAGCCGCCAAGCCGAAGAAAGAAAGCGCCACACCCCACGGCGACGCCTGCACCACGACCTGCAAAGCGCTAGCCTCCCTGGAGCGTGCACGCGACGCGATCTGTAGAATCGACGGCCCCACGGGTGAGCGCTGCGAGCGCGCCAACACCATCGTCGACAAGCATGCCGGCAGACGCCAGAGCTGCGGCTGCGCGGATTAGCCGCCCGTGACGGTCGCGCATCCACAACAGGCGCGCGTCGTGGGTCGGTTGGCACCGAGCCCCACCGGCCGCTTGCATCTAGGACACGCGCGAAGTTTCTTGATCGCCTGGTGGCACGCGCGTTCGCAAGGCGGTCAGGTGTTCATGCGCATGGAGGACCTCGACGCGCCGCGTGTTCGTTCACAGTTCGTGGACGAGGCGCTTCACGATCTGGAGTGGCTCGGCCTCGACTGGGATGGCCCCGTGCTCTTGCAGTCCGAGCGGTTGCCCCAGCTCTCCCAAGCTCTATTCGACCTGGTCACCAGTGGGCAAGCCTACCCGTGCGCGTGCTCGCGAGGTGAAATCCGCGCGGCACAAAGCGCCCCACAAGAAGGCGTGGTCGAGCTGCGCTACCCAGGCACCTGTCGCGACCGCTTCACGAGCATCGAAGACGCGCGTCGAAAATCCGAGCGCGATGTCGGGCTGCGTTTCCGTACTCCCGAGGGACCGGTATTGGTGCAAGATCTGGTTCAAGGGCGCCAATTCTTCGACGTCGCTGCAGACGTGGGAGACTTCATGATCGGCCGCCGTGATGGCACCCCGTCGTATCAGCTCGCCGTGGTGCTCGACGACGCTCACCAAGGGGTCACCGAAGTCGTGCGCGGCGACGATCTGCTATCCAGCACTGCGCGGCAGATCTTGCTACAGCGCGCGCTCGGTCTAGCCACGCCGCTCTACGCCCACTTGCCGCTGGTGGTCGACGCGCAAGGCAAGCGCCTGGCCAAGCGCCATCGAGCATCGAGCTTGGCCGAGCTGCGCGAGCGCGGCATCGATCCTCGGCTCATCGTGGGTTGGGTAGCGCGGAGCGCGGGGCTCAGCTGCGGCGATCGGCCGACTGCCGCCGAGTGCACCGCTTCGTTTTCACTGGATAGGGTACCGCGAAGCGCCGTCACTTTGCCCGACGATTACTTGCTGCGGTAGACACCGAAGCGGCCCAGTGTGGCGACGATACCGCCAACGCGCCACAAGTCATCACTGGTGAGCACGCCCAAGAAGGTCCCCTCGTTGAACACGGCCACCGGCCGTCCATCGCATTCGAGAACGCGATCTTGCACTTCTACCAGGGGCAGGGTTGCCTCGACACGCACCACATCACGCTGCATCGACCCCGCGACGAAGGCCGAAAGGCCGCGGCTCGCAGCTGCCGAGACGATCTCGGCGCGTGAGATGATGCCGCATAGCTCGCCTCCTTGAGTGACGGCGAAGTGGGTCTCTGGCCCCTGCAAAACCCGATCGAGGGCCGTACCGATGGCGTCGCCCGGAGCCAGTACCACCTGCGAGGGGCTCACCACCTCACCGGCCGTGAAGCGCCCCAGAGCGACCCTTATGCTGGAGACGCGCCGCTCGTTTCCCGCGGCGACGAACACGAGGCCCCCGATGAGCGCGAGCATGATTTGCTCTCCGTAAATAGCCAGCACGAAAACCAGAGCCGCCAGGAGCTGCCCCAAAAGCGATGCCACCTGAGTGGCGCGCGCCCTGCCCCAAACGAAAGTCATCAGCGCGCGAGCCACCCGTCCTCCATCCATGGGCAGGGCCGGCACCATGTTGAACACCGCCAAGACGAGGTTGGCAAAGATCAAAC
>CBFGRJ010000431.1:0-6218 GCA_965651135.1 uncultured Myxococcales bacterium
ACAAAGCCCGCGGAGACGCCGCTCCAACATGAACGGCTCGGGAATTCGACCAACGGCGCGCTGTACCGGCATCACTCGGCCTTCGGTGTCATCATTCCTTGGGCCGCTGCGCGCCGAACTCGTCGACCCGATAGGCACCGGCCTTCAGGTCCTGGAGCAGCCGCGCCAGCAGATCCCCCAGTGAGCCCTGACTGACGACCTCTCGCTGCGGTTGGCCGAAGGGCTGTAATGATCTGACCAGCTCTACCCGCCGCTTGGGGCTCGAAGTCCAAACACAAATTGTCCGACCGGGCCCGAAAAGCAAAGGGGACCCATCCTTCCCGCCAGAACGCGGGCTGCATACAACCATCGTCGTTCGTGAAAGCGGTCTTCTTGTGCATCCCCATCGTCTCCTGTTGCTGCATCGCTGCATGCGTGCCCTCGATGTCTTCGGCCGAGAAGAAGGCGAAGCCCACGTTGTCGCTCCCTGGCTCCTCCATCAATGGCGGTACCGCACTGGAAGTCCCGGAATGTGAAGCATGGGCACCCAGGGATCTCTTCAACGACTCGAGCTCCTTGGGCCCCGACCCGGGTCGCAATGAGTCGGCGATCGCCGGTGCGTTCTTCTTCAGCCATTCGTCGATCTCGGACAAATCTCGGTAATACGCATCTCTTCGGATTCCTTTTATCAGGGTATGACGCCGCGGCAACGTGCGACAAGGAGGGGCGTGAACGCAAGAGTCGGCCAGCTTTGCCGTCCGGTTGGCAGAACTGCAACGCAGTTGTCGCTATCCGCTCAGCTCGAAGTGTCGAATGCTTCGAGCAAGTTCGGTAGGCCTAGATGCTTGGCCGAAAGGGAGTGGCGTGCTACCTTGGATTACGGGATAGGGTTTTCAGAAAGGTGGCATGTGGGTGCTACGGTATGTGGGACGATTCGGTCGCGGCCGTCCGGCGCGACGCGGGGCTAGTGCGAGCTTCGTGCGTGCGCTAGGCGCGCTGTTATTCGCTATTCTCATCAACTGCTCGCCGCCCGAGGAAGATCAGGCCGAGGCGAGCAGCGTTGCGTGCGCGAGCTTGGGAGGGGCAGCCAGCATCGACTTTGCGCGCGACGTGCAGCCCATCTTGGCGACCTATTGCATGGGTTGCCACGGGGCGGACGAATATGCGCGTGTCGCAGATCTCAGACTCGACACTCGCGAGGGCATTTTCTCGACCAGGGCGCAGGGGCGCCCGCCGGCTGTCGTTCCCGGTGACCCTGACAGCTTGCTGCTGCAGCGCATCAAGGCCACCGACAGCTCCGCGATGCCTCCTCCGATCACCAAGCAGTCGCTGTCCGCGCGCGAGGTCGCCGTGCTCGAGTGCTGGGTGACGAGCGGCGCGCGTTACCCGGACTCCTGGATTCTCTCGGTACCGGTACGGCCGGCGGTGCCCGCCGTGGCCGATGCCGGCTTCGTGAGGAACCCCATCGATGCTTTCGTGCTGGCGGAGCTCGAAGCGCTCGGTCTGGCGCCCGCGCCGCCGGCGCCGCCGCATCAGCAGCTGCGACGACTGAGCTTGGTGCTCAGGGGACTGCCCCCGTCGCTCGACGAGGTGACCGTATTCGAAGCCGACTCGAGCGAGGCTGCGTACCTCGCGCTCGTCGACAAGATGTTGGCGGAACCGAGCTTCGGTGAACATCGGGCTCACTACTGGCTCGACGCTGCTCGTTACGCAGATACTAGCGGCTACTCTCCCGATGCTTACCGCAGCATCTGGCCCTACCGCGACTATGTCATCAATTCATTCAACCAGAACAAGCCGTTCGATCGCTTCACCATCGAGCAGCTCGCGGGCGACCTGCTGCCCGACGCGAACGTCGAGACGCAGATGGCCACCGGCTTCCTTCGCAACAGTATGAGCATCGGCGAGTCAGGTGTAGTGCCAGAAGAGTACAGAGTGCGCTACGCCAACGATCGGGTGCACACGCTCTCGAGCATTTGGCTCGGGCTGACCACGACGTGCGCTGCGTGCCACGACCACAAGTTCGATCCCATTTCGCAGAAAGAGTTCTACGCGCTCACCGCCTACTTCAACAACACGACCCAGCCTGACATCGACCCGCTGCCGCCGGAGCAGGCCCCGCCCACGATCGTGGTGCCGCCCTCGATGACGCCAACATTGGTCAGCGTAGAAGCAAAGGCGGCGCCGGCCGCGTACGTGCTCGACCGAGGTCGCTACGACGCACCTCTCGAACGCGTGGTCGCTGGTGTACCCCAGGTGTTGCCTCCGTTGCCGGACGGGGCCCCCAACAATCGGTTGGGCTTGGCGCAATGGCTGATGAGCCCCGACCACCCCCTGACGGCGCGCGTGACCGTCAACCGCTTTTGGGCCGAGGTGTTCGGTGTCGGGTTGGTCGCCACCGCCCACGATTTTGGCAAAGCGGGTGAAGCGCCTACCCACCCCGAGCTGCTCGATTGGTTGGCGGTCGAATTTCGCGAGTCCGGTTGGGACGTGAAGCACCTGTTTCGTCTGATGGTCACCTCGTCGAGCTATCGTCAATCCGCGGTTGCGACGCTGGACAAGCTCACGCTCGATCCGGACAATCGCATGCTCTCGCGCGGGCCGCGCTTTCGCATGGATGGAGAGACTATCCGCGACCTCGCGCTCGCGGCAAGTGGCCTGTTGGTGCAGCGGGTGGGAGGTCCCAGCGTGAAGCCGTATCAACCTCCTGGGCTCTGGGAAGAAGTCTCACAGCCGCTGTATCCCGACTACCACTACCAGCAAGACACCGGGGAGGGGCTTTACCGGCGCAGCGTGTACACGTATTGGAAGCGAACCTCTCCGCCGCCATCGCTCTCGATCTTCAACGCGCCCAGTCGGGAACAATCCGTGGTTCAACGCGAGCGGTCGAACACGCCGCTGCAGGCGCTGGTGACGTTGAATGACGTCCAGTTCGTCGAAGCCGCTCGAAATCTAGCTGTGCGCGCCCTCGCGCTCGCCACGACCACGGACGAACGGTTGCATTGGATCAGTCGGCTCGTGCTCGCGCGACCCTTGCGTGAGGACGAGCTCGTGCTCATGACCGCTGCGCTCGACGCGCTCAGCGCCAAGTACCAAGCCGAGCCGGCGCTCGCCACCAGTCTCTTGCAGGTGGGGGAGAGCCCCAAGCCTGCTCGAGCGAATGAACCCGAACTGGCTGCTTGGACCATGATCGCCAGCAGCTTTCTCAACCTCGACGAGGCACTCCACCAATGACGTTCGTACCTCCTTCCGGTTTGGGACGACGGCGGTTCTTGCGGGCCGCCGCAGGCGGGCTTTCGACGCTCGCCGTGAGCCGTATCGCTGGCTTCGAGCCTCCGACAGCGCGCGCCAGCGCCGATCCGGCCAACCCCGCGCCGCCCGTGCCGACGCCCAGGGCCAAGCGCGCGATCTGGTTGTTCATGGCGGGCGGGCCGTCGTCCCTGGATCTATTCGACTACAAGCCGCGCCTGGTCGATCTTTACAATCAAGATCTGCCCGAAAGCGTGCGCGGGGACCAGCGTCTCACCGGCATGACCGCGAACCAGACGCGGTTCCCCATCGTCCCTAGCCTGTTCCAGTTCGCGCAGTCAGGCGCGTCGGGCGCCTGGGTGAGCGAGCTCTTGCCGTACACTCGACAGATTGTCGACGACATCGCGATCGTGAAGACGATGCACACGGACTCCATCAACCACGATCCTGGGATGCTGGAGGTGAACACGGGGAGCGAGCAGCCCGGCAAGCCGTCGCTGGGGGCCTGGCTATCTTACGCGCTCGGCCCCATAAACCCCGATCTGCCCGGTTACGTCGTGATGACGTCTCGGCTATCGACGACCGACAACATGGTGCAGCCGCTCTCGTCGCGACTTTGGGGTAGCGCGTTTCTGCCGGAGCGACACGGGGCCGTTCCTATTCGAGGTGCCGGTGAGCCGGTGCTCTACCTGGCGAACCCGGCCGGCGTCGACGCGGCGGTGCGGCACACGACGATCGAGACCATCCGCGGGATGAATGACCTGCTCAGCCGCGACTTGGGTATCACCACTCCCAACGAACGCACCGAGCAGTACGAGCTCGCCGAGCGGATGCAGGCTTCGATCCCGGCGCTGGTGGACATGTCGAGCGAGTCGCCGGCCACTCTCCAGCTGTATGGAGACCAGGTGCACGAGCCCGGAAGCTTTGCGGCCAACTGCCTGATGGCCCGACGCATGTTGGAACAAGGGGTGCGTTTCGTTCAGATCTACCTCCGCGGTTGGGACGCCCATTTCGGGTTGCCCGAGAACCACCGCATCCGATGCGCAGACATGGACCGCGCGTGCTACGCGCTCGTCACCGATCTGAAGCAACGCGGCCTGCTCGAAGACACGCTCGTGATTTGGGGCGGCGAGTTCGGGCGCACCGTGTATTGCCAAGGCGAGCTGACGGCCGACGACTACGGGCGCGATCACCACCCGCGCTGCTTCAGCGTGTGGCTCGCGGGTGGCGGGATCCGCCCCGGCATCGTCTACGGTGAAACCGATGACTTTGGCTACAACGTCGTACGAGATCCGGTGCACGTTCGCGATCTGCACGCCACCGTGTTGCACCTATTCGGGCTCGACCCGAACACGCTCACTTTCGATCACGCCGGCCTCGACGAGAAGCTCGTAGGCAACGACGCGCCGGCGCTCGTGGTGTCGGGGCTCTTGAGCTGACTCTAAAGGCCTACGTAGTCCGCCAGCATGGTCGCCGTGTCGGCCGCGACCTTCTGCCAATCGGTGTGCGGGTCCGCGGGCATTCTTTCGAGCAACGCCCTCACTATGGCCACCGTGAAACGCGCCAGCTCGGCGGAGCGAGGCCCGAGCTCGGGCAAGCAGCTATCGAGAAACGCCTCGAGCTCTGCAGTCACCTGCTGTTCCAAGAGCTGGAACTCGACGGAAGATCCCACGTTCGCCTGCGCGGCCGTCAGCGCGAGGTGGTGTTCTTGGGCCCCGGCTTGGGCCTCGAAGCAAGCACGAATCACGTGCTCGAAGCGCTCACGTGGCGACAGCGTTGCCTCGAAGAGCTGGGTTCTGAGGGCTTCCCATAGCCGCTGCGCGTCGCGGGTGTGAAGCTCGACGAGCAGAACGGCCTTGTTGGGATAGTACTGGTACAGCGAACCGATGCTTACGCCGGTGGCCTCCGCCACGCGGTTGGTGGTGAAATGCTTGGCTCCCATGCGCTCGAGAACGCGAGTAGCGCCCTGTAGCAAGTCCTCGCTTGTGCGCTGCGATCGTGCTTGGCGAGGCTTTTTTCTGCGACGATGACTGTCGGAGGACCCAGGCGGCGACACGCGAGTAGCGTACTTCATCGCGCGCCCGCACTCTAGTGGTCTCCCGAACATAGGAGTGCCTCATGAATCGCTTGGAACAAGCACTGGCCGTGCTGAATGATCCCGTTGCCGTACAGGTCTTGGTCGACCTACACACCCGAGCTCGGCGGGAACACGTCCACTTGGGAGCGCGCCTGCTGCGGCACCTCCCCAGTTGGCTCGCCAAGCGGCCTCTGCCCTGGACGGAGCTCGAGTCGCGGCTTTCCGATCTGTCCCTTGCGCTCGATCCCGATAGCGGCGTCTTCGGCTACTTGCTGGCTCGCGCGGTGCGCGCGCACACCATCGTCGAGTTTGGTACATCGTTCGGCATTTCGACGATCTACCTCGCGCTCGCAGTGCGAGACAATGGCGGAGGCCGCGTCATAGGGACCGAGTGCGTGCCGGAAAAGGCAGCGACTGCCCGCGACAATCTGCGACGTGCTGGCCTCGAACGCTGGGTAGAGCTCCGCGAAGGTGACGCTTTGGAAACACTGCAAGCCATCGACGAGCCTGTCGACTTTCTGCTCAATGACGGTTTCCCTCGCTTTGCACTACCGGTACTGAAGCTGGTGGCACCGCGCATGCGAACGGGTGCGCTTGCCCTGTGCGGCAATGCCGCAGTCTTTCCCGCGGATCACGGAGACTACGTCGAGTGGGTCCGTGACCCGGTCAACGGCTTCTGTTCCAGCAGCTTGCGCATGACTGGAGCCGGTGAGTTTTCGGTGAAAATTGCCTAGGAGCTCATCGCAGCTGCGCGGCCATGTGCAACTGCCCAGCGACGATACCGGCGATAAACAGTGTTCCACTTACCAAGCTCTGCGGGCAGCTCTCTCCAGGGAGCGCCCGTCCGAAGCATCCACAGCACCGCCTCGAGAACGCGGCGGTCATCGACTCCCTTTGGACCGCGCCTGGTCAA
>CBFGRJ010000432.1:0-6218 GCA_965651135.1 uncultured Myxococcales bacterium
GTCAGGTCAATGGCCGGCGTACGCAGGCGCCGGCGCGCCGCCCCCGGGCCCGCCGCCGGGCTACACGCCCGGACCTCCCGGCGGTTATTCGCAGGGAATGGGCTGAACATTGGACTAATGTGCCCCTTCTGGCTCGCGATCGGTGGGGACCAGGCGCGACAGGATCACGGCGGGCACGGTCAGTAGCGAGGCCAGCCAAAAGTAGTAAACGGGCCCGACTACCTCGTACACGCGCCCGCTGTAGCCGCCGACCAGCATTTGAGAAGCCGAGTAGATGGCCGTCGCGAACGCGTAGTGGGCCGCGCGATGTTCGGGCTGGGTACGGCGCATGATGAAGACCATCTGCGCGGCGGTGGCCATCCCGCCGCAGAATTGTTCGATCATGATCACGACAGCAACCGTCGACAAGCCGAGCGCCGCCCTGGACCAGTCGAGCTCGGAGGCATTGGCGACAGTGCCGGGTACGGCGACGGCGAGCTCGGGAGCAAAGGCTGCCAGCAAGGCGAACAGCGGCTCGGTCACCGCCATCAGCAGAGTGATGGTGAACAAGGTGCCTTTCAAACCGCGGCGTGCGATCCAAGCGCCGCCGTACATGGCTCCTAGAATGCTGGCTCCCAAGCTGACGCTGTTCAGCGCTCCGCGCATGTCGGTGGGTACACCCAATCCGAAGGCCAGCAGCACCTTCGACATGGAAAACATCAAGACATCGGCCATCTTGTAGGTGAGCAGAAAGGCGATCACGAGCAGCGCCTGCGGCTGATACAAAAAGCTCACGTACGCCCGCTTGATATGGAGCCACCGGTCGTCGCTGGCGGACTCGGGGCTCGGCTGCCTTGCGGCACGGGCCACGTGGGGCAGAAAGCGCTGGTGCACCAACGCCAGCGCGATCAAAATGCCGGCGGCGATGCCGAACGCCAGAAGCCAGTTGTAGTAGCCCCCCAAGAAGACGAGCGCCGAAGAACCCATGAGCATCGCCGCGCGGAAAGCGGCCACACGCACCCCCGAGAAACGCGCCTGGTCGCGCTTTTCGAGCGCCCCCATGTAGTAGCCGTCGCAAGCGATATCGTAGGTCGCGGAGAGCACGCCGATGCCGACCAGGAGCAGCCACAGCCAGGTGACGTCCTTGTGACCTGCGACATTGGCCAAGCGGTGGGCCAGAAGCGCCAGCACGCCAACCCCAATACCCATGAGCGCCTGCATGGCGATCATCCATTGGCGTAGGCTCCCGAACAGATCGACGATGGGGCTCCACAAGAACTTGAGCATCGTCGTGCCGTGCAGCCATGCGGTGTATCCGACTTGCGCCGGCCGCATGCCGATCGCCGTCAAGTATTCGGCAGCGATTTGGTGGAGGATCGACCAAGGCAGGCCTTCGCCGAAGTACGTGGAGCTGGTCCAGGCGAGGGTCCGGCCCCGATGGCCCGCTTTGGGTTCACCATCGGGCTCTGGTGCGTGGGGCTCGGACATGCTCGACCAAACCCGTTTAGCGACATGCTGACTCGTGGGCAAACTTCCGCGCTCGGTGTGCCAATCCAATGTTTTCAACACACGGTGGCAGCCCGCCCACAACCCGTGATAGACAGCAACGAATGCTAGCTACCAGGGTGTCACCGCGTTTCTGGGGATGTACGACCGCGTTCACGATGCTCGTCCATGCTGCGAGCGCCACCGCCCAGTCGTCACCCGCTGCACCACTTCCGGAACCTGCACCGGCTCAGCCAGCACCTACCGAGCCCGTACCCGCTCCACCTGCGCAGGCTCAACCCGCACCCGGTCAGCACGCGCCGGGGCAAGCAGTGCCGGGACAACCCGCGCCGGGACAACCCGCGCCGGGACCACCCGCGCCACCCCCTCAGCAGCAGTACCCTCAGCAGCAGTACCCTCAGCAGCCTCCTCCCGCTGGACAACCTCCGGGTCCACCTCCTCCGGTCACGGCTTATCCTGGACAGCCTGCTGGGCAATATCCACCTCCGCCGGCATACGGCCAGCCGCCTCCCGGGTACTACTACGAGCCGCCACCTCCGCCTCCCCCACCCGGGGACGATCCAGCAACCGTGCGCACACACGACGGCTTCTACATGCGTCTGGGGCTTGGGTTCGGGTACAGCCGCGTCACCTCGAGCACGGACGATCTCGAATGGACCGCAAAAGGCAGCGGCTTGGCCATGGACATGTTGTTCGGTGGCACCATTGCCAACATGGTCGCCATCGGCGGCGGCTTGGTCTTCACGGGCATGACGAGCCCCGAATACGAGGGCGACTCGTTCAATGAAGGTCCGGTCACCGACGACACGGGTTCCATCACGACCAGCGCACTCGGACCTTTCGTGGACGTGTTCTTCGGCCCGAACAGCGGTGGCCACGCGGGGGCCATGTTCGCGCTGGGTGGCATCAGCCTGAACGACGAGAACGAGGACTCCTCGTCCGGCTGGGGGCTAGCCGTTTTCGGCGGCTATGATTTCTGGGTCAGCGACCAGTGGTCGCTGGGCGTCAATGCCCGCTACCTGCGCGTCGCAGGTACCCGCGACTTTACGGACCTCGACCTCACGGTTCGCGACGTGTCGAACACGTTCAGCATTCTGTTCAACGGGCTGTTCAACTAATCCAAGGCGCTCAGCGCTGCGCTTGACGGGGCTCGCCGAGCGGCTCGCCCTGAGCACTGGACCTCACCTGAAGCAAGCGTTCGTGCTGCAGCGCTTGTGCCTGGGGCTCCGGCGCCAGATCGCTGTGGCACGAAGCCTTGTCGCCTCGCTTCACACCGAGCGCATTTTGGGTCTTGTTGGCAAGGTAGTGGATTTCGTCCGGCGAAAGCACACCGCGGCGCTCGAGAATCTGGCGTTGTTCCGGGGTCAAGGCGGGCGACTTCAAGACGCGTTCGCGTGCATATTCGGCGGCTTTGCCGCTGGCGAATTGCGTTATTTCTTTGGAGATGCGCACCGAACACCAATCGTGGCCGCACATGGCACAAAAATCGGTATCGACATCCAGATCTTCATCGTGGAATGCGCGTGCAATGTCGGAGTCGAACGCGAGCTCGAAATGCTTCTCCCAATTGAGTGCCGCGCGCGCCTTGGTCAACTCGTCGTCCCAGTCGCGCGAACCGGGAATGCCGAGAGCTACGTCCGCCGCATGGGCTGCGATCTTGTAGGCGATGCAGCCTTGCTTCACGTCGTCTTTCTTCGGCAGGCCCAGGTGCTCTTTGGGTGTGACGTAGCACAGCATGGCGGCCCCGTGGTAACCGGCCGCGGTAGCTCCGATGGAGCTGGTGATATGGTCATAGCCGGGAAAAACATCGGTCACGAGCGGCCCCAGCACGTAAAACGGCGCCCCGTGGCAAACGCGCCGCTGGAGCTTCATGTTGTATTCGATCTGATCGAAGGGAACATGCCCGGGGCCTTCGACCATGACCTGGCAGCCCTTTCTCCAAGCGCGCTCGGTGAGCTCGCCAAGAGTGTAGAGCTCTGCAAGCTGCGCTTTGTCGCTGGCATCGGCAAGGCCGCCAGGCCTCAGACCATCTCCCAACGAAAAGGAGACGTCGTATTCGCGCATGATGTCGCAGATCTCGTCGAAATGCGTGTACATCGGGTTCTGCTTGCCGTGCACGAGCATCCACTTCGCTAGCAGCGACCCGCCGCGGCTGACGATGCCGATCAAACGGTCTTTCACGAAGGGCAAATGCTCACGCAGTACGCCGGCATGGATGGTGAAATAGTCCACGCCCTGTCGCGCCTGCTCGAGCAAGCTTTCCATGATGATGGTTTCGGTCAGATCCTCGATCTTGCGACCGATGATCATGGAATAGATGGGCACCGTTCCAATGGGGACCCGGGCATTGCGGATGATGGCTTCGCGACACCCGTCGAGGTCACCGCCGGTCGAGAGATCCATCACGGTGTCCGCGCCCCAGCGCTCGGCCCACTTGAGCTTCTCCACCTCTTCGTCGGTGCCGGACGAAACGGGGGAAGCGCCCATGTTGGCGTTCACCTTCGTCAACGAAGCCCGCCCGATGCACATCGGATCGAGTCGATAGCCCAGGTGCACCTTGTTCGCCGGAATGATCATGCGCCCGGCAGCCACCTCGCAGCGGATCTGCTCGGGGGTCAGGTGGCGCTCCCGCTCGGCGACGCGGCGCATCTCGGGAGTGATCGTGCCCAGCCGCGCGTGTTCGAGTTGCGTGACTGGTCGAAAGCCTTCTGGTACGCGTAGGCTGCCATGGTCCAAGACAAAGCCCTGCGGCAAGAAGTCCCAAGCCGTCTTGTCGCTGGGTGCCGGCATCCCTGGTGTATCGGGCGACGAGTACGTGAGCGGTCCGCCCAGTTGGGGCTGAGCCGCGAACGAACCGGGGTTCGTGCCTTGGGCACGCGTGGATGGATTGGGGGCGCCTCTCAGCGGGAGTGGTAGGTTGGACATCGGTGGGTTCTCCGTGGCTTGCTCCAGGGAACCGAACCGCTAGCGTGGGTTCGCTTTCCCTCCGCCGGTACTAGCCGGATCAGGTTCTGCGGGTTCGTCTCAGCAGCCACTGGGCTGCGCCCCGAAGCGAGCCAGCGCAGACTAGCCTAGTTGCTCACAAGGGGCCAGAGCTTCGACGGCTTGCGGCACCGCGAAAAACAAGTTGCTGTTCAAACGCGGGTCGCACAGGATTGAACCAGTGACCAGTGACGAAGGGCCAGAATTGTCGGTGGTCTTGCCCATGTACAACGAAGAGGGTGTGGCACAAAGGGCCCTCGACGAGGTACGGGGCCAGCTCGCACGCCTGAGTACGACCTTCGAGGTCCTGTGCATCGACGACGGTTCCCTGGACGGGACGCTGAACGCCGTGGCGGCGGCTGCGTCCGCGGACGAGCGCATCCGACCGGTCGTCTTGTCTCGCAATTACGGAAAAGAAGCCGCGCTCGCCGCCGGCTTGAGCGCAGCGCGCGGCCAGGCCGTGTTGTTGATGGACTCGGACTTGCAGCATCCCCCCGAGCTGATCCCAGAAATGGTGGCCAAATGGCGGGAGGGGTTCGACGTGGTCAACGCAGTCAAGAGCGATCGCGGGCAAGAGAGCATGACGTATCGTTTCATGGCCTGGCTCTTCTATCGCTTGATGGGCTCGGAAAACCCACGCGCATTCCAAGGTTCGTCCGACTTCAAGCTGCTCGATCGACAAGTGGTCGACGCGCTGATCAGCTTGCCCGAAAAGACCCGGTTTTTTCGGGGCCTGGTCGCCTGGGTCGGTTTCCGAACCGTGGACGTGCCCTTCAAGGTGGCGCCCCGCCACGGGGGCAGCACCAAGTGGTCGCTGAGAGCACTCATCCGCTACTCGCTCAGGAACTTGATTTCGTTCTCCGAGTTCCCGCTGAAGCTGGTGGCGGGCATCGGGTTCGCGACGCTGATCTTCGCATTCGTCATAGCCGTTCAAACGCTCTACCGCTACGTGACGGGCAGCGCCATCACGGGGTTTACCACTGTCATCTTGCTTCAGCTCGTGCTCGGTGGGCTGCTTCTGACGAGTATGGGAGTGCTCGCGCTCTACATGGCGCAGCTCTATGCCGAGGTGAAAGCGCGGCCCACGTTCATCGTGCGGCGCGAACGGCCCCTCCGTCAGGTGCCCGGCGCGGAACATCCGCGCGCCGTGGCACATCCAGAGCCCGACAATAGCCCGCAGGTGAGCTCGAGGGGCTCCAAGGCAACGTCACGATCGCCAATCGGTTGACACTTGGCGAGCTTCGTCTATCTAAGACAGCGCCCGTGAACTTGGTGGCGATCAGCCGCAGCCTGAGCGAGCAAGTCGACCAGCTCGAATTCGGCCCCCCCGTGCACACCGTGTACAATCCGCTGCGTTACGCGCGGGCGCCACACGAGGCCTACCTCAAACGCTACGGCAAAGCTCCGAAAGAAGTCGTGCTGGTGGGAATGAATCCTGGCCCGTTCGGCATGGCGCAAACCGGCGTTCCGTTTGGAGACGTGGCCATGGTGCGCAACTGGATGGGCATCGAAGGCAAGGTGGGCAAACCCGAAGCGGAGCACCCCAAGCGACCGGTGCTGGGCTTCGCCTGCACCAGGAGCGAAGTCAGCGGCTCACGCTTGTGGGGTTGGGCGCAGCAACGCTTCGGAACCGCCGAGCACTTCTTCGCACGATTCTTCGTCGTGAATTACTGCCCCCTCTGCTTCATGGACGAGGGGGGGAGAAATTTGACGCCCGACAAATTGCCAGTCAGCGAACAGCGGGCGCTGCT
>CBFGRJ010000433.1:0-6214 GCA_965651135.1 uncultured Myxococcales bacterium
CTCGATTGACCCGTCGCTCGATTGACCCGTCGCTCGATTGACCCGTCGCTCGATTGACCCGTCGCTCGATTAAAGAACACCATGCGCTCTCGAGGGACGCGAATCTTGGCCACGCTGCTGTGCGGTCTCACCTTCGCTCCCCTTCGGGCTGCTGCCGAACCCGTACGAGAAAGGGCTCCGCCGCTTGCGCGCGCGCTGCTCGCTTGGGGTAACGACCAACTCTACGCCGGCTCGGGTGACGACGTCGGATTCACTCAGGATCTCTCCCTGGAGCTGCACGCGCTCGAGCTGCTCGCAGAGCACAGCGACCTGTCACTGGCCAGCCGGCAGCGCTTGATCGTCGAACGCTATGGTCCCCGCCGCACGGACGAAATGACGTTCGACTTGCGCTGGCTGCTCGAGCGCCCCTGGGGCCCCTTGAGCTGGGTTTTCGGCCCTACCCTGGGGCTCGCGCTATCGGGCAATTACGGCGGCGCCAAGCTTCAGGATGCCTGGCACCGCACGCTAGACAACGGCTACACCCTTGGCAGCGGCTTGCCCAACGGATACGGGCCGCATCGCACCGGAGTCGTGATCGGCGCGCGCGGGGGTCCGAGTTGGCTCGCGACTCCATGGTTGCGAGTGCTCGTGGGCGGCGAGCTGCAGGGCGCTGTCGGCGGCACCGGGCGCAGTTTGGTAGCGCTCTATGATGCTGTCGAAGTCGAGCCTCGTAATCATGGCCTGCGTTTTGCCGTGTCCTCGGGGGTCGACTTCGAGCGCACTTGGACCCGGGACCCCGGCTTGAAACTCCCCGGTGGTTACGCCACCGGCGGCTTCGAAAAGAGCGCCCACCTGCGCGTCGCGGCCCGTGCTGACCAATGGGAATTCGGCACCATGGCGCGCACCAATGTGGGCGGCGCCGGAACGCACCAGGGCGTGATCTATCTTTTGGTCGGGGGTGGCGACGCCTTCCGGCACGGGCATGCCATACGTTGATCGGCAGGCGAGCCCCTTGATCTGAACTGATGCTCAGTATATCGTCGTCGCCATGCTGCGCCGCCTGCCCGTTGCCAACCCAGTCCAGCGCTGGGAGCGGTCGCACGTCGAATACGACTTGGGCGAAACGCCCGAGCAGGGCCTCGAGCTCTACGAAGATCGCAGTCAGAGCATTCTTGCAGAAAACAAGAGCCCCGATCTGTCCTTTCGCTACAGCGTCAATCCGTATCGAGGCTGCGCCCACGGCTGCGCCTACTGCTACGCGCGTCCCTCTCACGAGTACCTGAGCTTCGGTAGCGGGACCGATTTCGAGCGCAAGCTCGTCGTCAAACCAACGGCTCCAGAGCTGTTGCAGCAAACGTTCGAAAAGCCGAGCTGGCGCGGCGCGCTGCTGGCCTTCAGCGGCAACACCGACTGCTATCAACCCATCGAGGCTCGCCTCGAGCTCACTCGGCGTTGCCTAGAGGTTTGCCGCGACTATCGCAACCCGGTGCACATCATCACCAAGAGCACGCTGGTAGAGCGCGATATCCAACTCTTGCTAGAGCTTCACGAACGGGCATCCGTCGGTGTTTCGGTGTCCGTCACTTTTTGGAACGACGAAGTCTCGCGAGCCATCGAGCCCTACGCACCCACACCGCGGCGGCGCATCGAGACAATTCGGCGTCTGAGCGCGGCGGGGCTGCCCGTGGTCTTGCACGTGGCTCCCGTGATACCAGGCCTTTCCGACCGCGATATGATCCCGATTCTGGAGGCGGCGCGCGCAGCTGGGGCTAGCTCGGCGATCATGCAGCTGGTGCGGCTGCCCGGTAGCGTGGCGCAAGTGTTCGAGGAGCGCCTGCGCCAGACTCTGCCGCTCAAGGCCGACAAGGTACTGTCGCGCATCCGCAGTGTCCGAGCCGGAAAGCTGAATGACCCACGCTTCGGCTCGCGGCATCGCGGCGAGGGCGGCTATGCCGAAATGCTGAACCAAACCTTCACCGCAAGCCTGCGCCGGCTCGGCTATTCCGATTTTCCGCGCCCTCGCACAGGCACTTTCGAGCGCCCTGCCAAGGCAAACACACAACTCACGTTGTTCTGAAAGGCCATCTGGTCTCGAACGGGTACCCGCGTGGCGGGGCATGTCAGTACTACTGATTTGCGTGCGCACCGCTGACCCGTCGTCTGGCACGGCCGCATGCCGCTCGCCCGGGGATGTCAGTACTACTGATTTGCCTGCGCACCGCTGACCCAAGTGGCCCTCGACGGGCATGTCAGTACTACTGATTTGCCTGCGCGCCGCTGACCCAAATGGCTCTCGACGGGCATGTCAGTACTACTGATATGCCTGCGCAGCCACTGGCCCCTGTACCCGAGACATCTGTGTGATGCCGGACGGCGATACCGGAACGGCGTGATCCAAAGCAACCGAGTCGCGGGCGCCACCGATGAGCGGCGTATGGGACAAGCCCGTGTTAGCCTACCCCCTATGCAGCGCGATCCGGCAGCCCCCGATCCGGAGATTCCGCTCCCACCACCGGGTGAACACGAGCTTCCGTCCGACGACGGAGAGCCGATGGAGAGCAACGAGCATCGCCTGCAGATGGTGCTTTTGATTCAATCGTTGAAGCAGGCCTGGGCAGAGCGGCAAGATTTCTTCGTCGCCGGTAACATGTTCGTCTACTTCAGCGAGCGGCAGGTCAAGCACAACGATTTTCGCGGGCCCGATGTGTTCGTCGTGCTGGGCACCAGCCGCAGGAGTCGCAAAAGTTGGGTAGCCTGGGGCGAAGGCGGCAAGCTGCCCGATGTCGTGATCGAGCTTTTGTCCGATCGCACGCGCCACATCGACCGCGGCGAAAAAATGCGCGTGTACTCGCGCGTGTGGAGGTTGCCGGAGTACTTCTTGTACGATCCGTTTTCCTTCGAGCTAGAGGGCTATCGTCTCGACCCCTCCGCACGAGACTACGTCGCGATCGCGCCCGACCCGCGCGGCGATCTGGAAAGCCATATGCTCGGCCTGCGCCTGGGCGTCCGCGACGGGCTCTTCGAAGACCTTTCCCGCCCCTGGCTGCGCTGGTTGGATATCCATGGCACGCCGTTGCCAACTCCCGAAGAGACCGCGCGCCATGAGTTCGAGCGGGCGGAAGCCGAGCACCAAAGGGCCGAAGTTGCGCTTCAAAGGGCCGAGGCCGAGCGACAAAGGGCCGAAGCGCTGGAGGCGAAGGTCCGCGAGCTAGAGGCCAAAAGGCCGGGCTCATAGCCCAGTCAGGCGTTGCGTTAGGTTAAGTCAACACGGATTCGCAGACGAAGTCCGGGATGATGCCGGAGGCTCTGATGGCCACTTCGGCGCTGTCCGGCAGCGTGTTGCCGCTCAGCACGAGCGCCGTATCGACACCGAACGCGTTGGCGCCGCGAATATCGGTCTCCAGCGTGTCGCCGACCATCAGCACGTCTCTGAGTGTGTAGTCGGGCCGTACTTGGAGCAGCTGTCGATAGGCAAACATGAACATCATGGGATCGGGTTTGCCGAAACGGATGAATGTCTTGCGCAACAGCGATTCCATCAAGCGGGCGAGACCACCGATGGCGACGCCCACTTCGGAGCCCTTTTTCGGATATTCCAGGTCCGCGTTCGCGATGAGCACCGGGATGTGATAGCGCCTGACCCAGTTGATGGCCTTGTTGATGTCGCGCGCCCAATCGAACCCCTCGTCGTCGAGCAACACCAAGGCTTTGGGGGCATGCTCCTCGCGGCATTCGGAGACCGGCACCGCGTCGAGCCCGGCCGATTGGATATAGTACGCACTGGCCTCGGTGCCCAAGTAGGCGATCCAACCGCGCCGGACCTTGCTGGCCAAAAAGTCTCGGGCCAATAGGCCCGACGAAATGATGCGCTCGGGGCTAATCACCTGCCCTGCGTCTTGGTGCGCGTATCCGCGCGCCAGAAGCTCCGGCGATCGCGACGAATCGTTGGTGATGACGAAGATCTCTTTTCCCGCGCGTTGCAGGTCCAAGATCAACTGAGGAACGCCTTCGAACACGCGCTCGGAGTCCTTGAGCACCCCGAACGCGTCAAAAAAGATGGCGCGGTAGTTGTCGGCGATTTCTTCGAACGATGTGAACATGCGAAACGAACACGCGAAACGATTAGGCGAAGCGATTAGGCGAAGCGATTTAAGCGAAGCGATTGAGCGAAGCGATTAGGCGACGTAGCTGCGCAAATGCCAAAGAGCGCGACGGGCCTTGGGGCTCCGCCGCGCTCTCGTTACTTCGTCAATTCAGGGGGCTACTCACAGTGAGTAGTACATCTGGAATTCCACCGGGTGAGTCGTCATCCGGAGCTTGGTCACTTCCTGCATCTTCAGGTCGATGTAGGCGTTGATCAGGTCGTTGCTCATGACGCCGCCCTGGATCAAGAATTCGCGATCTTTGTCGAGTGCCTCGAGCGCCATTTCGAAAGACGATGCCACCGTGGGCAGCTCTTTTTCTTCCTCTTTGCTCAACGTGTACAGGTCTTTGTCGATGCTGGGGCCCGGATGGATCTTGTTCTTGATGCCGTCTAGACCGGCCATCATCATCGCCACGAAGGCCAAGTAGGGGTTTGCCGTCGAGTCGGGGAAGCGGACCTCGATGCGGCGTCCCTTCGGATTGGCCACGAACGGGATGCGAATGGAAGCCGAGCGGTTACGCGCCGAGTACACCAACATCGTCGGCGCTTCGAAGCCAGGCACCAAGCGCTTGTAGCTGTTGGTGCTGGCATTGGTGAACGCGTTGATGGCACGGGCGTGCTTGATGATGCCGCCGATGTAGAACAGCGCTAGCTCGGAGATTCCGCCCACCTCGTCGCCGGTGAACAGGTTCTTTCCTTCTTTGGCGAGCGACTGGTGCACGTGCATACCGTTGCCGTTGTCGCCGACGAGCGGCTTGGGCATGAACGTCACGCTCTTGCCGGCGCGGTCTGCCACGTTCTGCAACACGTACTTCAAGATCTGAATCTGATCGGCCTTTTCGACGAGACCACCGGCGCCAACGCCAATCTCGCACTGGCCGGCGGTGGCCACCTCGTGGTGGTGCACCTCGACCTTGAGGCCCATTTGCTCGAGCGCAACGCACATGTCTCCGCGCAGGTCTTGCAACGAATCGACCGGAGGCACGGGGAAGTAGCCACCCTTGACACCCGGGCGATGACCGAGGTTACCCCCTTCGATCTCGTCGCCCGAGGCCCATGCCGCCTCGCTGCTGTTGACCTGGTAGAAAGCACCGTCCATGTCCGCGCCGAATTTGACGTCGTCGAACACGAAGAACTCGTTCTCGGGGCCGAAGAATGCGGCGTCGGCAATACCCGTCGACTTCATGTACTCCAGGGCGCGCTTGGCGCACGAACGCGGGCAGCGCTCGTAGCCCTTGCCGTCAGAAGGTTCGACCACGTCGCAGCGGATGTTGAGCTGCTTGTGCTTGGCGAAGATATCGATGACCGCAGTTCCCGGCTCGGGCATCAAAACCATGTCGGATTCGTTGATGTCTTTCCAACCGGCAATCGACGAACCATCGAACATCTTGCCGCCGGAAAAGAACCCAGCGTCGACTTCGGACGAAGGCACCGTCACGTGCTGCTCTTTACCGCGGGTATCGGTAAAGCGCAGATCCACGAACTTCACGTTTTCGTCCTTGATGAGTTTAAGTACATCTTGAGAGGTCATCGTTTCTCCTTAACAATACTTTCTTGCTAAAACCGTGGTTGCCGGAGCAGCCGGACCAGAGGGCAGCCCGGCGTGAGCCAGGCGGCCACTGGTGAAGGCGAGCTAGATCGCCTCGTCCGCTCGTTCGCCCGTGCGAATACGAACCGCTTCGTCGACGGGGCTCACGAAGATCTTTCCGTCGCCGATTCGACCTGTCTTCGCGCTTTTCTCGATGGCGTCAATCACCGAGTTGGTGATGTCGTCGGGCACGACAATCTCCAATTTGACCTTGGGTACGAAGTCGACCACGTAAGCGGAACCGCGGTAGACTTCTTTTTTCCCACCGGTACGCCCGAACCCCTTGACCTCAATCACGGTCATGCCCTGAATTCCGACTTCGGACAGGGCATCTTTGACCTCGTCCAGCTTAAACGGCTTGATGATCGCCTCGACCTTTTTCATTTGGCTCTCCTAAAGGGTTTGGGGGCACAGTGCCTGTGGCACTTTGCTTGCGGCAGTCTGCTCGAGGACACGTTTGTTGACCGACACGTGTTTCACCGACACAGTTGTTTTCACCGACA
>CBFGRJ010000434.1:0-6166 GCA_965651135.1 uncultured Myxococcales bacterium
CTGTTCGCAGGGGGGATTCCGCTCTTGCCGGTGCACCCGCGCTCTTGGGAGCGCGAGCGCGAGCAGCTCCTCGAATCGGTCGGAGCTCGGCTGCTCGTGCTCCCAAGGTGGCCCGAGCAACGGAAAGCCGTAGCTCGGGCCCCCGTCGCTGCCACGGCAGACGGCGAAGCCACGCTGGCGCTGGTCCAGACCTCCGGCTCGACTTCGGCGGCGCGCGTCGCGCGACTCAGCCGGCGCGCCTTTGCTGCGTCAGCGCGAGCCAGCGCCTCGAACCTCGGTTGGTGCTCGGGTGACCGCTGGCTCTTGGCGCTGCCGTTCGCTCACATCGGTGGTCTTTCGATACTCACGCGCTGCTTGGAGGCGCGCCAAGCCATAGCTCTCGTCGATCCCAAAACGAAGGGCGAACGAGCACTCGCCGAAGCGCTCCACGAGCTTCGACCCACGCTTTTGTCCCTGGTCCCCACCCAGCTCGAGCGGTTGTTGACGCAGCCGGATTGGTCTGCACCCCCTAGCCTTCGCGCCACCTTGGTGGGGGGCGCCGCGTGCTCCGAGGCCACGCTCGCCAGAGCTCGCGCACGTGGGATGGTGCCGCTCGCGAGCTACGGCCTGACCGAAGCTTGCTCTCAGGTTTGCACCCGCTCGCTCGCGTCGAACGGCACGGAAGCAGGCGTGGGGCACCCCTTGGCCGGCATCGAGGTGCGCGTCGACGACGGCGCGATCGACGTGCGCGGCCCCACCCTCTTCAGTGGCTATGGGTCCGACACAGCTGCGCGTCAGCCCAGCGAATGGTTTGCCACCGGCGATCTGGGCCACTTCGACCAGCACGGCTGCTTGCACGTGACCGGCAGGCGGGACGATCGGATCATCACCGGGGGAGAAAATGTCTCCCCTGCGGAGATCGAAGCTGTCTTGGCGCCAGCGTTGGCTCCTCGGCGCATGGTCGTATTCGGCCGCGCCGATCCGACTTGGGGCGAAATGGTAGCCATCGCCGTCGAAGGCCCACACGACCCCGAGCTCGTCGCAACGCTGCTCGAAATTTCTAGGCGAGAGCTCGCCTCGTACAAATGGCCCCGCGCGATAGCCTTCGTCGAGCGCATGCCCGAATTGCCTTCGGGTAAGCTAGACCGTCGCGCCGTCCGCGAAGCATGCATGCCAAAACTCGTGCCTCTCGACTATCGTGCTAAAGCTGAAATGCAGTGACTAGCTTTGCGGGCATTCACGCACGCGAGTGTAAGATAGGGCTCGAGACTGGCTGACAGGGCCAGGGATGGGTGGTGAGCGTGGCAGCAAACTTGGGCGAAACACGAAACGGAGCGCGGCTGCTCGAATTGAGAACACTGCGAAAAAAACCAGCCAGATTGGCGGTGCTGACTGGGCTATTGTGCGTCGGGTGCCCCTTGGGCGCCGATCTAGACACGCCCTATACCGAATACATCGTGGCGAACACGAGCACGACCACCCAGTCGACGGCCACGACTGCGGGCGCCACGACTGGAGGCATGATGGATTGCGCCACTGCCGAGCCCGAGCTCGTTTTCAAAAACTGCGTTCATGAAACCGTTTGCCACGGAGCACCGGGGAAGGAGAGCCCTGGTGCGGCTGCCGGGTTGGACTTGTTCTCCATCAATGTCAGGACGGCCCTCCTCGACCGACCCGCGACTGGCTCGATGAAGGTCGACTGCAGCGCGGAGAAGATCATCGATACGATGAACCCGGCGCAGAGCTTGTTGATCACATCGGTGGCGCACACGGCACCGTGCGGCCTCGAGATGCCCGATTTGAGCCTCAAGCCCCCGGACCCCGCTGAGGTTCAATGCATCACCGAGTGGGTCAACGCGCTCGTCGCCGCCCTTTGAAGTCACGGCTAGCTGACTCGGGCTGACCTAGCCCCCGGGGATGTAGCGCGAAATATGCCCGCCCTAGCGCGTGTGGATCGACTACTGAATCGACGGCTTTGCCAAGGATTGAAATGCAGTGACCAGCCCAGCGGGGATCTCAGTGCGAACGAATGTCGGAAGCGAGACGAAGGTGTGGACTGTCTGGGCAACCGCTGCCACATCGCCGTTCTCGCCTAGTTTTACCTGGTACCCGAGGGTTACCTCGCTCCGCTCCAGGTGAGCCAGGCACAGCGCCACCTCGATGCGCTGGCCAAACCGAAGCGGCTTCAAATAGTCCGCCTCGGCATGGCGAATCGGGGCGGCCCATATTCCGGCTTCGAGCACACGGTGTAGGGAGGTGTCGTGCGCCTCCAAAAACTCGACATAAACGTCATGACAGTATTCGAGGACGACTGGGTAAAAAATTATGCCGGCAGCGTCAACGTCTTGGAAGCGAACCACGCGTGTGCGCACAAACCCGGACCGCGCCACACTAGTCAGCACTTGTTTTTGGAACCGATACATAGGATCACCCTGGCAGGTAGCAGCCGATAGCTTAGTGAACGCTTCGTGGAAGCCAGCGCTGGAATCGAAGCAAGAGCAAAAAAATGTGACGCCTTTTCGCGCGCGCACCGAGTCGGGAAACCGTCGAATTCGCGGACGAAAAGTCAGGTTGCCCTCTGGACTTGGCCATCGCAAATGGTGGAGGATGCGTGACGAAAGTGAGAGTTAGAATCAATCAGGCACGACACAGTGCGCGACTTTCGGGGGTGGGAGCGCATCAAAAAAACTCAGCCAGCAGACGAGTGAAGGTCGCCTGGCCTGCCGCCCTGGCTGCCTTGCTTTGCACCGGCTGCCCCGTGGGTGCTGATCTCGACGCACCGTACAACGAGTACATCGTGGCGGACAACACCAGCAATGTGACAAGCACCGGTACTCCAACGTCGACCACGGACGGCGGCACGACGGGTGGCACCATGGGTTGTGCGAATGAGGCGCCCGAGGTCGTGTTCTACTACTGTGCAGCTTCCATCTGCCACGGGGATCCGGGCAAGACGAGTCCTGACCTAGCGAACGGGTTGGACTTGTTTGCGCCCGATGTCAGGACGAGACTGCTGGACCTACCCGGCCACATGCACAGCTCCGGCTACGACTGTACTGGGGAGAAGATCGTCGACACAGCGAATCCAGCGGAGAGCCTGTTGATCAAGGCGGTCGACCACACCGCGCAGGCACCTTGCGCGATAAGAATGCCTACTACGCTAGACCCGGATCCGGACCAGGTTCAGTGCATCACCGAGTGGGTCAACGCGGTCGCCGCCGGTCATTGAGGTCCAGGAACACACGCATGCAGAACGTTCCCCGTAGGGTGGTTAGGTCAGCTCTACTCTTTGCGCTCGCACTTTCGTTCCCCACCGTGCCCTCGTTGGCACAGGCGGCCAAAAAGGACAAGACCGCCCAAAAAGGCAAGGCTGCCGAGGGAGCCTCGAAGAAGGTGGTGCTCGCTGCGTTCACGGGTCCAAAAGCCGAGAGCGCGCGCCGCTGGGCCACCAAGGGGTTGAAGAACGCCGACGGCATCACGTTGATCTCCGATGACAAGGCGGCCAGCGTGGCGCATGGCTCGTCCGAATCGGACTACGCTTCGGTCGCCGGAGGTCTGGGTGCGTCGGCCCTGGTGGTCGGGCGGGTGAACCTGCAAAAGAAGGTGGGCTGGAGCCTGACTCTCTGGGTACACAATGGCTCCGACGGCAAGCTAATCGAAAAGCTGACCGTGCGCGGCGGCCTGCTCCCGGGCCTCCGCGAAAAGGTCGAAGAGAACATCGGCGAGATCTTGGCACCGGCGCTCGCCAAGGCCGATGCGGGCAAAGCCGAACCCGAACCCGAGGAGGAGGCGCCTGCCGACGAGGCGGCGGCCGAAGAGGTGACGCTCGACGAAGAAGTCGATGAAGCCGACGACGAGCCATCGGAAAAAAACGCACCCGTCGCCAGCGGTGCACTGGGTCCCTCGCCCCTCGATCTGCGGCTCGGCATGCGCTTCTATCAGCGGAGCTTCAACTACAGTGACACGCTGAACGATCACGATCCCAGCGTCGATCCGCTCCTGGTTCACAAGACAGCCGCCGGTTCGCCCATGTTCATGTTTTCGGGCAACCTGTATCCAATCGCCTTCTTCAGCGACGGGTTTCTGGCGCACCTCGGCCTCATGGTGGGCTACGAATACGGGTTTTTGACCAAGACGTCGTTGCCCGATCCTCTAGCGGGTATCGTCCGCGAGTTGAACCAGAACCACACCGATGTGTACGTAGGCGCCCGCTACCGCTTGATGCTCGGCGCGCAAGAGCTTGTCCCCTACGTCGCTTTCGGCAAGCACAAGTTCGAGATCGAAAACGACAAGTACCCGATCCGCGGGTTGACGCCCCCGGACAATTATCGCGACGCCTTGCCCGACGTCGCCTACGAGTACGTCGATCTGGGGCTCGCACCTCGACTCGTATTGGGAGCATTCAGCGTCGGAGCGCGCGCGGCCTATCGTATCGTCAACGACACCGGCGGGCTCCAGCAAACGTCTCCGTTGAATGCCGACGGAACCGAGGTCGATCCCTATGCCACTTGGTTTCCGCTCGCCAAGGGCAATGGCGTTTCGTTTGGGGTCCACCTCGGCTACGCGTTCACCGAGATGCTCGAGCTCCAGCTCGGGTTCGACTACACGCGCTACGGGTTCGACTTCAACCACATCCCCACTGCTGCGGAACAACAACAGAGGGGCTTGTCCCCCATTCCTCAGGAACGGATCGCAGGCGGTGCCACCGACACCTACGTCTCGGGCTTCCTCGCGCTCGGCATACGCTTCCCCGGTTTCCCAGTGGCTGCTGCTGCCGAAACACCGGACAGCGTGGTCGAAGATCCGGACAACGAAGACGTCGAAGAGCTCGATTTTTGAGTCAAGAGAGCGCACCCTTGGTGAGCTCCCGAGGTCAGCTATACTCTGGGCTGCCATGATGTACTGCTCGCCCCAAACGCTGCTCGCGCTATTCGGCCTCCTCATCGTCTCGGCTCCAGCATGCAAAAGCACGCCCAGTGAGCAGCAGCAGCCTCGCGAACAGCAGCAGCCCAGCACGTCGAGCGCCGCCATGGCCGAACCGGCGCCCAGCGCTTCGACCGCCACCAGCACGAGCCTGTACGGGAGCGCCATTGGTAGTGGCCGGCGAGTGAAGCTCTCCGAGGTGTTGGCAGAGCCTGTCGAGTACGAGGGAAAAACGGTGGTGGTCGAAGGTGAGGTGCGGCGCGTGTGCAAGAAAATGGGTTGCTGGATGGAGCTAGCGACCGAAAAGCACGATGCCGCGCCGAGCTGCCGCGTGTTTTTCGGTGCTCACCAGTTCTTCATTCCCAAAGACTCGGACGGTGCACGCGCTCGTGTCCAAGGTGAGGTCCAAGTGCAAAAGGTGCAGGCCTCGTTCGTCGAGCACCTAGAACAAGAGGGCGCGAGCTTCAAATCCAAGAATCCCGATGGCACCGCAAACGAGGTACGCCTGGTCGCCAGCGGCGTCGAGCTGACGCGCGGTTGAGGCCCTCGCGTCAAGGCTTGCGTTCGAGGGTCGCCAGCTGTTCCTCGAGCGCTCGAATACGCTCGAGCGCCTGCTCGTGCTCGGCGGCAGCTCGTTCGGCGCGGGCACGCTCTTGCTCGGCGCGCAAACGCTCTCGTTCGGCGCGCGCGTGCTCCTGCTGATACAGTTCCGCGCCGAAGGGTAGCGGCTTACCGTCAGCGTCGATCCAACGCAAAAACAACCTATCGTATTCACGATAGCGTGTCGGGCGAAGGCCGAGCGCGAGCCCCATGGCAGCAATAGCATAGTCACCACGCCCGTTCGGTGGAATGGCCACGTAGTGCAGACGATCGTTATCGAGCCGATACGCCTCGAGTTGCTCGCTGTCGGGGTCGAAAATGAAATAGGCAGCAGTGCGCCAGATCCTGGCGTAGAGCTGCTTCTTCTCACCCCTATCGACCGCGGCAGTGCTCGGTGATGTGATCTCGAGCACCACGTCCGGCATCCTGCCGCCTTCTTCCCAGGCGACCCAGCTCTTGCGCGGCTTGCGCTCCGCGCCGAGCACCACGAACAAGTCCGGTCCGCGAAAATCGTTGCTTCGGATCTGGTGTTCGCTGAAATAAACGAACATGTTGCCCGCGCAGTAGAAGTCCGTGCGCTCCGCCCAGGCGAGCGACAGTGAATCGATGAGCAAGCTGGACTGCGCGTGGTGGAATCCCGTTTCCACCGGCTCACCGTCGTCAT
>CBFGRJ010000435.1:0-6113 GCA_965651135.1 uncultured Myxococcales bacterium
CGCGCTCCCAGCGACGATACGAAGACCCGCCTCACGCTGTCGCTCGGCGCTCGCTACGTGGCTAGCTACGCCGGATCACCCGGCGGATTGGTGCATGGACCGGGCTTGGAGCTGGGTTTCACGCACCACGAGCGCTGGCTCCTGCGCTGGCGCGCGAGCGCCGATCTCCTATTCGAGCGAACGCTCGAGCTCGACGGCCTCGTCGCCACTGAGCAAGGCACCGCGCTGCGCTCGGCTGTCGATTTCGGCGGGCCTCTGGCAACCGGCTCACCGTGGCGAGCCAGCCTTGGGCTCGGCGGCGGCGTGGACATCGTGCGCTTCGTACCCAAGCGGAGCAGCGGTCCCGAATGGAGTCTGGCTTCGGACAGCACGTCCATCGTTGCCGTGCTGCGCCCCGAGCTGCGCTTGGAGCTTTTGACTCCGCCTTTCATGCTCACCCTGGGCGCCTGGCTCGACGTGCCTCTAACGGATACCCACTACGACGTCATCGAAGGCGACTCTCGGCGCACCATCGCTGCACCCTGGCCGATAAAACCGGGTGCGTTGCTGGGCATCGGGATTCAATGGTGACCTTCCGGCGCCAGGCGGTCGGCGGCGTTGGCGTTCGCGGAACTTCCTCAAATGACTGGATTCTTCTGGCAGGTTGCGGGTCTCCGTGTGACAGGGCGGCTGTCCGGTTTCTTTCTTTGGTTAGGAGCCCTCCACATCTTTGGTTACTAGTTGGGGTGGAGGAGGACTCTATGACCAAGAAGCTAGCGGCTGAGGTTTTCGGCACGTTTTGGCTGGTGTTCGGCGGCTGCGGGAGCGCGGTGCTCGCCGCTGCGTTCGGCGGAACGGATTCGAACTTGGGTATCGGCCTGGTTGGCGTGTCGTTCGCTTTCGGCCTGACGGTGCTCACGATGGCCTACGCCATCGGCCACATCTCGGGCTGTCATCTGAATCCAGCCGTGACGCTCGGTCTCGTTGCGGGCAAGCGGCACGCTGCCAACGAAGCAATCCCATATATCATCGCGCAGACCATCGGTGCGGTCCTCGCCGCCGGCGTGCTCTACGTGATCGCTACTGGGAAAGCAGATGCGACAGTTGGCGGCTTCGCCTCGAATGGGTATGGCGATTTGAGCCCTGGTGGCTATGGTCTGGTCGCCGCCCTGGTTGCCGAGGTCGTGCTCACATTCTTCTTTCTCATGATTATCATGGGAGCCACGGACGGCCGTGCGCCTGCGGGATTTGCTCCAATTGCCATCGGGCTCGGGCTCACGCTCATTCACCTGATCAGCATTCCGGTCACCAACACGTCGGTGAACCCGGCGCGGAGCACAGGCGTCGCGATCTTCGCGGAGACCGCGGCGTTACCTCAGCTTTGGCTGTTCTGGGTTGCTCCCATCTTGGGTGGTGTGCTCGGGGGCGTCGTGTATCGAGCCCTGTTCGGCGAGAACGCCGGTTGAAGCCGGCAACCGCGCCCGAATTGGCTTGACGGCTGCTAGTTGGCAACGCTCAAGCTTCAACGTACGGTGGGCCCATCATGATGAGTCCCGAATGGCTGAATGCCCTCGCTCGCTACAATCGCTGGATGAACGACAAGCTATACGCCCATGCTGCGACGCTG
This sequence comes from uncultured Myxococcales bacterium, assembly GCA_965651135.1. GTDB lineage: Bacteria > Myxococcota_A > Polyangia > Polyangiales > Polyangiaceae > JAICQQ01. The sequence continues at coordinate 1,607 of CBFGRJ010000435.1, forward strand.
AGCGACGAGGTGCGCAAGCGGGATGTCGGCGCATTCTTCAAGTCGATCCACGGCACACTCAACCACTTGTTGCTTGCCGATAGGATATGGCTGGGCCGATTCAAGGGCGTAAAGTTGCCCAACGAGTTCATCGGTCCTGGCATCCGCTCGTTCGATCAGGAGCTCTATGCCGACTTCGAGGAGTTGCGACGGGAGCGAACGGTGACCGATGACGAGCTCTCATCCTGGGTCGCCGAGCTCACGGAAGAGCGACTAGCGGCTCCCCTCGTGTACTCGCGCGCCGGTCAGAAGCTCGAGGTTCCGCTGTGGTGGCCCGTGGCCCAAGTCTTCAATCATCAGACCCATCACCGTGGCCAGGTCACGACGCTGCTCATGCAACAAGGGTGCGACCCCGGCGTCACGGACCTGTTCGCGATGCTGCGCGACGAGGCGGCGCAGCTGCGGTGAGTTGAGGCGGTCGTTAGAGTCTGGGGGCCGATGCCCCCCTTGGTGCGGTCTCAGCTGGCGCTGATGGAAGCTGCCAGTTCTGACACTGGCGGCAAGGCGTGCAGATGAATCTAATCGGGCAGCTGCGTTGGCGTCGTGCCGCGCAACGCAAATAGCTTGTCACGGTCATGAATAGACGTTGCATTCCGGCGCTGGCTTGCGCGCTTTGTATTGGTGGGTGGAGCGCATTGGCTCAGGCCTATGCGAGCGCCGAAATACTGACCACCGAGGCGTACCAATACGGTCGTTTCGCAGCGAGCATCAGGTTCCCGTCCGGTTCGGGCGTGATTGGTTCCTTCTTCTTGTGGAAAGAGGGTTCGGAGGTCGAGGACACGTTTTGGAACGAGCTGGATTTCGAGACGGTGGGCAACGACTGTCATCTAGAAACCAATGCGTTCTACGGCAATCCCGCCCAAGTGCACGTGCAGACGGCCTCGCTGCCGGCCGTGTGCGGGACTTTTCACACCTTCACCTATGAGTGGACGCCCGACTACGTGGCGTGGCTGGTCGACGGCATGGAAGTCCGTCGCGAAACGGGCGAAGCGGCCGCAGCGTTTCGCGACAACACGGCCGATGGGATGCAGCTTCGCTTCAACATTTGGCCTGGTGACGCCACGTTTGGTGGCACGTTCGATCCGAGCTTGCTCCCGGTGTACCAGCACATCGACTGGGTCGAGTACTCGTCGTACAACGGCACCGGTTTCGATCTCGAATGGCGCGAGGACTTCGATGACAATGTCATCCCAGAGGGGTGGGAATTGGCAACCTGGGAATCTCCCAAAGGCCTGTCCACTCACTTCGTCGAAAACGGCGGTGTGGTCGACGGCCACTTGGTGCTCGCGCTGACCGCTGACGATGCCCTGGGTGTGCCCGGCTTTACGCCGCCCATGGGAGCGGGTGGCATGGGCGGCACAGCAGGGGTGGGAGGCATGGGCGGCATGGGAGGCACCGCGGGCACCGGCATGACTGAACCGACGGGTGTCGGTGGTACCAGCGGATTCGGGGGCACGGCGACAGGAGGAGCTCCCGGCACGAGCGCGAGCACGGACGCCGTCGCGAGCACCGGAATCGGCACGAGCACGTCGAGCGTGGGTGGTGCGGGTGGCAGCACCCAGAGCGCGACGATCACGAGCTCGAATGCGACCACCACGGGTAACGCCATGACGTCGTTCACCGCCACGGCCACTACAGGCGGCGTCAATAGCGGGGACCTGGGCGCATCGAGCAGCACCAGTGGGGGCAATGCAGTCAACGAATCGCCCAACGACTCCGGCTGTGCTTGCCGCACCCCGGGCCACGGCTCGGCTTCCGGATTGCCCGCACGGCTTGCGGGCTTCGCACTGTTTGCGCTCGGAGCAACGTTCTGTATCAGAAGGCGCCGCAAAGCATGATCGACCAATCCGTTCATCGTGGTTTTTTCTTCGCTTGTGTAGCTGTGGTTTTCTCGACCCCTCTGGGGTGCTCCGGGGGCTCCGAATCCACGGGTCAACCCCAAGGTCCCAATGGTGCAGCCATGGTCACTTCGGTCACCGGAGGTAGCGCGACCGGAAGCGGCGTGACCGGAAGCGGTGGAGCTGGCAGCGGAGCGATCGGCAGCTCAGCCGGCGGAGCCAATGCCACGAACACGGCTGGGGCGAACGACAGCACGGTAGGGACGAACGGTGCTCAAGCCGGCGGAGTGGGCGGCGTAGGCGGAGGCGGCGTGACGAGCGCCATCAGCACGACTGGTGTCGGAGGCTCCGGAGGCACCCAGGGTGGTGGCTACCAGCTGCCGGTGGTGAGCTGGCCCAGTGAGACCTGCGTCGGCCAGGTGAACACGCTGTTGGCCCAGATGTCGCTGGAGCAGAAGGCAGCCCAGATGGTGATGGGTCAATTCGCGGATGTGACCAGCGCAGACGTGTCCGGCGAGGTGCTGGGTACTGTCTTTGCGTCAGGCTCGGCGATCCCCGGCTCCGGCTCTGCCGCCGACTGGGCGAGCTTGATCGATGGCTTCATCGGCGCCAGCCAGAGCACGCCGAATGGTTTGCCCATCTTTTTTGGCATCGACGCCGTGCATGGCAATAGCAAGGCCACGGGCACGGTCATCTTTCCGCACAACATTGGGCTCGGCTGTACGCGTAATCCCGAGCTCTTGGAGCGAATCGGCCAGATCACTGCGCTGGAAATGATGGCGGTAGGCGCAAGCTGGACTTTCGGTCCCGTCTTCAGCGTTTCGCACGATGACCGCTGGGGTCGAACCTACGAAAGCTACAGCGAAGATCCCGGCGAGGTGGCGCTGTTCGGCGGCGCGCAGGTCGTAGGGTTGCAAGGGCGCGGAGGCCTCGGTACCGGAACGCCCGGGGTCGTCGCTTGCGCCAAGCACTTCGCGGGTGACGGCCAGGCCAGCTACGGAACATCGCGCAAAATGCCTGCGGGTACTGACCCGGGTGGGCTCGTCGACCGCGCGGACGTGCAGATCGACGAGGCCACCATGCGCACCTATGGAATTGCTCCCTATGTCCCCGCCATCCAGGCCGGGCTCGGCTCGATCATGGTGGCCGACACCAGCTGGAACGGCGTGAACATGACGGGCCACGCGCAATTGCTCACCACGATTCTCAAGGGGGAGCTGGGCTTTGCCGGATTCGTCACCACCGACTGGGACGCCGTGATGCCCAACCAGAGCGGGCCGGGCGTGGTAGCAGCCATCAATGCGGGAGTAGACATGCTGATGGCGGCGACGGGCTGGGCCGCGCAACGCGCCGAGATCCTCGCTGCCGCAGGCTCATCGATCAGCCAAGAGCGGATCGATGACGCCGTGAGGCGCATTTTGACGGTCAAGTGCGAAGCTGGATTGTTCGGCTACACACGCGACACCGCCTTGTTGGCGCAGGTGGGGTCCGAAGCGCACCGTGCCGTCGCGCGTCAGGCGGTGCGTGAGTCACTCGTGTTGCTGCAACACCAGAATGGCGTGCTTCCGCTGGCCAAGGGCTCCAACGTGTGGGTTGCGGGAAGCGGCGCCAATGCGTTGGGTCGTCAGACGGGGGGCTGGACCATCAGCTGGCAAAACGGTGGCGACATGACTCAGGGCACGACCATATTGGCGGGCATTTCGGCAGTGGCCAATGTGGTGCCCAACGTGGCGGACGCAGACGCCGCCATCGTGGTCCTTAGCGAGCCGCCTTACGCCGAATGGTACGGTGACGTCTCCTCGATCAACACGCTGCCGGCCGATGACTTCGCGTTGCTTGGTCAAGCCAAGGCCGCGGGCAAGCCGGTCGTAGCCGTGATCGTGAGTGGGCGCCCGGTGCTCATCACCGACCAGCTTTCCAACGCGGACGCCTGGGTTGCGGCGTGGCTGCCTGGCACCGAGGGTGCCGGCATCGCCGAGGTGCTCTTCGGTGACTACAACTTCACCGGGACGCTCAGCCACAGCTGGCCAAGCAGCGAGGACCAGGTCACGGTGAACAAGGACGACCCCGGCTACGCGCCTCTGTTTCCGTTCGGTCACGGCCTCACGTACTGAGGTCGGCTGTTTTTGGCGGGGTGGATTTTACCTTTGCGTGGTCGGCGGGGGCGTTCCACACTCGACCGATCATGATGCAGTGGCTGACCGTGCTGAGCACCTGGCTGATGCTCTCGTGCTTCACGAGCGGGTCAGCACTGCATCTCAGCGAGCTGGGGCAGACGCTCGTGGCGCAGAGTCCGCTACCGGCGCCAGCCGATGCCTCGCCGGCGGCGCTGGCCGGGCAGGCATCGGAGCTCGAGGACCGGGGTGTGTTTCAAGCGACGGGCGCGAAGGCCTGGCTACCCGCCGCCTTCGCGGCGCTTGCCTTTAGGCCTGGTTTCGCAGAGCTTGCATGGCAGCAGGGCTGGCTCGAAGGTCCGAAGCATCGGGCCATGCTGGGCGTTGCACCGGCGCGCGCGCCGCCGGCTCGGCGCGGCTAATCGCCGTTTCCAAAGTCAATCCCGAGCCCCGCACTGCCGACCCGATCGAACGGCGCTACGATCGGGTCGGCAGGCGCGTGCCCACAACGCTGAC
>CBFGRJ010000436.1:0-6091 GCA_965651135.1 uncultured Myxococcales bacterium
GGCTTCCCTAGCTCTTCACGCTGCGGCCGCTTTGCTTGGTATGCATCCTGCTGCAAGCGCGGGTGAGAGGTCGCATGGACGATATGCCCTTGGGTCACACCGCTGTTAGCTTGGGGCCCCAATGACGGAGCCCAGGACATCGGCGCGGAGGTTCGGCCCGGCCACTGGAGCCTTGCTGGTCATGGCCAGCATGATTGGCACTGGGGTATTCACGACGACCGGCTTTTTGGTGCGCGACTTGGGCTCACTGCCCGCGGTGCTCGTGGCCTGGGTGGTGGGCGGCGTAGTGGCCCTGTGCGGCGCCCTGGCTTACGGCGAGCTGGTAGCGGCGCTTCCGAACAACGGCGGCGAGTATTGGCTATTGGGGCGCATTTATCACCCTGCGCTCGGCTTTCTGGCGGGGTGGGTTTCGCTGGTCGTTGGCTTTTCTGCACCGATGGCGGCTTCAGCCGTGGCTTTCGGTGAGTATTTGCACAACGTCTTTCCGGGCGTACCACCCCGCCTCGCCGCCACGCTCCTCGTCGGCGGGCTTGGACTGTTGCACGCCGTACGCTTGAGTTGGGGCAGTCGAGTGCAAAACGCCGCTACCGTTCTCGATGCACTGTTGATTGTGGGTTTCATCGCGGGCGGGCTTGCCCTGAGCGAGCCCAGCGCGCTCTGGCGTCCCAATCAGCCTGCGCTCGGCGCCGCCGTGGCCTCGCCCGCCTTCGCTGTCGGTTTGATTTACGTCTCGTTCTCTTACAGCGGTTGGAACGCTGCGGCCTACGTCGCGGGTGAGCTGCGGAGCCCTGGTCGCACGTTGCCCAGGGCGCTGCTGATCGGTACCGGGCTAACTGCCATGCTTTATGTCGGGCTCAACCTCGTGTTCTTGGTAGCCGCGCCACCCGCCGCCCTGAGCGGAGAAATCGACGTGGGATACGTGGCGGCGGTGCACCTCTTCGGACCTTCGGTAGCCGTGGCCGCCAGCGCTTTGGTCGCGGTGGGCCTGTTCACGACCGTCAGCGCCCTCATGATGACGGGGCCGCGCGTGTACGAAGCCATGGGTAGGGATTATCCACGCCTGCGCTTGCTCAGTGGGCGCGGCTCGAACGACGAGCGCGGTCCGGTGGCTGCTATCGTGCTTCAGACGGTGTTGGCTTTGATCATGCTGCTGAGTGCGAGCTTCGACGCTCTGCTCACCTATATGGGCTTCACCTTGTCCCTCTTCGCGGCCCTGACCATTGCCGGTGTGTTCGTGCTCAGAGGGCGTGAGCCCGAGCTCTATCGACCCTATCGCACCTGGGGACACCCCCTCACCACCGCGCTTGCGCTGGCGCTCAATGCTTGGATGCTGGTTCATGCCTTGTGGCAGCGCCCGGTATCGACCTTGGCGGGCTTGGCAACGTTGGGCGCGGGTTTTCTCTTGTACCTTTGGGCGCGTCCCCAATCGGTGAAGAGCACGGGCAACGCTCGAGTGGCGCGAAGGTGATAGCCGACACGGTCCTACCTCTTGTCGTCCGAGCGGTTGCTCGTCGACTAGGTGCATGCAATAGTCGCGCGACTTGTCAGTCATTCATTGGGGCTGCCTCGCGCAGCTGTTACTCGCGCCCCTGGTCCTTTCATGTGCGGCTAGGAGCTCGGACGGCACGCTCGACACCGTGTACGATCCCTGCTCAGGGGTAGTGGTATCCGCCAAGAACGCAACGGCGGCGGAACTATCCAGCGTCGATGCAGCCGTGGACATGTGGGTGGAGGCAGGCGGGTTCTTGCTCACGGGAGAGGCTCGGCCGGATTGGCCAGTGCTCGAGGTGAAGTTCGAGCGCGCGCCCAAGGCGCAGCACGGCGTCTACGACGACGAGCGCGGCCTGGTCTTCGTGAATCGACGCTTGGAAGATTCGCGCGAGCGCGCCATCACCATCGCCCACGAGCTAGGCCATGCCTTCGGTCTCTGGCACGTCGAAGGCAGGCCCTCGCTCATGAACGAGCACAATCTCAGCGTGCGCCCTACCCCCGCGGACGTCGACAGTGTCTACCAATCCTGGTCGAGCTGCACGGGTGAGGCCTCGGCGCAAGAGTAAGGGCTCTCAGCCCTTGCAGGCCGTGGTGGGCGCGCAGCCGCCATCAACGCAGTGCTCGCTCCAGCACTCGTTGTTCGACGCACAGCTGACGCCGTTGTTCTTCTTGCCGACGCAGCGCCCCGTCGTCGGGTCCTCGCTGTCTGCGACACACACCGAGTCGAACTTGCAGGCGCCAAACCACGCTGGATTGCAGTCCTCTCCGGCTTCCAACTGGGGTTCGCAGGTGCCTTGCAACATGGCGCCGGACCACGCGCAGAAGCTGCCTCGTTCGCAGGGGTTGACGAGGCCGAGGCTGCAGTCTTCACCCACCTTCGCGAGCGCTCGACATTCGAAATGGGCCTCATTGTCCTCGAAAACGACGACGCAGGCGGCGCCCTCTTCGCAGAGCGGTCCCGCTTCTAGGTCGCACTCTTCGCCGGGCTCGGCGGTAAAGACGTCATCCATGGCTCGGCAGGTGCCCGCGATTCCCTCTTCGTCATCTTGCCCCAGACAGAACAGGGTTCCTTCGCAGACGGGCGCCACGCCGCCTTCGCAATCTTCTCCCTCGGCGGCGGGAGCGACACAGCGCCCCGTGTCGCTCGAGCACACAAGACCGTCCCTGCAGCGATCGTCGTCCGTGCACTCGCCGCCGGCGCCCAGCTTGTCGCTGCACTTGCCCGGACAGCTGTCGTCGAACACGCAGATGCGGTCCCCTTCGCATTCGATATCGGCGGTGCAATCGCCGCCCTCGTCCACGGTGCCGGCAGCCGCCTGCTCACAGCTCGGCGGCTCCGCGCCATCGAGCTCGTCGCAGTCCCTGTCGGCAAGGGCATCGAGACATGCGCGCATCTGGTTTCCGTCGTAGCTCGCGCGGCCGTCCTCGATGGCGTCCACCAAGCTGTCGAACCCTTGGTTGTCGAGGGTCTTCAAAAAGTAGTTTTCGCAATCTTTGCCCGGCACGAAAGCCTGCACGAACAGGTTGCAGCGCTCCATCAATCCGCAAAATGTCTCGGCATACGCGGCGGGTACGTCCTCGAGCGCTAGGGTTGCTCCGCTACCGCTCGAATCGTCGCTCGACGAGCTGCCGCCACAGGCGACAGCGCACGACAAACCAACCAGGGTCCAGGCAAGGCGTTGCTTCCACATGATGAGTCCTCCTCCAACTAAGCTGCACCATGGTGACCAGTTTCGGGTTGCCTATGCAAGGCTCCCGCCCTGATAGCGCGCGGTTCGATGCGGGGAACTGTGGGTCCTTGTAGTGACCATTGCGTCGGACCGCGAGTTGCACTTCGTTGAATGTTGTCGTTAGCTTGCGGACAGATGCTTTCGCTCATTTATGCGCGCTCCGAAAACTATTGCATCGGCAAGGCTGGGCGCATTCCCTGGGATTTGCCGGACGAATTTGCGCATTTTCAGCGAACCACCCGACACGGCGCCGTGATCATGGGACGCCGCACCTACGAGGACCACGAAACGTGCCTACCTGATCGCCTGAACATCGTCGTGACCACGACGCCCGGCTACCGAGCAGCCGAAGGAGTGCATATCGTCGATTCACTGCCAGCGGCGCTGGCTCTGGCTCGACAGCATTGCAAAGAAGTGTTCGTCGTGGGTGGAGCGCGCCTGTTCGCCGAGGCTTTTGGCGATGCGCAGCGCGTCTACGAAACGGTGGTGCACACACACATCGAAGCGGGCGATGCCTTCGTCCCTGCTTTCGACTTCAGCGGATGGCAGCGCGAGCTCCTCGACCAGCATCCGGCGGATGCTCGGCATGCGTTCGCCTTCACCATCTGGTGCTACCGGCGTCTCGGGTCATGAATGGTTAGCCCCGTCGTCGTCACCGGGTTCGAGCCCTTCGGCGAGCATCGTGACAACGTGTCCGCGAGCATCGTGCGAGCGCTCGAGCGACAGCGGAACGAAGCCTGGCACTGCGAGGTCCTGCCCACGTCGTTCGCGCGGGCTGGGGCGCGCATCGAACGGCTGATCGAGACCGGCCCCCGCGCAGTGCTGCTGTTGGGGCTCAACGCGAAAGCACGAGCGGTGCGTCTGGAGCGCCTAGCGCACAATCGCGATCGGGCGGCGCTTCGCGACAACGACGGAGAAGAGCGGCTCGACGTGCCCATCGTCGCTGGGGCGCCGGAACACTACGCCAGCACGCTGCCACTGGAACGATTTGCTGACAGAGTACAAGCGCTGGGCTTTCCCGTCGAGCTGTCGGACCACGCCGGGGGCTTCGTTTGTAACCACACTTTCTATCGCGCCCTGCACCAAATGGCGCGAGGCAACCTCGGGATCCAGTGCGGTTTCGTGCACCTGCCGCCCAGCTCGACGCCATCCGGCGAGCCCTGGCTCGGAGCGATCGAGGCTTGCCTCGGGCTCATCCAAACGAGCATTCGCTGAGCGGGTGTTGGGTCGGCTTCGCCTGGCTGCCGCGTTGTGCTTAGATACGCGAGCCGCCCCCGGTGGCGTCAAAGTGCCTTTTACAGCTTGGGACTGACTCATGAATCGAGATGGCTTCGTTCGTTATTGGCTCGTGCTTGGGTGGGTGTTGGGGAGCATCGGCTGTTCTGACGATCCGCCCACACAATCTAGTACCAACACTGCGACTGGAACTCAGACCAGCGGTTCGCAAAGCAGCATGACCGGAGTGGGTGGCATGGCCACGAGCGATGGCGGTACGACTACGGTGACCGGCGGCACGTCGAGCACGACGGGCAGCGCGAGCAGCGTGGGTGGCGCCCCGAGCACGAGCGACACGAGCTCCGTAGGCACCGGGGCTGGCGGCACCAGTGTTACCTCGTCCGTGGGCGGCACCGGCAACAGCTGCGACACGGGACAACTCGATTGCGGCGCGGGCTGCATCGATGTGCTCAGCGACGCGAACAACTGCGGCGCCTGTGGCAATGCTTGCCCCAACGGGGCGGCTTGCAACAATGGCGAATGCCCTTGCGCGACGCTCACCGGGCCGGTCGATCGCGGCTCCGGAACCTACGTGCTCGAATTCGGCGATACGTATTTCGCGGTGCAAGCAGCGGGGGGCAAAGTGGTGGAGTTTCGCCGGGCGAGCGGCTCGAATCTCTTGACCACGAGCGCCGCCCACGAGACGAACTTCGGGTCCACCCTGTGGACCGCGCCCCAGGTGGACTGGGATTGGCCGCCGCCCGCGGCCGTGGACAGCGATCCGTATAGCGTGACGGTCGACGAAACCGCCGGCGTCATCACCATGACGAGCACCGGTATGCCAGACGTCGGCCCCAATGTAACGGTGACAAAAGTATTCAAAGCCGACCTGTGTGGCGAGGCGATCGACATCAGCTACAGCGTGGCAAACAACGGAGCTGCGGCTTTCTCTATTTCCGCTTGGGAGGTGACCCGGGTGGTGCCGGGTGGGCTCGCCTTCTTTGCGGGTCCTGAAGCATTGCTCACGGGCGATCCGGCCAAGACACCTCTCGTCACCCAATACCTGGGCGGCGCCCACTGGTTCGATCATGCGCAAAATCCCTCCGAAAACGACAAGTCGTTCGCCGAGGCCAGCGGTGGTTACATCGCGTTCACGCAAGGCACGGACTTATTCGTGCGCAGCTGGTCGGACGTCTCGGTGCATCCGCCGGAACATGGTGAGATCGAGTTTTACGACGGCACGGGCTACGTCGAGCTCGAGGTGCTGGGCGAGTACGGCCCCGCAGGGCCGAACCCGGTCACGCTCGACGTGCGTTGGATGGTGCGGCCCATGCCCGAGGGTGCCCAACGCATGGCGGGTGACGCTGTACTGCTGGCAGCGGTCGAGGCACTACTGGCGCCGTAGCCACGAGTTGTCCAGCATGCACCCGCGTTGGTAGGCGGTCGTCGAATTTCCTAGCCCACCCGTCTAATGCTTGCGTCCGCGATGAAAAAGCGCCATGGAGCCTTCGCACGTGGGACCGGGTGCAACGGGAAGCTCGCTAACCAACCAAGCCGCTAGCAAAGCCGCCTTGCTAGCGTTGTCGCTGCTCGTCACGCCGGCGACGGTGATGGCCCAGGCGCCCGAAGCGGGTGAGACAGCGGCACAGGCGGTG
>CBFGRJ010000437.1:0-6070 GCA_965651135.1 uncultured Myxococcales bacterium
CCATTATGCTCGATGGCATCCAAGTCGATGAGCATTCTGTTATAGTTGCCTTGGGATTCGGCAACGCGTGTTTGGCAAGACGAATGGCCCAAACCTCGGCGAATCCCGGTCGAACGTGCTGCCCGAGCGAGCGCCGCTGCGGCAGTTCGTGCTGACGCTGCCCTTCGAGCTCAGGGCGCGCGCCTGACCAACGGCGCCGTCGCTGACATCCTGCAGGTCGCGACCCACCGCATCCTACGGCTACTCCGCCAGAAGGGCGTCGTCGAGGACGGCAGGGTCAACGCTGACGAAGCCCTCGCTGACAAAGAGCCCGCGCTCGCCGAGCTCGCCGTGGCGTCCACATTGGGCCGCGTCCCCGCGGGGCCCGCGCTGCGCCAACAAGCCCCATCCCCCTTGCGCCCAGCGCGTGAGCTCGAGTACCCCAAGGGGCTCTGTGCCACCGCTCATGGCTTCTCGCTGCATGCCGCAACCACGGCCAGAGCCGACGACGCTGCCGGCCGTGAAGCACTCTGCAAATACATACTTCGCCCTCCCATCGCTCGAGAAAACATTCAGCTGGTCGGCGACGACTTGGTACGCCTTCAACTCAAACGCACGTTCAGCGATAGCACCTTTGCCCTCGACCTGGATCCGTTATCGCTTCTCGTGCGACTCGCGACCACGGTACCGCCTCCGCATTTTCATTCTGTCAGGTACGCGGGGGTACTTGCGGCTGCCAGCCAATGGAGAGCTCGCGTCGTTCCACCGCCGAAGCCAGCCGCCGACTCCGACAACACGAACGGCGACTGCTCGACCTGCACCGCAAAAGACAAGCCCCCCACCCACCGCTCCGGATATCGCCCGTGGCGTGAGCTTCTGATGCGAAGCTTTAAAATCGATATCGAGCATTGCTCCAGTTGCGGCGTGCGAATGAAGCTCCGTGCCTTGGTCATGACCAGCGCCAGCATCGAGCGCTACCTCCGATGGCTCGGTGAGCCCGTCGACCCACCGACGCTCGCACCGGCTCGCGACCCCCCCTACTTCAAGAGCCAGGTGATCCGAAGGCGGCTCGCCGAGCCTGCCCAGGCGGAGCTGTTCGACGCGCACTGAAATGCGCCGTCGACCCAGGCGGGCGTGCATCCACCGGGTGGGCGAGCGCTCTCGCAGGACCCCAACATGCGTCACGGACCGTCAACCCAGCACCGCAATTACACTACTACTGCTACTCCAGGCGTTCAGACGCTCGCGGTGGGGCGCTCTCAAGTCAATCAGTGGGCGCTTGTTGAACCTACGCGCCCTCGGTCGAGTCCGTGTGCGTGAGATTGACGAGGATGCAGAAGTAGCTCGCCTCGTCGTCGCTCAGGCGCATGGCTGTGGCGAAGCGTCGCGCCATCTCGTGCGTCAGATTGCGCTCACCATCCATAACCAGCTTGAGGTAGTTGGGCGAGGACAGCCCGGCACGCTTCGAAACCCCCGATACGACAGTCGCCGCTGCTTCTTTGCCTGCGTGTAGTAGTCGGACAGCATGATCCGGTAGTCGTCGTAGGCAAAAACGTCGATGAGCGCAGCAGCTGTCACAGAGCCACAGTGTACACAGAATTTGCGGCCACGACCTTTTCCGGTGACTCATCCGCCTCGATGCGATGAGCCACGGCCGCGGTGGCCGGGCTCCTGCCCGTTCTTTTGTCCTTGGCGCTGCGCGAAAACGGAGCGGACATCCGCCACATCCAGGAGCTGCTCGGCCACGTCGATCTGAACACCACGCAGGTCTACACCCAGGTCGGGATCCGGCAGCTCAAGGCCGTGCACAGCGCCACGCACCCCGGGGCCGCGCTGCCGCGCCCGCCCGTGGCGACGCGCCCGGCTCCGGGCAACAGGCAGGCCGTGTTCGAGGAGGACGCGCTCGACGATGCGGTCTAGTCCTCGAGCACCGCGCTGAGCGTGGCCGCCGAGAGGATGCGCTCGGCGTAGCGATCGAGGGCGGCATCATCGGCAGCGGCAACGCGAGCTTCGGTTGCCTCGTCGAGGGGCCCGAACTTGAGCTTGAGCAGCTTGAGGAGCATTCCACGACAGCCCTCAAAATTGCCCTCTTGTCGAAGTTGCTCGGCGATGGTCATGGCTTCCTCACGGAGAATGGGGTCGGGGATTTTTTCGGCTAGCTCGCGGGCGGTAGCACTGCCACGAACGGCGTAAATGTAGCAAAAGATGGTGCGGAAGGCTTCTCTGCCTTCCGGCCCATGAAAGACCTGAGAAAGCAGGCGAGTCCAGGCAACCAGGGAGCGGTCGAAGCGGTCGAAGCGGGCATCTCGCAGCGCCCAGAGAGCGACGCGAGCCAGTAGCGACATCTGGCGAGCCTGAAGCTCCTCGTCGGAGACGACGGCCAGGTCATCGAGGAGGAACGGAAGCTGGGGGTGATACTTGCCCAAGCTGGCGCTGTGATGAGCTCGGCGGGAAAGAGGTCGTGGAGGCTGGTCGGAGACTGCCACTTACCCTCGTCGTGATAGAGCACGAGCAGGACGATGAGGGGGAGCTCGCGCACGCCCTCGTGGCCGCGGACGTAGCGCTCCCAGACGCGCACCATGTAGAGCAGCACGCGAAACGCCATCAGCGGGTCGTGGCTGCTCTGGTGCTCGAACAGCACATAAACGAGAACCTCACAGTGCATTCATGGGGCGAGCGGAAGGAGCAAGCACCACGAAGCTGTAGGCGCTAGTTGGCATTGGCGCGGGCGACGCTTTGCGCCAGCGGAGTTCGTGGGTCCCAATAAATTCTCGCGCTCTGCTGAAGCAGTCGAGCCTGGGTTCGCTATGGCGCTCTGCTGCGCGGCGAATCTCGAAATCCTCTTCGCAGAACCTACATCTGCACCAGCGACAAGATCGAGCGAGAGCTCGTCAGCGACTGGCATAAGCGAGGCGAAGGTGCGATTCCAGAGCATCGTGGACACCTGGATCGGCCTATCGTGGACACCTGGATCTGGTAGCATGCGGAAGTCTTGAGCAATCCCTACGAGCCTCCCACCGCCCCGACGGTTCACGACATCGATCGCACTAGCTGGTGGTCACGCGTTGGCAGCGTCGGCGTCGCACTGCTGGCGTTGTTCTGCGCAGGCCTCACAATGATTACCGGTTACTTTGCCGTCGCCACATGGAGCAATGGTGGGTCCGCACTGTTTTGGTCAGCTTATGTTCTATGCCCTAACCACCATCGCGTGGGTGCGCTCAGCCCACGGCTTCTGGAAAGGGTCTGGAAGTGGTTGGGCGTGGCTGCTGGCACCCGTTCTACTGGGCCTGTTCTTCTGGGTAGCGAAGCTCATTGCGGTGCTCGTGCCGTCCTGATGGGCCAGCCGACGTCCTGCTCGGAGACGTCCCTTCGCAAGATCGTCGTCGGGCGCAGGAGCACCCGCGCTGAGAGCACCGCGTCCATCTCTTCAATCATCGCCTCGTGCCGGTTACTGGATCTTGTTGAACTAGCGACCGACCCGGAACCAGCAGCTGCATTCGAAGGCATCAGCGAGCTGTTCGTTTCGCGACTAGGCGAAGAGTCGGGACACGTGTGCTAAATCCTCTGGTGGAGCGAAGCAGCCAGGCGGTATCCTTGAGTCGCAATGTTTGCCAGGGAGATTGGTTGGTCGCTGCTTGTCGTCGTGGCCACGGCTTGTAGTCGAGAGACTCCCCCGCCACAGCGGCCCGGTGACTCGTGTTCCCGCCAAATCATCGATGTTCCGCACCCTTCTCCGCACGGGCCCTTGCGTACACTACATGGGTGCCCAGAGGGAATGAGGTGCAGGTTCCAATCGACGGCCATGCGCAATAGTTTGTTGCCGGAGTGTGAGCTTCTTCCTGGGCGCTGTTTGTCAGCTAGCGATTGCCGGGAGACTGGGATGGAGTGCAGGCGCAGCAGCTCACAAGCAGACAGCGTCGGCTTCTGCACCCCATCGCCGATTTGACTATCCCTTCTCGAACCGCGGCTTACTGCTCGACAAACACTAGGTGACCTGGCGGACGCTAGAACGAAATCGCCAGCTGGGCGGTACTGCCACCGGGAGCGGGGGAATAACCAAATCTAACGCGCTGGGCTCGCGGACGCGCGGTGAGCTGGTAGGTGTTCCACGCGACCTCCATGTTGCTTTCAACGAACAACAAATAGACGCTTCTGGCTAGGCCCACGGCCCCGAGCCCGAAAAGCAACGCCGAAGTGCCGAAGCGGCCTTCTTCCGAGAAAGCAGTCGGTTTGGCTAGCATGATGTACGTGCCCACCCCGATCACTGCGGGAGCACCAGCAAGCCCTATGGCTCCTGAGAAGCGACGATCAGATCGCGCCTTCTTCGCAAGTCGCTCCCATTCCGACTCGATGAGCGCAGTCATCTCACCCGGAGTCCTTCCGGCGGCACGTTGCCGAGCCAATAAGTCGGTGAGATAAGCGAAGCCCGTGGGGGGAGGCAGTAGGGGCGCAATGAGAGCCCCCGCCCCCCCTGCGAGTTGGACTACTCCAGCCACGAGCATCATGGGCCCGACCCAGGATTGGCTCCCAGTTCGACTATTGAGCACTAGGCCCAGTGGTATCATGGCGCTACCTGTTGCCATTGCGGATAGACCACTCCACAGGCGATAACTCTCCTCCTCTGCCTGGTAGTATTTCAACAGCGTCTCGAGCCGGCCTAGGTCGTCCGATGAGATTCGTGTAGCGGCTTCGGACCCAAGTGCTCCGGGAGCAATGCCAGGCGCGCTGGTGCTGGCGCTCGCCAACGGCTCCGCGGCCGGGGAGACCGCGTCGGAACCTTGCGCCAGCGCCACAACTGGATGCAGAATCGCAAGCGCTGCGACGATCGCGGCCATGCATCGAGCAAGGAGCCGCCTCGATCTTCCGCAAAAGACGCGAGGCTTTCGTGTGCTTGGCCCACTCATTCCAGTCGTCCCCCCGCGTTCTCCAGTAGGAGAGTCACGCGAACGCGCCGCGCATCTCGCACGACGTCAAGTGACCACCGAGTTCCCGGCTTGGCCATGAACATGCGTCGACGAAATTCATTTGCTCCTTGAAGAGATCGCCCGTGAGCTGCAACGATACAGTCCTGTACTTGTAGCCCTGCTGAATGAGCTGGGCCCTCGGGGGTTACGGACGTGACGAGCATGGCGCCTGGTTCCTTGCCGGCACATGAGTCGTCCGCGACCTCGACTCCCCCAAAGGCGTGCGCGCAGTGACCCACTTGTTCAAGTTCTCGCGCTGCGTGTTGTATCAGCGTCGCCGGGGTGACAATGCCAATTCCCCGGCTTCTGCCAGCGACAGCAGTATTCATGCCCACAACCGATCCGCGAGCGTCCAAGACGGGCCCACCACTGCTGCCTGGACCGAGTACGGCATCGGTCAACAGATGATCCACTAGGCGTTGTCCAACCAGTGCGGCATTCGGCAGCCTCGTACGGCCCGAGAGTACGCCGACGCTCGCCGCGGTCGTCACTCCCTCAAAACTTCCAACGGACATGAGCCAGTCGCCGATTCGAAGCTCGCTCTCGTCCACCAGGTCGAGAACGTCAACTGTGACGGCTGGGTCAGGACGCAAGAGCGCGAAGTCGATCGCCTTGTCAACGCCGAGCAACTTGGCTTTGCCCTGAACGGAACCCGATTGTTCGAAGGCAATACCGCTGGCTCCCCAGACAACGTGATAGTTCGTTGCAATGAGCGCCTCTCCTTTGCTGCCGCGAACGAAGAAGCCGGCACCTTCAGGCTGCGCCATACTGCCATGTGCTTTGATCCGCACCACCGCCGAACGCGCTTTCGCCGCTATGGTTGCCGAACTTGGGATCGAGTCCCTGTTCTGGCCGCCGTCAGCAGCCTTACAGCCGCACAAATTCACGAGGAACAAGAGAACTGTCAACAGCAACCTTACTGGTGTCGGATCGCTATAGCACGAGCCTAACGAGTAGGTTGCGCTTCCAACCGGCCGGTTCTGCGCGAAGCGAAAGGCACTCCGTGCCGCCTGGCCAGGCGGTAAGCTGTGTCGAGTCACACTACTCAATGATGATGTCGTCGAGCACGCAGCATCCGTGCTCGCAGGTCTCACCTGCACCGCAGCTCTTCCGCTCCGAGCAGGTGA
>CBFGRJ010000438.1:0-6055 GCA_965651135.1 uncultured Myxococcales bacterium
ATGCACCCCCAAGCACTCGAAGTACGAATGACTCGGCGGATTGATGCATAGTGGGTACGACGACTCGCCGAACGGCAGTGCAAACCACACCGGTGTGATGTCGCGCCCGTCAGGATCGTGCCACAGCATGCTGAACGTCACCTCGTCGCCAGCCTGCGCATAGGCCTTGGTTTTGTGCACACCGAGCACACGCAGCGTTTCTACCTCGCTCGAACGATCGAGCTCGGCTCCGCAACCGACGAGCGGCAGTGCCAACAATGCCAGCCACTTGTTCAAAACTCGCCTCGCAATCCGATGCTAGGAAGAATCGGTACACCTCGTTGGTAGGTGTTCTGACTATAGTTGTAGTTATAGCCCGTTCCTTCGACCGCTGCGTTATTGTAGACGTTCTGCACGTCAAGGTAAGCGCCCATGCGCCAAGTTCTGAACTGCCAGCCCTTGTCGAGCCTGACGTCGAGCTGATGAAAGAGCGGTAGCCGCTCGCTGTAGAGCTCACCCCTGAGGGGCACGTAGGCGCCGGCCTCGGCCGCATAAATCGATGGCAGGCTGGGGGGCCTTGCAACTGGAGTCTCGAGGCCTCCGGAGACGACTCGGAACCGCGCACCGAACTCCCAGCCATCCCCCAGGCGATAGCTGCCGAGCATGACCAGGTTGTGGGTCTGGTCCCATTCGAACGGTCGTTCTTCTTGCCCCGGACCATCGGTGCGGACCGAACGGGACAGTGTGTACGCCAGCCAGCCGAAGAAGCGCTCGTCCGGCTTGTACTTGAGCAACGTCTCCAAGCCGATCACGCTGCCTTCGCCTTCGTTGGCGTAGGTGAAGGCACCTTTGTCGTTGGCACTGCGCGACACCTGCCGCGTCAGATCTTTGTAGAACCCCTCGACCGAAAGGTCCACCTGCTCGGTGAACTCTTGCTCGACTCCGAACGAATAATGCAGCGCTCGGTTCGACAACAGTTCCGGCGTACCGAACACCTCGTCCGTTTCTTGAAACTGCGGCGGCTGGTGAAACACCCCGGCCCCTGCCTTCAGCGTCGTTTTGCGGGGCGCGCTCCACACGCGATCTTCTTCGCTGATGAGCACGTAGCGGGCGGTGAGGCGCGGACTGAAGTCGGCATTGCTCGAGTCCTGCGCGTAGTCGACGCGCGCACCCGGCACGACGCGCAGCCGATCGGTGACCTGCCACTCGAGGTCCGCATACCAGCCTGGTCGAAAGCCGAAGTCCTCGCTGCTCGTTTCCACCGCGGGTTGGTTGGCGAACGGTCCTGGATCCGGCTCTCCCGGCCTTGGGGGCTGGGGCGCTCGCACGAACACCTCGAACCAGGCCGACGTGAAGTCCAGCCCGGCATTCATGCGCAGCCCCTTGGTGAGCTTGAAACCAAACTCTTGGCGCAGGCTCAGGGGATACACGTTCAGGTCGAACAGAAAGGTGCCGATTGAAAAGTCTGCGCCGTCGTAACCGACGGCGATCATACTTTCGCTCTCGACGCTCGAGCTGAGCTCCGTTCGATACACGGATTGCAGGCGCATGAAGCGCGTAGCCAGCTCGATATTGCCCCCGAACCCCGGATCTTGAGAGGCGGGATCGTTGATGAGGACTTTGACCCGATCGTCGGCGCCGTAGAAACGCGTTGACAAGTGCTCTCTCTCCGACGGTTTGTAGTCCGCGATCACCTGATAGTCGTAGTACACGGGGGCGGTCGTGACACCTGCCCCCGCTTCTTCGAGCACGGGCTTCAACCATGTGTCGAACCAGCTGCGGCGCCCAGCTACGACGAAGCTCCAATTCTTGGAGTTGCCGATCGGACCTTGAAGGATGAAACGACCGTCGATCAGATCGAGTTGCGCCATGCCATGGTAGCAACCCTTTTCGTCGGTCTTGGCAAAGTAGTCGCCGTAGCAATCGGTATCCGGAGCGCGCAGCGCCACGTCGACGATGCCTCCCTGAACCTGGCCGTAACGCACCGAGAAGTTACCGGGGTAAAAGTCGATTCGATCCAAGAGCTCGGTGGGCACGACACTGGACAGCCCGCCGAAGTGATAGATGATGGGCACGTACGCCCCGTCGATGGACGTAGTCGTATCTTGCGGAGCCGAACCACGCACGATGAGCAAGCCGGCGAGCCCGGGCGGCCGCGCCACACCTGGCAAGCTCTGCAATGAACGGAGCGCGTCGCCGCTGGTACCGGGGATGCGATTGATCTCGCGCCTTTCGATGGTGCGCTTGGTCACTTCGCGCGGAGGCCGCTCGCCCCGCACCTCGATCTCGATGGCGCCCTCGACATCGCTGACCGGAGAAACCCGGTACGTCAACTCGGTCAGTTGCCCCGCGTCGACCACCTCGTCCAGCTCGAAGGGGGAAAAGCCCTCCATCTCCACCGTCACCTGATAGGTTCCCGGCGGCAGGTTCTCGATCATCCAGTTGCCCGAGGCATCCGAGCTCGCGCTGAGCAAGGTGCCGTCGCTGGCGCGCACCGTGATGCGAGCACCCGCCAGCGGAGTTTCGCTCCCCGCGATGAGCAGCCGCCCGCCGATATTACCGGTCGTAGCCTGCTGCTCGCCGGGTTCGACGACTTTCTCCTCGAGCGTGAAGCGGTAGACGAAGCCCCACTTGACCGGCACGGGCTTGCCGTCGACCGTGGCGGGAGTAAACGTCAGCTTGAGGGCAGCCTGTTCTGCGGCTTCGTCGAATCCATGACCAACGGGCTCGATGGACTCCGCAGCCGTCACCTTACCCGTGGCGTCCAGCGTGAGCTGGAGCTTGACCTCCGCCTCCAGGCCCTGCTCCTTCGCCTCGGGCGGATAGACGGGCGGCTCGTAGTGGATGAGCTCCGGCTCGACCACCTTGGGCTTGGGCGCCGGTTCTGCTTCGCGCACGGCGGCTCCCTGCGCACCGCGGGGCACGGCGCCGGTACTGGGCCCGGGAGGAGCATCGCCCGATGGCTCCTGCTGCGCAAAGGCAGACCCGTGTCCGATCGAAAGGAAGCTGAGACAAAGCAGGAGAGAGGGGCGCGCCAAGGACAACACCGAAATGCTGGCCCATTCGACTAGCCTGGCAGCCTTCCGCATACAAGTCTCAAAGCCCTGATTTATGGTCCGAAAAGCGCGACGCGCACCCTCTCGAGCAGGGGGGCTCGCCGGCCGTCAGGTAGGCAAGATCGGGTTGCTGGCATGCGCGTCAGGGGTTAACCCCCGGCCACGATGATGGTCGCTTCTTGGAACGTCAATTCCATCCGGATGCGCGGGCAGGCCGTGCTCGACTGGCTCGAGCGAACGGGCTGTGACGTGTTGTGCATGCAAGAGACGAAAGTCGTCGATGACGACTTCCCGCGTGAGGAGTTTTCGAGATTGGGCTACAGCCTCGCCCTCAGCGGCCAGCCGACGTACAACGGGGTGGCTATCGCCTCCAAATGGCCTATCGAGGACGTCCGCAAAGGGTTCGTGGGTACCCCTGCCGGCGACGAAAAGCGTTTCCTGAGCGCACGGATTGCCGGAATCCGCATCGTGAATGTCTATGTTCCCAACGGCAAGCATGTCGATGCCGATGCATTTCGCTACAAGCTGGCTTGGCTCGAACGCCTGCGCATGAACTTGAACCAGTACGTTGCGGAGAAGGAGCTTCTGCTCTGCGGCGACTTCAACATCGCTCGCTCGGAAGCGGATGTCTTCGACCCGCAACGCATGCAAGGGAAGCTCCACTTCCATCCCGATGAGCGGCGCGCTCTCGAACACGTCATCGACTACGGATTGGTGGATTCATTGCGCCTGTTTCACGAGGCCCGTGGTTTGTACACGTGGTGGGACTATCGAGCCGGATCATTCCAGAAAAACCGGGGGTTGCGCATCGACTACATCCTGTTGACCGAGCCACTGGCCAAGCGGTGTGTGGGAGCCGGAATCGATCGAGAAGAGCGCGCGCGTCCGCGACCTTCGGACCATGCTCCGCTGTACGTCTCCTTGGCGCCTAGCTCGCCGTCGCCTCGACCAGCTCCCAACTGAGGTCATTCTCTCGTTCATCGATCAGAGTGGGCCACACGAGGCGCAGCCTGCGCGCGGCTTCGACCCCCACCCGGCCGCCCCTCAGCCAGATCTCGAGCTCAGGGGTATCCCGAAAAGCCCGCTCCACGCGCGCCAGCGCAGGCAAGTAGGCGAGCTCCCTCACCAGCCCTCCGCCGCGGTGGACACGGCAAGCCAAGCCAATGGCGCGTTCCATGCCGGCTCCCAGCTCGCACAAGAGGCGGACGGTCTCGACCCAATCGGCTCCATCGATGACGCTCAGCGCAGCCAGGTGACGCTGGCCGAGCTCGGCCTGCCGCGAACGCCCCTGCAAGCCGAAGCGCCGCTCCAACAATAGGGCCCTGCCCTCCTCGTCGTCCGCAGCACCTGCCGAACCGACGCGCAGCAATCCAAGCGGGCTCTGAACGGCGCGAACCCTGGGCAACACATGCCCCAAGAGCTCGTGAACCACGATGCGGCAGCCGTCGGCATACGACAACGGAACATCCGGCTTGATCAGCACGGTTTGGTCGCCCGCGGCAGCCACCGATAGCAGGTCCTTCTTGACCACGACCCGAATCGGCGCTCCCGAGCGGCGAACGGCACGGAGCATCAACGAAAGCAAGCTCCGCTCACACGAGGCATCATCGCTACGAAATTGCTCGCCCGGGTTGCCGGTGCTCGCCTCGCGACTCCAGGAGCGCGCCTGCGCTTCGATTGCCTCATCCGGGGCTTGCGGGGCATAACGCTGCCGCGCCAGTACCGGCAAACGCGGGTCACCGATCGCCTCGGCCATCCGCGCCTCGAGCTCGAGCTCACGAGCTCGCTCGGCATACAGTCGATCGACTGGATCGCCCCGCTGCAAAAGCTCCACCAGCTCCGCGAGCTCTGCCCGTAGCGACGAGAAGTCAGGCCGAGCCGCGTACACCCATGCCGGATTGTCCGGGCGAGCTCGTTTCCAGAGTTCCGTCAGGCGATGCAGCTCCGCCTGGGCGTTCAACGGCCGGCACCGGTCGATCAAGGCGATGCTGCGCTCAGCGCAACCGAAAAGCCGCTCGAGCTTGCCACGCCAGTGTTTCATAGCTTGTTGGCGGCAATGTTGCTGAGCTCGCTGCGTTCCCCCCGCGTCAGCAAAATGTGACCGACCAATGGCTCGCCCTGCAAGCGATCGGCAGCAACGGTGAGTCCGTTGGTCTTCGCATCGACATAGGGATTGTCGATTTGAAATGGGTCGCCGGTCAGGACGATCTTGGTGCCTTCGCCGCAGCGGGTGATCACCGTTTTGACTTCGTGCGGCGTCAAGTTCTGGGCTTCGTCGACGATGACGTATTGCTGGGGCAAGCTGCGGCCCCTGATGTAGGTCAACGGCTCGACTTGCAGCAGACCTTTCTCGAACAGGTGATCGAGCCCCCGCATACCGCGTCGTTTGCCCTCCGCGACCATCAGATAATCCAGGTTGTCGTAGAGCGGTTGCATCCACGGATTGAGCTTTTCTTCGACACTACCGGGAAGAAAGCCAAGGTCGCGCCCCATGGGCATGATGGGGCGACTGATGAGCAAGCGGGCGTAGGCGCCGTCGTGGGCGGTTCGTTGCAGGCCCGCCGCGAGCGCCAAAAGCGTCTTTCCCGTACCGGCTTTGCCCATGAGCGTGACCAGTTGAATGGAGTCGTCCATCAGCAAATCGAGGGCAAAGCCTTGCTCCTTATTTCTGGGCCGAATGCCCATCACGCCTTCACGCGAAACGCTGAGCGGCACGATCCTGTTCTTGTCGCTCTTGTACCTACCCAGCGCCGTGCGCTTGCGCGAGCTCGTATCCCTGAGCAGCACACTGACATTGGCAAATAACGGCTCGCTTTCCGGCGGCGCGAACCCCAAGCCATCGAAAAAACTGTCGAGCTGCTCGGGAGCCACTTCGATCTCGATGACTCCCGATTTGAGCTCGTCCAAAGCGACCGCTTGGTTTTCGTAGCTCTCGGTCGTCAACCCCAGTGCGTCAGCGCGGATCCGGAGGTTGACATCCATCGTCACGAAGATGGTGGGCTTGTCGGGAAAGGCATCTC
>CBFGRJ010000439.1:0-6049 GCA_965651135.1 uncultured Myxococcales bacterium
GCCTCCATCCAACGCACGCCGAAGCTCACGAGATCGGTCGCATCGATGAGCTCGCTTTGCGCTTGCCCGACCTTGCCGGCGCGGTGCCTGCCCAACTTCAGGTACGCCTCGATGATGAGCGCGAAATAATCTTCGCCGTCCCAGGGGACGATGCCGTTGTTGTCGTCGAGGCATTCCACGAACACGTGCTGCGGACCATCGGGTCCGTGCACCACGTAGTCCCAACGGGTCCTCTGCTTGTTGGGGATGTTGGCCAGATACTCGGCGTAGTGGAGCACCGTTGTGGTGTCCGGGCTCGGGCCCAAGCGCAGAACTCGCCCGCCCCAGGCGCAGAGCTTGTCGAGTGGCGACCCGGGCCCGTAGTAGTCGTTCCAAGGTTGGTCGCGCAAGAGCGCCTCGGCGCGGGCCCCAGCCGCTGCGAAGCGCCCGCTCGGGTTGTCTGACACGCGCGTGCCGGGCCGCTGTCGAAACGCCTCGGCGATCCACCCCACTTCTGGCAGTACCGGGGCCGTCAGGTAGTCGAGCGGAGCCACGCCTTCGAGGAGCTCGGCTCGATCGGTGATGGGGCGCTGGTTGACCCAGTCGTGAGGCGACTCCGTGCCGAGGATCATGAGCAACGTCCCCGTGGGGCCCAGAGCCTCGGCGAGCGCGTCGAGCAGCTGTTCGGCGCCATTCGTAACGCCTTGACTTCGAGCAAGCCCGAGCGCCCGGAGCGAGGCGTGGAGCATCAGAGTCTCCCCGCGCTGCACGCCCAATGATTCGAGCTGCTCTTTCAGGTTCATGGTCGATGCGCTGCGCCTTGCATTCGCGAACGGCCCCGGTCCTCGTCTCGAATTCGCGATTATCTCAGGCTGGAGAAGAAAGCCCAGATAGCGCCGTCGAATTCGAAGGGGATGTTGTGTTCGCCATCGTGTGGGCACCAGTGTAGAGGCTCGGCGCACCCGGTGTAGCTGACGCAAGGCACCGGATCCACGGGGGTAGAGTCGTCATCACATTGATTGACGTCCAGAAAGTCATCGCGCGTCGCTTCGCTCGACGTGATGGGTTCCAAGGGGTCGTTGCTCCCGTGAATGATCATGATCGGGATGGGGCCCATGCATTGTCCCTGCGGGCCGCCGCCTGCGACGGACGCCACGCCGCGCACGAGGTCTGGACGAGAGCATGCCATCTGGGTCGTGGCCCAGCCGCCATAGCTGAATCCGAAGGCGAACACTGCGCTTGGGTCGACACAGTAGTCGTCCAGCACGGCGCTCTTGATGGCCTCCTCGAACGAGAAATCCCGAGAGTAGACTTCGTCCTCCCAAACTCCATTGAACCCGTCGGGGTAGACGAAGATCGCTTCGTCGTTGGCCGTTTCTTCGACGTAGAACCAACTGCGCAGATCGGCGCCGGTGCTACCCGCACCGTGGAACCCGAACACCAGTGCATAAGGTGTTTCCGGATCGTAGCCGCGCGGCAGCGACAGCACATAGCTGCCTCGTCGCCCGTCGACCATGATCTCGACGGACGCTGCGCCGCTACGTCCGGGTTCTTTGCCGCACCCGCTCGAGCGACCAGGCATCGGATCACCGGTGGTCGAGCTGCCGCCGCCGCTACTGCTGCTCGCGTCATCGCTCGTGGCCGTCGTCCCGCCGCTGCCGTCGGCGGTCATGCCCCGCGTGGTGCTGCCCCCGCTCGACGTCGTGCTGGAGTCGGACGAGCCCTCGCCCGTGGACGTGGCGGTGGCTTGGTTGGTTGTCGCTGTGGAGGCGTTGGTGGTCGAGCTGGGGCCGCCGCCCGCCCCCGTGCTCGTGCTTCCAGCGCTCGTATTCGACTCCCCACTCGTGGCAGTTTCGCTACTTTTGGGCGAGTCGCCAGCCTCGTCGCCGCAGGCGGCCAGGGCGAGTGCTAACGAAATGCTGGTCACCGAACGGAGCAGGCGGCGTGCTTCGGTCATGGTTGCCATGGACAGAAGACCGAGTGTACCCCTGGAAACGGCCACGCGTCGAGTCACCCCACCGGAGCTCCCGAACCGCACGGCTTTTTCGTAGTGCGAGGCTCGGGTAGGGGCTCGACCTGGTGAGACACAATGCCTCAGTGCGCGGGAGCCTTCGGGGGCAGCGTGTGTTCGGTTGCGCGTGTGAGGTTCGCCGTTTACCGTTTCGTTTTCAGACAGAATGAACGGCCGCGAGGACGATCAAGAACAGGAGGACGAGTGACCGACGAGACAGCGGCGCGCGTGAAGACCGGAGTGCCCGGGCTCGATCAGGTCTTGCGGGGTGGGCTACCGCGTAACCACTTGTATCTGGTGAATGGCCCGAGCGGAGCTGGGAAGACGACCTTGTCTCTGCAATTTCTGATGCAGGGCGCGCGGGAAGGCGAGAAGGCCCTTTACATTGGCACGTCAGAAACCGAAGCGGAGATAAGGCTCATCGCCAAGTCTCACGATTGGGATCTGTCCCGAGTCGAGCTCAGGCACCACAGCGGTCCGGGGCCACACGTTACCGGTGCCGAGCAGACCATGCTCCACCCAGCGGAAGTCGAGCTTCCGCGCACGATGGAACAGCTCATCACCTTGGTCCGGGAGCTGCGGCCGAAGCGACTCGTCATCGACTCGCTCAGCGAAATCCGGATGTTGTCGCGCGAGGAGAACTGGTTCCGGGAACAGATCAAGACGCTCCAGCGACATTTCGCCGGGGGTGGCTGTACGGTGTTGGTGACGGACATCTTTTTCGATGAACAGTCGCCCTTACGCAGCGGTGTGCACGGCATCATCGAGCTCGACCAGCATGGCTCGGTTTATGGCCCGGATCGGCGCCGGATTCGCGTCGTCAAGGTGCGCGGCACTGCGCACGGCACGGGCTATCACGACGTAATCATCGAAAAAGGCGGCCTCAAAGTCTTTCCACGGCTGGTGGCTGCGGAATATCGCCGCCAAACGCAAGTGGGGGTGCTGTCGAGCGGTCTACCCGAGCTCGACAGTTTGCTGGGCGGCGGCCTCGACGTCGGTACTGCGACCTTGTTTCTGGGCCCATCCGGTTCCGGCAAGTCGACGTTGGCCACGCAATTCGTCGTCGCTGCGGCACGGCGCGGCGAACGCAGCGCCATGTACATTTTCGACGAACGCCTACAAACGCTATTTCGCCGAGCTGCCGGGCTTGGTCTCGAGCTCGAAGAGTACGTGAAGTCTGGCGTCGTCACCGTCAGGCAGATCGATCCAGTCGAGCTGACGCCGGGCCAGTTCAGTCAGGCGGTCGTCGACTCCGTCGAAGGTGGAGCGAAGATGGTCGTGCTCGACAGTCTCAACGGTTATGCCTATGCCATGCCGGAGGAACGGCTGCTCGGGCTCCATTTGCACGAACTGTTGAGCTACCTCAGCCAGCAAGGCGTGACGTCGCTGCAGGTGATGGCTCAGCATGGTGGCCGTGAGCCGCGAGGCACGGCCTTCGACGTTAGCTACATTGCGGACAACGTCATCGTGCTCAGGCCGTTCGAGTATGCGGGGGCGGTGCGCAAGGCCATTGCTGTTCACAAGCGTCGAGGCGGTTCCCACGAAACGACGATCCGCGAGCTCGATTTCAGCCAAGGTCGGGTCCTGGTGGGCAAGGTGCTGACCGAATTCGCGGGCGTCACCATGGGTCAACTGCAGTACCTGGGCGCCCTGTTAGAGCGACCGTAGGAGTAAGCCCCAAGCCATGCCTAGAAGCCAACCGCTTCGGGTGCTCGTTCTGGCGCCTACCGGCCGCGACAGCGAGGTGCTCGTACAAACCGCATCCAAGTCCGGGATCACTGCCGAGGCATGCGCCAACATGGCAGCGCTCTGCGAAGAAATCGCGAAAGGAGCGGGGGCGGCTGTCGTGGCAGGCGAGGCGCTAGGTGCCGATGGCCAGAGAGCGCTAGCCCGCGCTCTACAAGCTCAACCCGAGTGGTCCGATTTTCCGTTGGTCGTCATGGAAACGCCACGCCGAGAGCTTGGCCGCAGCGCGGGCTTCGATCTGGGTTTTCCGTCGTACGCTATCGTGCTGGTGCGCCCCGTTCATGCTCAGACGCTCGTAAGCGCGCTTCGTTCTGCGCTCCGCTCACGAGTGCGCCAGTATCAGGTACGTGACGAGCTCGTCGATCGCCGGCGAGTCGAAGATGCTCTCAGGGAGGCGAACGCTCGCAAAGACGAGTTTCTGGCCATGCTGGGCCACGAGCTGCGCAATCCGTTGGCTGCTATCCGTAGCGCTACGGA
This sequence comes from uncultured Myxococcales bacterium, assembly GCA_965651135.1. Taxonomy (GTDB): domain Bacteria; phylum Myxococcota_A; class Polyangia; order Polyangiales; family Polyangiaceae; genus JAICQQ01. Next base: position 4,214 of record CBFGRJ010000439.1, read on the forward strand.
GATCATGAAATTGCTTGCGCCCGAAGACGCTCAGCTCCAGCGGGCGCAGGGTGTGCTCGATCGGCAGTCGGCGCACATGGCCCGGCTCATCGATGGCCTCTTGGAGGTATCACGCATTGCACGCGGGAAGATCCAGCTGGAAGAAACCGTCCTCGATGCGCGAAACGTGGTTGGGGTCGGCCTGCAGGATCGTATCTCCCAAATCGAAAGTCGCGGTCTGACTTTGACCACGGAATCACCGAACGAGCCGCTTTGGGTTCGTGCAGACCAGGTGCGCTTGGTGCAGGTTCTGGACAATCTGATTGGGAACGCCATCAAATTTACCGAATCACCGGGCACGCTCCACGTGACGCTGCGCAAAGAGGGCGACGACGCCGTCATTCGGGTCAAGGACACCGGCAGCGGGATTCGACCGGAGATGCTGGAACGTGTGTTCGAGCCCTTCCAACAAGATACTCACGACATTGCGCGCCCCGCGGGCGGTCTCGGGCTTGGGCTTGCTCTTGCCAAAGGCCTGGTCGAGTTGCAGCGCGGCAGTATTCGCGCTCATAGCGCCGGACGGGGCACCGGTGCGGAGTTCGAGGTGCGCTTACCTTTGGTTGCAGCCCCGAGCGAGAAGCGCGGAGTGACCCCATCGATGCCACCGGTGACGCCGATGCGGGTGCTCATCGTCGAGGACAACCCGGATGCGGGCCAGTCACTGCGCGATCTGTTGGAAGTATTGGGCCATCAAGCCACTGTTGCTGTCACTGGGCTCGAGGCCATCGACGTGCTTCGCCAACACGGGGCCGATGCTGTCTTGTGCGACTTGGGACTGCCTGGCATGAGTGGCTACGGCGTAGCACGAGCCGTGCGCGGCGACGCTACGCTGAAGCGGACACCGCTCGTGGCCTTGACCGGCTACGGCCAGGCCGAAGATCGCGAACGCACCGCGAGCGCCGGCTTCGACGCGCACTTGACCAAACCGGTCGACGTGGAGTCACTCAACCAGGTGCTGTCCCGGTTCGAAGGGCGAAAGCTCGGCAATGCCGCGACTCACTTCGGCTAGTTTGCTCACTTGAGCACGATGATGGCGCAACCGCAGAGCGTGTCGTAAGCAGCGGCGCCAGCAGCACCCCCCGCTGCAGGAAGGCGCTCGCAATGATAGGGCAGGGGAGCGTACGCCAACGAGCACTCGGCGCTGCAATACTCCCCGGTGCGAACGCAGGCGCATTCGAAAGGCACCATTTCGGTATACGGCGTGCCATCCGCGCGTTCCGTTCCCCTTCGACAGACGAACACCTGATCTGTCGCGCAGTCGGCGGCGCTCTTCGGGCGGGTCTCGTCGCACCGGCAGTCTTCGGGCACTCGCCAGCTGTCGGGGTAGGTGCACTCGGGCGGCGTGACTCCGCAATCGAACTGGGCCGGAACGCACGGGAAAGGTCCCGGGTCGACGGGAGACCGAACCATGCCAGTGGTGCTCGAAGGGTCCAAGGGGATGTCGATGGCGCCGGTGCCTCCGGTGCCTCCGGGCCCTGGCCCGCTGCCGCCGCCTCCGCCAGAACCGCCGCTGCCACCGCCTGCAGAGGTCGAAGCGTCGTCCCGGGCGGTCGCGCCGCCACAACCCAGCGCCATGCTACCGCCCATGAGCACCATGGCCCGGAAGAATCGGTCGCCCTTCTTGGGAGCGCTCAACGTCATGCTGCTACCTCCACTCCGAGATGCCGAAGCCCGGGCAGATGACCTGCTCGAGAGCCTCGTGATGCGCACGAGCCAGGAGGCTCGGGGTGAAATAGCGGAATGATCAGACCGGTGCCCAGAGGCCGTCGATCGGAGCCACGTTGATTCGGTGGAAAA
>CBFGRJ010000440.1:0-6022 GCA_965651135.1 uncultured Myxococcales bacterium
GAACTGGCTGCACCGTACTCTAATCCTAGACACACTGTACGTAAACATACAGTTTGTCTCGAAATTGGTCACGGTATGTCAGGTATCGATAAATATTCACAAAAACTGGGAAACGCCGTTCGCTTGCGGGGGCTGGAGCGGCGCTTTCCTACTCCAGAGGGGTCCTTCTCGGCGCTTCGCGGCATCGATCTGGAGGTCGAGGCTGGCGAAGCCGTCGCCGTGGTCGGCGCTTCTGGGAGCGGCAAGTCGACGCTGCTGCACCTGATCGCCGGCATCGATCGCCCGAGCGCCGGTGAGATCTGGGTCGCTGGCACGCCACTACACCAGCTGACCGAAAACGAGCTCACGCTGTTCCGGGGTCGTCAGGTGGGGATGGTGTTCCAGTTCTTCCAGCTGCTGCCGACGTTGACGGCGCTCGAAAATGTCATCGTGGCCATGGACTTCGTCGGGGCCGTTCCACGCGCAGAGCGGACGCGGCGAGGCATCGAATTGCTGGCAGGGGTGGGCGTCGCAGATCAGGCAGCCAAGCTGCCGTCGCAGCTGTCCGGTGGCCAGCAGCAACGCGTGGCGATCGCGCGAGCGCTCGCTAACGATCCGCCGCTGATCGTGGCCGACGAACCCACGGGAAATCTCGACAGCCGAACCGCCCACCAAGTCCTGGCGCTGCTCGCCGAGTTGGCCCACTCCGGAAAAACGTTGCTGGTGGTCACGCACGAGCGCGACCTGGGGCAGCACTTTTCGCGGGTGATCGAATTGGTGGACGGCGCGGTGAGCACGAGCAACGTCACGCCTTCAGCGAGGGTGGCAGCATGCGCGGCTACCTGAAGCTCGCGCGGGATCTGTGGTCGAGCCGCGGTCGCACGCTGACGATTGTCGTCGCAATTGCAGTGGGCTTGACCGGGTTCAATGCGACGTTGGGTGCCTACGCGATTTTGACTCGCGAGATCCAACGCAACTACCTCGAGAGCGGGCCGGCGTCGGCGACGCTGGAGCTTGCCTCGGTCTCTGACGAGCTCTTGAAGGCCACGGGCCGCCGACCCGAGATCGCGGCAGCGACCCGCCGCAAGACCATCCATGGGCGCTACCGCAAGCAACCCGGAGATGCTTGGCAGCGTGCATTGATCTTCGTCGTCGATGACTTCGAAGCCATGCGGGTGGCCAAGATCTTCAAAGAACGAGGGACCTGGCCGCCACCCGAAGGAAGCGTGCTCGTCGAACGCAGCGCCCTGCCGGTACTTCAGGCCGACCTCGGCAACAGCTTCTGGTTGAGGCTGCCCTCTGGGCGAGAGGAGCAAGTGCGCATCACCGGCGTAGCACACGAGCCGGCGCTGGCCCCCGCGCAGACCGAGCAGGCGGTGTACGCCTACGTCACGGCAGAGACGGCGCGCCGGTGGCAAGAGACTCCCGTGTTCGATGAGCTCAGAATCCTGGTGCGAGCCCCACACGATCGCCAGGCCATCGAGGCAGTCGCTCAACGCCTTGCCGATTGGATCGCCCAGAACAATCTGGGCGAGCTGCGGGCGATCCGTGTGCCGCCTCCGTTGCAACACCCACACCAGACTCAAATGACGACGATTCTGGTGCTGCTCCTCGTGTTCAGCGCTCTGGTGCTTTTGATGAGCTGCTTTCTAGCCGCGTCGCTCGTGCACGGCCTGATGGCGCGCCAGGTTCGCGAGATTGGAGTGATGAAAGCTTTGGGAGCGAGCACGGGTCAGCTGTTCCGCCTTTACGGACTGCTGGTTCAGGGGCTGGCCGCTCTGGCCATCCTGATTTCGTGGGCCCCCGGGGTGCTCGGGGCTCGCCGCTTCGCGGAGTCGGTGGCGAAGGTGTTGAACTTCGATATCGTCAGCGATCTGGAGCCCGGTCGGGTCGTTTGGCTGAAGTTGGGGGTTGGCCTGCTGGTGCCGTCGCTCGCGCTCATGCCTTCGGTTTGGAAGGGCTGTCGCGTCAGCGTGCGGCGCGCGTTCGACCACCAAGGCATCGCGCTCGAGCGTTTCGGGCGCGGCGGGTTGGAAGGCCGCATGGCCCGCGTGACTGTCGGGCACGTCGCGCTCAGGTACTCGGTGCGAAATTTGATCCGGCTGCGGCGCAAGTTCTTGCTCTCGTTAGCGCTGCTCGCCGCCGCGGGGTGTACCTTCGTGACTGCGCTGAGTGTGGCTAAGGCTTGGGACAGCCTGACCGCTCAACTCGTCGACAGTCGCCACTACGACCTCGAGGTGCGCCTCGAAGGGCCGGTGAACCTCGAGCGTCTCGCTGCCAGGCTCGAGCGCTTTCCCGAGGTTGCTGCCATCGAAGCTTGGAAGACTATCCCGACCAGTGTGGCTGGCCCCAAGGGTTGGCCTATCGAGACCACCTACCCGGACGACGCGCATGGAGCGTTCAACTTGGTCGCTCCCCCGGACGGGGCAACCATGTTGGATGTCGACGTTCGAGAGGGGCGCTGGCTCGCGCCCGGTGAGCGCGGATCGATCGTGATCAATCAGTTGGTCCCCGCCTACGACCGCACGCGCGTGGGCGATCGGCTTTCCCTGTTCGTCGCAGGCAAGCGACGAGAATTTTCGGTGGTCGGCAAGCTGGTTCAGGTTGGCGCCAGTGCTACCGCATACGTCACTGCCGGCAGCTTCGAGGCGAGCGTCCCCGATGCCGAGAAGAGCGGCTTGCTTTGGGTGCGAGCGCGTGCGTCTGACGCGCCCGGCTCTCTCGACGAGCTTCGCATCAAGTTGGAACGCGACCTCGATGCGGCTTCGCTGCCGGTGCGGTCGGTCGAGCCACTCTCCGTGTTTCGCAACGCCATGGTGGCTCACTTCGAGATCCTCGTAAAAACCTTGATGGCCCTGGCCGCTCTGGCCGCAGTGGTGGGAGCTTTGGGGTTGGGCTCCGCCATCAGCATCGGTGTGCTCGAACGGACCCGGGAGCTCGGCGTATTGCGAGCCATTGGAGCGTCCGCGAAGCGCATTCGACAACTCGTGCTGATTGAGGGCGCGCTGGTCGGGGTACTGAGCATCGGCGTGGCCACGGCCTCGGCAACCCTCTTGGCCACGCTGCTCGGATGGGTGATCGGGCAACTGAGCTTCAAGGTCCCCTTGCCGCTCAGCATGAGCTGGCCGGCGATCGCATTGTGGGCATCCGTGGCGACGGTGCTGAGCCTCGTTTCGGCGTGGGCGCCGGCATGGCGCGCCGGGCGCACCAGTGTGCGTGACAGCTTGAACTTCGTGTGACCACCATTTAGTCCAATCGATTGGACACTTGACGTTCGACCAGTGACGAACACTCGGCGACTAGGCCGAAATTTTGAGCTGGACAAAGGCGCCTTGTGAGCGGAGTAATTCATTATGCCCAGGCTGCGCTTCGTCGCAGTCGAGCAAGCGGCGGACGAGCGCGACTCGTCCAGAGCAGGGGACTCAATGAAGCACGAATTCAGTAGCGACCAATCCCAGGTGATCAGCTCAGGAGCGCCGAGCGTGATCGAGTCGACCCTTCAGGTGGCGGGTTTGTCGGAGCGAATCTTCGACGTCAACGTCCAGCTGAACATCACTCACACTTGGACTTCCGACCTTCGGATCAGCTTGATCGCACCCTCGGGCGATAGTGTGCTGTTGGTGTCTGGAGAGGGGTCATCGGGGGACCATTTCAAGGACACGGTGTTCGATGATTCGGGGGTGAAGTCGATTCAGGGGCAGGCCGCACCGTTCGAGGGCACATTCAAGCCAGAAGAGAGCTTGAGCAAGCTCAACGAGCAGAATCCCAATGGGACATGGACACTTCGCATCGAAGATCGTGCACTCCAGGACGGGGGTAGTCTCAACGCCTGGAAGCTGACGCTCGAGACCTGGGATCCCATTCTCGAGAACGCGAGCCCGATGCCGATCTCCAGCGGGCCGCCCAATACCGTGGTCTCTAGCGTGGCAGCTACGGGGCTCGGCGGCTTGGTGGTGTACCGAGTCGAAGTGGCAGTGCGGTTGAAGCACACGTGGGTCGAAGACCTGCGGCTGACCCTGCTTGCTCCCGACGGCACCGAAGTCTTGCTGTTCAATCGGCGCGGCGGCAACAACGACGACCTGAACGACACGACGTTCGCTGACGATGCCCCGCAGTCCATCGCTGAGGCCCAAGCGCCGTTCGCAGGTCGTTTTCGGCCGGAGGAGCCGCTGCTCTTGCTGCGTGAGCACTTGGCCGAGGGCATCTGGAGCCTGCGCGTGGAGGACATGGCCTCCGACGACGGCGGAGTGCTCGAGTCCTTCCGCCTTCAATTGTTCACGAAGCGGGCGGAGACCACCGTCGAGTCGAGCTTCAACATCCAGCTTCGTTTCATGGGCGGGCTCACGGCGAGCCAACGCTCCGTGTTCGAGCTCGCCAAGGCGCGCTGGCAGGAGATCATCACGGGCGACCTGCCGACGGTAGAAATCGACGGCGAAGAAATCGACGACTTGCTGATCGAGGCTTCTGGAGAGGCTATCGACGGGGCAGGGCGCGTGCTCGGTCAAGCCGGCCCCACGCACGTGCGCACCGGAAGCCTGTTGCCCTGCAAAGGTGTCATGGCCTTCGACGTGGCCGACCTTGCAGACATGGAAGCCAATGGCAGCCTGGTGGACGTCATCATCCACGAAATGGGCCATGTAATAGGTCTTGGCACCCTTTGGCATGACAAGGACCTGGTGGCGGGCGCGAACACGAGCAATCCCGAGTTCACCGGCGCTCGGTCCCAGAGCGTGTACGCGAACTTGCGTGGGCAGGCCCAACCCCTCAACGTCCCGCTCGAAAACGAGGGCGGAGCCGGCACGGCCGAGGGGCACTGGCGTGAAGTCACCTTCGACAACGAGCTGATGACGGGATTCATCGACCCCGGCTCGAACCCGCTGAGCCGCCTCAGCATAGCAGCGTTGGAAGATCTGGGCTATCAAGTGAACTACGGCCTAGCCGACAGCTACAGCCTGCCCACGCCAGGGCACTTGTTGCTCGAGCTGCACAGCTCCGCACGCCGCTTCAGGTGCCCGGTCAAGCCGACGCACCCCAAGCGCGTTCCGCCCAAGTAGCAACCCGCACGAGCTCGACCGCGCTAGCGTGAAGGTGGATCAGTGTTGCTGATTTAGGTGAGAACGCGCCTACCTTCTCCCCGCGCATAATCGCAATTCGAGCGCGACCACGCTGCCCCTTCGCACGCCCGGCCAACGCGCCCCCATGGGGTGAAGCTCCACGCACCGCGCAGAGTCAGCCGAAAGCGAGGAAAAGCGCGAGCGCTGCGCCCAGCTGAAAGTCAATGGGTTCCGTGTGATACGCACGCGACTGGCGTTGCTGCGGTCGCAATTGAACGCCCCAAGGAATAGCTGCGTTCGAAGCTTGGAGTTGCTCGCCAGCGGGATTGCATCTTGGAGCTCCGCCCCATCGTGAATCTTGCGAGCGAAGTGCGCGATCCATCTGACGGGCCTTCTCAAGCAAGCGCTCTGGTTCATGACCCGGGGACTGAAAGCGATGTGTGCCGAAGAGCCAAAGTCTGTCGAGCCGATTGCTACCAGAAGGGACGCGCCACCAAAGGTTCAACGCGTCGAACCGGGTGGCGGGTGCGCGGGTTGCTCATTCACCCCCAAAACCCCATTCGCATTTGGACTGGTCCTCGTGTGGACTGGTCCTCGTGCTCGCGGCAACTGGTCTAGATCTTACGAGCGCGAGGTCGACGAACTCCGCCACAGCTCGCCGGTTTGTGCATCGGGTCCACCCACTGAGCCACATAAAATCGTGCCAATGACGAATCTTGTTGACAGCTCTCGGGTCCAGAGCTGCTCACGAAAGACTCATCGAGTCCAGGGTGCCCATTGCTGCCCCGCTAACGGCTCCCTCGTGCGCCATCGCGCCAAAAATGGCTGGAACATCGATTCGTTGCTCGCAAGCGCGCTGAGCAGCCTGTGAGAGCCCCGAAAATCTCCATGTTAGGGTGAGCTCCACTCAAGGAGGAGGAGGCAATATGGCACGAGCTCATGAAATGACGAATGTTCTCGAAGCTCAGCGCGCTCACGAAGAACTGCTG
>CBFGRJ010000441.1:0-6013 GCA_965651135.1 uncultured Myxococcales bacterium
CATGATGCGCGTTAGAGAAATCACTCGTGACTACGTGGTCGTGGAGGTGTCCCAACAGCTCGTGCGGCAGGACTACGATCTGGTCGTGCCGAAGCTCGAGCGCTTGATGAGCGCGAGTGGCGGCAGACTCGACGTGCTTCTGGACTTGCACGACTTCGAAGGCTGGAACCCGGCAAGTCTCGGCGATCAGGAGCATTTCGATGTCAAAGATCGCCATCACTCCGGCAAGGTAGCGATCGTTGGCCGGCGAGAGTGCGCGGAAGTCGGCTGCCGCATCGCACGGCCGTTGTTTTCGGGCGAACAGAGATTCTTTCCAATTACAGGGGACAAGCCAACTGGAGAGGATAGGGGAGCGCGGCAGCAGGCGCTCGAGTGGCTGCGTGCAGGGCGCTGACCCATGATGTCGGCAGCGTGGGAACAGCTGATACGGACTGCCGAGTCCGACCTCGCGCTACTTCCGCGCCTGGTTGCGGCGTTGTTGCTGACTGGACTGCTCGGCTGGGATCGCGAGCGCAAGAACCGACCCGCCGGACTTAGAACCCACATGCTGGTGGGTATTAGCGCCTGTTCATTCGTGATCTTGGGCGAGCTATTCGTCGATAAGTTCGCTCGCGACGAGCCGTCGGCGTTGCGCTTCGATCCCATCAGGATTGTCGAAGCGACTGTTGCGGGGGTCAGCTTTCTCGGGGCTGGAACCATCTTCGTGATGGGCCATCGCCGAATTTTCGGGCTGACCACGGCAGCGTCGCTCCTAGCCTCCGCCGCCGTCGGCATGATGGCCGCGCTCGAGCACTACACACTGGCGATCTCGACCACACTCATTCTGCTCGCCGTCATCGCTGGACTGCATCGCCTGGAGGCGCGCCTGAGAACCAACGACGACACCAACGGCGAGGATTAGCCCGGGGTGGGGTCATCGGCGTTTTTCGAGTGTTGCATAAAAGGTATTCCCGTTGCGCCAAATCAGGAGCGAAAACACGCGGTCGAGCTTATCGATTTGCTGCCGCGCTTCGGCAAGGGTGTCGACCTTTTTCCGATCGATTTCCAAGATCAAGTCGCCGGCGCGAAGACCGGCAGCGGCGGCTGGGCTACCCGGCAGAACCCCGGTAACCACTACGCCGTGGCGGATGCTCTTGGGCACATTGAGCTCGGAACGCAGGGCAGGCGAGAGCGAACCAAGCTCCAAACCGAGCGACGGTGCCGGCTCGCGTTCGCTGATGGCTTTCGACTCGGCCGCAGGCAGCGTCCCCAGGCGCACGCTGAGACTTTTCGTCTGCCCGTCGCGCAGCACCGTGATCCGTTGCGTGGATCCGGGAGGGCTGGCTGCCACGCGGTTGCGAAACAGCGGCAAACTCTTCACCGGTTGATCGGCGAACTTCACGACCACGTCGCCCCGCTTCAGGCCGGCCTTGTCTGCCGGTCCACCGGGCTCGACACCGGAGATCAACACCCCGTCGGTGCTCGGTAGGTTCAGGGCTTTCTTCAAGTCCTCATCGATGCTCTGGATGCTGACCCCCAGCCAGCCGCGCACGACCTTGCCGTGCTTGACGATGCTCTGGAGCACCGGCTTGACCATGCTGGTAGGAATCGCGAAACCAATGCCCTGGTAGCCACCGGTCCGCGACAAAATTGCGGTATTGATGCCCACCAGCTTTCCCTCCATGTCGACTAGAGCTCCACCTGAGTTGCCGGGGTTGATGGCGGCATCCGTCTGCAGAAAGTCTTCGTAGTCGACGATGCCCATGCCAGCCCGGCTGGTCGCCGAAATGATGCCCATGGTTACGGTTTGACCGAGCCCGAACGGATTGCCTATCGCCAGCACCACGTCTCCCAGGCGCAGTCGCTTCGAGTCGCCCATTTCAAGAGGCGTGAGCTTTCCGAAATCGCCTTTGAGCTTGAGGACCGCTAGGTCGGTTTTGGGATCGGTGCCCAGCACCTCGGCGTCGAAGCGTCGCTGATCGGGCAAAATGACGTCGATCTCGGAGGCCTTCTCTATGACATGGGCGTTCGTGAGTACCAGGCCATCCCGCGAGACGACGACCCCCGAGCCGAGGCCGTGCTGGCGCCGTTCTTCGGGTATCTCTTGGTGCGGGCCGAAGAAGAAGCGAAAGAGCGGGTCGTCCCAGAAGGGAAGCTCGCTCGCTGGCGCGGTGACGCGCGTGGAAGAAATGCTGACCACGCTTTTGATCGCCTTCTCCGCGATGTCGGCCAACGAGACGGTCTCGTCACCTGTCTTGGCGTGGGCGAGCGCAAAGCTCGGCCTCGGCAGCTGAAGCAGCGATGCTTCGGTTCTTTCGCTGGTCGGGGGGAGGCTGTCGCGCTGCCACGTCACCAGTGCAAAGGCCCCCACCACCAAAAGTGCGCCGATGAGCAGCAACGCGCGCAACCATAGCGCAGTCGTGCTGAGATGATTCACCTGCGGTTTCTGCGGCATGACTCATGGCTCCTGTCGTGCGTCGTGCAGTGCGCACCACGCGTGCATGCCCCATGCCGATGGGCGAACTCGACGCTCCGCGCCGGGACGCGATCCCTGGGGCACGGGGCCACGACTGCGCGAGCGTGACACGCACGTGGCCCGTGCTGAGGCGCCGCTCTAGGCGGCTGCGTGAGCGGTGGTCCGGTCAGCCAGCAGTGCCGAACCCAGTTTGCGCGACCGATAGGGGCGCATTCTTCATGTACGGTTGCTCGAGAGGCTTGGACACTGAACAATCCAGCGTTGCGGGTGTAACCCGAGCTGCGCGATACCCATGTTTCCGATTCACGACGATAACCCGACCCTGCGCACACCCGTCCTGACGATGCTGCTGATTGGTCTGAATGCGGCGGCATGGTTCGGGTTGCAGGGCGCTGGTACCGAGCCCGCACTAGTTGCTTCGATCTGTAGTTTTGGTGTTGTTCCTGCGGAGTTGATGACGAACGTCGAGCCGCAAACGATTCGGCTTGGGCCGGAACTGACGTGTCGCATCGGTGAGGGAAGTCACTGGTACACTCTGCTGAGCTCGATGTTCATGCACGGCGGGTGGCTTCACCTGATCGGCAACATGTGGTTTCTCTGGATTTTCGGCAACAATGTCGAAGATTCCATGGGTCGGCTGCGATTTTTGCTGTTCTACCTGCTCAGCGGTTTGGGTGCAGCGTTCGCCCAGTTGCTCATCGACCCGGCCAGCACCATCCCGATGGTCGGCGCGTCGGGCGCCATTGGAGGGGTCATGGGAGCCTACGTGGTGCTTTATCCGAGGGTGGGCGTCACGCTCTTGGTGTTCTTGGGCTTTTTCGTCACCACGGTGCGGGTGCCTGCGTACTTGATGCTGGGCTACTGGTTTCTGCTCCAGTTGCTGGGAGGACTGCCTCAACTGGGTGGCGTTGCCGGCGGGGTGGCGTTCTGGGCACACGTTGGTGGGTTCGTGAGCGGAGCGCTACTGGTCTTCGTTTTTCGCAAGCGCGAATTCGTCGAGCAGCATCGCCGTGCGCTGCAGCGCCTCGCTTTCGATAGACAGCGAGGCCGCTGAGCAAACCCACCAAAAAGGCTGCCTCAGAGCGCACCGTTGAGCGTCAACGGAACCACGGCTTCTGGCCCAAGTACCCGAAATGTGAAGGTTTCTGTCAAGAATAGACGCACCGTGGCTTTGTCGTGCCAGTCGTAACCCAGGCTGATGTCTTGGCCGAGCGTGAGCTCGAAGTCACCACCTCGCAGTGACAAGACGAAGCCACCGTCGAGCACGGCGCTGCGCAAGATTGGACCTTCCAGCATGCTGGCAATCTGCCTGCGAGGAGGATCGCTCGACTGATAGGAGTGCAACAGTCGAAAAGGTTTCGAGCCGAGCACCATCGCAAACGGACCCTTTACGCCGTTGTCGTTCAGTCGCAGCACAGCGCGAGCCGCCGCATCCGAGTACTTGACCACCTCTTCTCCGAGCTCGAGCGGTTCGGCGCCTTCTGCGCTCTCGAGCCCCGCGATCCCGGCTTGACTGAACCCTTTGTATACGGCGCGCTCCTCGAACGCCGATACCTTGAGCGCAGCTTGGGTCACCGCGTCCGTGTCGACATCCGTGGCGCCCCTGGACAGATTGTCCAGGGTCCAAATGTCGAGCTCGATAGGCACGCGTATTTCGACCAGCGGCAGGACTTGTCGAACTCCGTAGTGCACACCGCCTTCAACCAGGTGTGAAGGCGACAACGTGCCCAAGTTCACCGCGGAAAAATCGAAGCCCTTGGGTTCAGTGACATCGACCACCCGACGGTCCGATAGGTTGGCGCTCAGTGCGCGGACCGCCTCTTCTTCGACGTATTTCCATGCCTCGTCCGTTAGCGGAGCGAGTTCGCGCTTCAGAAAGTTCAATGGCCCCGTCCTTTCAAGCTTCCAATACCCAGCGAGCTCACCCGCGCTACCGAAACCTGTTCGCCCTCGTCTGCGTGCGTGATCGATGACTCCGAGAAGAGGAACTTCTTCAGCTGTTCTTCCCAGCCCGGCATGTTGCGGCGCAACCACTCCAGCGTCATGCAAGCATGCTCGATCTCTTCGTCCCGATTGTGAGCCAGGACCAGCCCGAGTGCCGGATCGTTGCAGAGCGCTACGCGCTGATTGTACCAATCCACTGCTTCGATTTCCTCCTTGAGGCTGATCAGCGCTCGATGAATGTCTCGTGATTTTTCGTCGAGTAGCTCGAACGGTTCGTGATAGTCGCTCGCCATTTACTGGTGTTCTCCATCGTTTGCGCCTCGGCGTCCATCGAGCGCGCTCTCACCGCCTACGAAGCAAGTGCCGTTCCAAATTCGGATCGGCCGATACCCTGCTTCGACAATGGCGAACCGCCGGTGTTGTTTGCCCCACCCGGCAGCCGACTGGCAGCGATCCTGGCGAGCTCCGGCGGTCGTGGGCGGGATGCCCCGCCACACCGGGGCGCTCCGCCACGTTTTTTCGGCCGAACTGGTCGGTCGGTTACAGCGTTCCGCCGTTGTTGCGGCGCATTTCTTCCTGGGCCCGGTGGGCTGCACCCTCCATCGATTTGAGTTCTTTGTTCACCCGCGATTTTGCCTCATCGAGCCGAGTCGATACGCGCTCGCGAAGCTCACGGCCCGAGCTTGGCGCCAGGAGCAGGGCGGCCCCTGCGCCGATCACGGTACCCAAGCCGACGTAGCCGATTGCCGGCAGTATTTTGTCCAATGCTGAGCGGCGACGCTCTAGCCCGATGGGAGCCAGTAGATCGTCGACGCCGAAGTCATGGACGCCCTGCATGACGCGACGGGCGCCGATAGCGGACCCTATTCCTAACGCAATTCTAGCGAGGTTCACTGTGCAATTCCTTTCCGCGCACCGAAGTGCGCTCGGTAACGGTTGAGCCATTCCCAGCAAGCACGATGCCAAGCTGCAGAACTCGAAACTCGACGTGGCATGGTCGATGCTTTGGTGACCCACGATGCAACCTGGCCGACAGGATGAGACAGATTGGAGCGGAGAGGCGATCGATCCGCGGGAACCGTCGACAGCACTGTCGGATGCGATCAAGCACGCGGCGGCGCTGCTGCACGCCGAGTTCGAGCTCGCCAAGGCCGAGCTCAAGCACGAGTTGAATCGGCTTCAGCTCGGCGTCTTGGCTGGAGTGCTAGGGGCTAGCTTGACGGCGTTCTCGCTCTTGGTCGTTGCGGTGGCGTTGGTGATGGCACTGCAGCTTGGTCCGCTCTCGCTCGCGGCATTAGGTGCTGCGCTAGCCGTAGTGGGCATCGCGATCGCGTGGTGGGGGAGGCGACGGCTTGCGCCACCCACCTTGGAAAGAACCCGGCAGGCGCTGGCGAGTAATGCGCTCGGAATTGGCTCGACTGGCAACGGTAAACACCGCACCAAGGTCACACGGCGGGGCGAATAGGTAGGACATGTCGAAAATAACCCTAGAAGAACATGCAGAGCGCGTGAGCCAAGCACAGGCGGATCTGGAGCATGACGTGCAACGCCTTTCGGATGCTGGGCGGGAATTCAGCAGAAGAGCCAAGGCCGGGAGTGTCTGGCTGCTGTTTG
>CBFGRJ010000442.1:0-5989 GCA_965651135.1 uncultured Myxococcales bacterium
CCTGGCTGGCCTTGCAGGGCATCGACTTCGAGCCCGCTGTCGTCGGCGAGCGACCAAAGGCCGGTCGCTTCACGAACAGCCCTGGCTTTCAGCTCGGCGTTGGCGTGAAAGGTCGTGCCGGTTTCTTCGACGTCGAGCTCGTGTCCCAAGACGTCGCGAGGGCTCACGACACGCAAGCCGAGTGGGGCCAAGAGACGGCTGAGCTCGACGAGCTTGCCCGGGTTGGTCGTGGCCAGCACGAGTGGAGGTTGTTCAGCAGCGTCGGTCATGGGCTTTGTCTTCAATGCACGCGGAGCTCGTCAGGCGTGGCCGAAGTGCCCGCCACTCTTTCTCCTGAAGCGGCTTCGGGCAAGTGGATGCTGAAGCGCGTGCCCCGTTGTTCGCGCGCCGCGCAGCTGATCGAGCCGCCGTGCGCTTGCACAATCTGCCTGGTGATGGCAAGGCCGAGCCCAGTGCCATGGCTCTTGGTCGAGAAGAACGGCTCGAACAAGCGTGCCCTGGCCGCCGGTTTGATGCCGGCCCCCTCGTCTTCGACGGTGATCAAGACTCCCCCCGCGGCGCCGCGCTCGAGTCTTACCTCGATGGTGCCGGCCGACGCATGCGCTTGGCCCCTATCGCCGGCCTTGTCCCTAGCCTTGTCGATGGCTTTGTCCATCGCTTCGCGCGCGTTGCGCAAGAGGTTGAACAAGGCTTGTTTGAGCTGCGCCTCGTCCGCTTTGACAGGGGGCAGGTCCGGCTGTATCGAGAGCCTGAGCTCGACGCCGTTGCGGGCCATGTCGGCGCGCACGAAATCGCAAGCTTCACGCACGATATCGCCAATGTTCTCGTCCTCCAGGCGCAGCTCCTGGCGTTTGGCGACGGAAAGGTATTGGGTGCTGAGCGCGCTCAGGCGATCTACTTCTTTGGTGATGGCGCGCACTAGGGCTCGCGCTTCTTCGTTCGGAGCCCCAAGCTCTTCGTCGAGCAGCTCGAGGTTCAGCGCAATCGAGGAAAGTGGGTTTCGGATCTCGTGGGTGACGTGCGCCGCCATTTTGCCGATGGTGGCGAGTCGCTCGCTGGCCAAGAGCTGTTCGTTGGCGCGCGCGATGGCGGATACCATGCCCTCGAAGGTCGCCGAAAGGTCGCCGATCTCGTCGTTGGACGAGAGCACTGGTCGGGGCGTCAGGTCGCCTTGGGCCACGGCTTTGGCTCGCTCGGTCACCAGCGCCAACGGCCTGAGCACACGGCGCGCGTAGAGCACCATCAAGAGGCCCACCAGTACCGTGAGCGCGACCAAGGCCACCAAGAGCTGTATTCCGGTGAGCTCCCGGGCGCGCGCTTCGTCGAGCAACGAGTCCAGGTTGCGCTCCATGGTGCGCTCGAGCTCACTCAGCTGCTTCTTTCCCTGAAAACCTCGCGTCACCAGCAGATCGCGCAGGCGCTCTGCTTCGTCGGACTTGTCCCTGTCGAGAGCCACGAACAGCTGGTCCAGAGCCTCGGCATCTTCGGCGAGGAACTTTTCTATAGCGGTGAGCCGGTCGAGCAATTCCTCGCCGGCTTGTCGCGCGGCGTCGTCCCCTTGCTGCAAGAAGGCCCGCGAAAGCTTGGCGCGCACCTCACCGAATTTCTTGGGTCGCCCGACTTTGATCGCTGTTTCGAACCAGACGCGCTTGTCCGCAGGGTTGCGTGCGGTGGTGATGTGATTGAGCTGGGTGTTCCAAGTATCTTGATTGGCCACCAAGCCGCGCAACGAGAGGGCCAGCGGCAGGTAGCCCTCGCGCATCAGGTTCGCCTCACGCGCCGAGCTCCTGAGGGCCATGACGCTAAAGCCTGCGCTCAGGGCGAACGCGGTCATGATGAGGGCATACGACAAGAGCACCCGCCGGGCGACGGTGCGGCGCGGCGCCTGACGTGTGCGCTCGGTCACTTCGGCTCGACCCCTCGCGTCAACAGCGACGCCAGATCGACCACCGAGGCGCCCAATCGCTTGAAGTGCCGATAGCTGGAAGAGCAAGCCGTCACGATGTTGCCGCCGCCCAAAGCAGCGTGCTCCCGTAGCCGAGCCGTTCCAATATCGCGCGCCGCGTCGGGAAAGCCGTACGGCAAGGCGCCCCCCGCCCCGGAACACACGGCGTCGCCGCGGCTCTTGGCGAATTCGTCGGGGGCGCGTCCGATCAGACGCTCGAGCACACGCCGGGGCTCTTCGTACTGGCCGAGCCCCCTACCAAGCTGACAGGGGTCGTGATAGCGAAGCGGGACCGCCCCGTCGTCTCGATCGGTCACGGGTGTCAATCGTTCGAGCCGTTGCGAAGCCAGCTCGACCACGGTCACCACAGGGTAGTCCGAAAGCGCCATGGCGCAGCCGGGATCGTACACCAAAAGGCGATCCACGCCAGTCAGCGCTTCGCGAAGTCGGCTTGCCTGTCGTTCCAATCCCAGCCGGTCGCCAGCGTTTTGCAGCACGGCACCGCAGCATTCGGTGACGAGCTGCACCTCGCCCACGAGCGCTTGCACTGCACCGACCAAGTCTTTGGCCAGGCGTGGTTCGTACAGCCAATAGCCGCAGCCAATCAGCAATGCATCGCGTGAGCGGGCGGGCAGTGCGTATTCTTCGATGGCGCGCTCGGTGCGGCGCCTCAATAGCGATGCGCGGCGCGGGTGCCGCTCGATCAGCTGCTCGACCAGCGGCGGAGCCGCATCACGACCGCGAACCTCTTGGCGTGCAGCCTGCAGCGTGACGAAGACTGGGTTTTCGTGCTCGCAGGCGTTGCGGCAAGCATAGCAACCCGTGCAGCCCCACACCACATCCGCATGGGGCAGCGTTGCAGGGATATCACCGCGCTCTGCCAGCCATGCCAGGCTCATTTTTCCCCACGGAGTCAGGCTCTCGCGCGGAACCGCCTCCGACACCGGACACGTCGCGCGGCACAGCTTGGGGCAGTATCCGCAGGTCTCGAGCGCTCGGACGTGCTCACCGAGCACAGGCAGTCGCGTAGGCATCTCAGGCTTTGGGCGCGGGCCCCTGACTCGAAGGTCCGAGCTCCCGAGGGGGTAGTTTGGACGCGCCCGGCGCCGTGCGCGCATCTTTCGGTTCGGGCTGCGGAAAGCGCATTTCGAATCGAGCCCCCTGTTCCGAAGAGGTGACGTGGACGCTGCCGCCGTGTTCTTCGACGATCTTCTTGACGATCGCCAAGCCGAGGCCCGTTCCACCCTGCTTGCCGGCGGTCACGAAGGACTGAAACAGCCGACCTTCGATCTCGCGGGGGATGCCGGGGCCGGTATCTTGCACGGAGATCAAGAGATCGTTCCCATTCATGCCCGCGGTGACGCTGAGCACGCCTCCCTTTTCGTGCATCGCCTCGATGGCGTTGCGACACAAATTGAAGATAGCCCGCGCCACACGCCCTTCGTCGAAACGCGCCACCACCTTGGCGTCGGCCGACACTTGCAGCTCTACGGGGTGGCCTTGTATCTCTTGCTGCAGCTGACGCGTGATCTCCGTAAAGAATTTCTTCAGATACACCTTGCGCACGAAGACGGTGCGCTCGCCACGCGCAAACTCGAGCACCTCGCGCTGCATCGACGCCAGAGAATCGAACTGCCGCAAGATCTGCTCGGTGTATTCGGCGCGCTTTTCCGCGTCGTCGCTGTCTTGCATCAGTTGCACATAGCCGCTGATCACCGTCATAGGCGTCTTGAAGTCATGGATCAGCTGCGAGAGCAGGCGCCCGATACTGGTGAGGCGTTCTTCGCGTTCACGCGCTGCGCTGGCGTTGAACAGGCGCACCGCCGTAGACACGTTGGCGCTCACCAGCCTGAGGAGCTCGACGTCTTCGTCGGTGAACCCGCGCGAACCCCGGCGACTGAACAAACCGATGGCACCCAACGACGAGCCGTCACCCTCCAGAGGCAAACAGACCACGCTGCTCACCTCGAACGGCATCGTACCTTCGACCCGCTCGTTCCAGCGCGGATCGCCCCGCGCCTCGGCCAAGTTGAGCTCTTTGCCCTCCAGCATGACCGCGGACAAAAATCCGTCGCCCGCTTTGACGCCGAGGCGGCCCAACTCGTCCGGTGCCTCGGCGTTCAGGGTGTATTGCACGAGATCGCCTGTTTCTTCTTCAGCCAACAACAGCGAAGCGCCCCGTGCCTGGCAGGCGGCCGCCAACTTCGAAAGCACGGCCTGCGCCAGCGCCTCGATAGTCGTCGCGCGTGCGGTAGAACGCTCGAGCTCGAACAGCAACTCCAGGTCCCGGACCTTCAGCTCGAGCTGTTCCTTGGTGTCCAAGAGCTGCTTGTTCTTCTGGATCAACGACAGAAAAAGCCTGGAGTTATCGATGGCTACTGCGGCCTGGGTGCTGAGCGCCGCCAGAATGGCTTCGTCGTCATCCGTGAAGGAATCCCCCCCGTGCTTGTTCAATACCTGAATGACCCCGATCGTGCGCCCCAGGTGGTTCTTGAGCGGCGCCACCAGCATGCTGGTGGTCCGATAACCCGTCAGCAGGTCCCAATCGCGTTCGAAGCGGGGGTCCGCATACGCATCCTGGATGCGAATGGTTCTGCCGGTCTGAGCGACGACCCCGGCAATGCCATGCCCGACGCGCATCCGAATCGAACGCACTTGCTCACCGATGACCAACCGGCTCACGAGCTCCTTCTTCTTTTCGTCCAACAGGTACAGCGTCGCGCGGTCAGCTTCGAGCAGCTCGGTGAGCTTGCCCAAGATCAGCTCCAATAGATCATCGAGGTCGAGCGTGGCACCCAGAGCGTTGCCCACCTCTTTGAGGGCAGTCGAAATGCGCACCTCACGCGCGAGCGCCTCTTCGAGCGCTTGCACGGTCCGAGTGTCGGGGCTTGGGGGGCGTTCGCTGAGCGGCACCAACGCGATCGAATCACGCCCTTCCCGAGAGGTCTACCGTCAGGCCCATTTCGAGCCAAAGGCGCTGACCAGGCGCCAAGATCACCGGGTTTTGTGCGAGTTTTACAGCATAGCCGGCGGCTCGCACGCGCCACCCAGCGGACTCTTTGACTGTACGCATTTTGGGTATTACTGATGGCGAATGGCTCTTAAGCAGCTTCAGCTCTTCGTACGAGGTCGCGTACAGGGCGTCTATTTTCGAGCCTCGACTCAGCGTGAAGCCCGCAGGTTAGGTCTCTCCGGTTGGGTGCGGAACCGGCCGGATGGCTCCGTCGAGATCTTGGCCGAGGGCGAGGAGACCGCCATTCGAGAGCTGTATGGCTGGGCGCAAAAGGGCCCGAGCGCAGCACGGGTCGAGCGGGTCGACACGCGTTGGCGCGGCTTCTCTGGCGACTACCCCGATTTCAGAATCATCGACTGACCCAGGAGGATCGTTGCGACGCGACCTTCAGCAGGCCTATCGCATCGCGCGCCGGCTCGTGATGCTGCTTTTGGCGCTCGGGGTCATGGCCCTCGGGGCGACACCGGCCCATGCCGAAGCCGCTCCTCCGAGCGCCCCCATCGTCCTTCCCGAGCTGCCGGAGGTACCGAAGAGTAGCTTCGACAAGCCGACGCCGGAAGCGATGAACGAGCTCAAAGAACACCTCGAGCGAGTTCGTTCGGCCGACCCCGTGGTGCGCGAGCGCGCCGTGCGCGAAGTGCTCGAAGCCAAGCCGGGTTGGGTGTCGGCCATTTACCATCACACGAATGCGCTCGCAGACAACGCCGACCGCGACCGCATGAAAGAAAAGCTGCGCAAGATTCGCGACCGCGCGCGCGACGCCGTTCGCGAAGAAATGCGACGCAAAGGCGAAAAGGGCGAAGTCGTCACACCCGACTACCTGCAAATGGTCGCCGAGTACGCAGAGCCCAAAGACGAAAGCTGGCAAGCCTTGATCACCGTGCTGGCCATGAGTCGCATGCTGGGCGCCATTGGCAGCGTCGAAGCGGCCCGCGCACTGATTCAAGTGTACGTGCGATTCGGCGAATTCTTGCGCGTCGATACCCAGCTTGGGCTGCAGGCCATGGGCGAAAAAGCAGCCGCGGCCCTGA
>CBFGRJ010000443.1:0-5980 GCA_965651135.1 uncultured Myxococcales bacterium
CCGCCGGCTTGACGATTTGGTCAGGGCTCGACGCCTTGAACAAGAAGAACTCGCTGTCCGACCCCCCAACTCAGAGCAGCAGAGACGAATTGGTAGCAAGTGTGCGCCGCACCGACATCCTGCTCGCTGGTACCGCCATCTTGGCGGTCACGACGACCTACGTGGGCTGGAAGTTGGTGGATTTCGAGGGTGGTGAAGTGAGCGTGGCCGCTCATCCAGGTAGGTACACTCTGAGTGCTAGGGGATCATTCTAGCGACCCGCACGGATGATCACGCGAAATCGTGATAGCCTAGCGACAGCAGCATGAGTGCTCTAGGTCAGCGGGTGAGCGCGCTTAGCCAGGGATCCGGCATTGGCTACGAGCCAATCGTCAAGTTGGGCTCCGGCGGTATGGCAAGTGCGTGGCTGTGTCGCGCTGTCGGCGTGGGCGCTTTCGAACGCCTGGTCGTGATCAAGCGACCACACCCTCATGTCATCGAGAAGCACGAGGCCATCCCCAGATTCATGGAAGAGGCCAGACTGACGGGCTCCATTCACCATGCGAACGTGGTCAGTACGCATCACGTGGGCATGGACGATCGCGGGCCGTTCATCGTGCTCGAATACATCGAAGGAGCGAGTCTCGAGCAATTGCTCGATCAGGCGAAGGGGTCGAACTGTGGAATGCCGGTTCCCATTGCGTTGCGACTGATACTCGACGCTCTTGCGGGAGTGCAGGCCATTCATACCGCCAAAGATCACGCGGGACGTCCGCTGAACATCATTCATCGCGATATTTCCTTGCAGAACCTATTGGTTGGAGTCGACGGCGTCTGCCGGATCGCGGATTTCGGAGCAGCCAAGAGTGATCTCCGCGACTTCACGACGGACAAGAACTATCTGCTCGGCAAGCTGCTCTACGTGCCTGCTGAATACTTGAGGCGTGACGAGATAGGGCCGACCTTGGATATCTACTCGTTGGGCATCACGCTCTGGCATTTGCTGACAGGGTGTTCGCCTTGGCACGGGCAGAGCGAAGCGCAGGTCGTCGCCTGCATTCTCAAGGGAAAGGTGCCCAAGGTTTCTGAACATGCCCTCGTGCCCCCGGCGGTCGATGAGCTGGTTACCAAGGCCACCCGGCGCGATCCAGCCCAACGCTTTCAGTCCGCGGAGAGTATGGCAGCCAAGATCGAGGCGATTGGCCGACACGCAGGTCACCTGGCAACCCACTCCGAGGTGGCTCGCTTCGTCAAAACGCATATGCAACCGTCCCTCGATCAGCGCCGTCAGTACATCGCGGGAGCCAAGGCGAGACCCAAGCCTCGAATCGCCAGCGCTCCGGCAACCAGCACTCCGGTGACCAGCACTCCGGTGAGAGGTGCCTCGGCGCTCAGCGCTTCGACGGTCAGCGCTCCGGCGGTCAGCCCAGAGGCGGTGACTCAATCCGTGCAAAGGTCGCCGGCACGGCGGCGACCGGTCTGGCTGGTGCTGGCATCGATGCTTTCGGTGACGGCTGCTGCCGGCCTCGTTGCGGTCGCGCGTCACGGCGGTGACGATTCGTCCGAGGGCGACGTGATTCAGCAAGAAGCGGCCACGAGCGATCCCTCCAAGGTCAGCGCAAAGGGGGCTGGCGCCAGCGCGCCAGCGGTCGCTCCGGCCCTGGTCGCCGCCAGTGCATCCTCCAGCGCTCGAGTGGCCGAAAGCGAGCCGGCTCAACCGGCGCCGGAGCAGGCAGACGCATCGAGCGCCAGCGTGCCGCGACGCGCTTCGTCCACGAAGGCTCGGCGGGCCACGAAGCGGGCCTCCCGCCCCCCGGCAAAGACATCCTTGGGTCCGGTCGCGGCACCCGATCGAGTCACGACCAAGAACCCGTACCGTTGAGCCGCCTGGACCCTATTCGTAGAGCCCCTGGAAGGTGGTCAGGGCCGCGCGCAACTCCCGAACCGTCGTGGTGCCGTCTTCCAGCAAGGCATTGTCCGGCGCTTGGGCGAGTTGGCGGTGCAGTTCAGCCACTTGAGCCCTGACGCGCTTGGTTTGCTCGGAAACATGTAGCGTGGTGATGTACCAATACCTTGCCAAGCGATGGTTGGGTTTCAGGAATAGCACGCGCCGGAAATCCTCCGTGGCCGCCGCGGCTTGACCGTCCGCAAGCAGCAACTGGCCTCGCAGCAAGAAGGATTGAGCATCGGTCGGATCCGCGGCTGCGGAGCGATTCACCGCTTCGATGGCGTGCAGCAAATGGCCGCGATCGCCCAGTGCCAGCGCTTCGACCTTGGGTGGCGGGCGCAAGGTTTGTGGTGAGCGCTCGACGGTTTGGGTTGGGCTCGTGCCCTTCGGCTGGCCGTCGAGGGCGCGTGAGTGTGGGCGCTTCTCCGCCTGCTTTGCCCGGCGGTAAATCCCAACGCTGCCTGCGACCCTGGCGAACAGCTGCTTGGGTGGGGTGGGATCGGTGGCCGCCAAGACCAGCAGCCCGTCGGGAGCCAGCACTCGATGAAATTGCCTAAAACAGCGCTCGAGGGCGGAGCCGTCGAAGTACACACCGACGTTGCGGAACAGCACCGCATGCACGCTGGCTGTCTCGAAGCGCTGGGCCGCCTCTTCGATGGCCAGGTGCTCGAATTGCACCGAGCCGCGTAACGTTTCGTGAAGCCGATACTTGTCGTCGTCCGCACGTTCGAAGCAGCGCTTGCGTAGCTCTTCGGGAACGCCTCGGAAGGACCACTTGCCGTAGGTGGCTATTTTGGCGCGTTCGATGGCCACCGCGTTGATATCGCAGCCTACGATCGTTGCGCGCGCCGGCACCGTGCCTAGGCGCTGCTGCAGACCGATCGCTACGCTGTACGGCTCCTCTCCCGACGAGCAGCCGGCGGACCACACGGTGACTGTTTTGTCGGTACCCTGCGCGAGCAGTCTCGACAAGTGCCCTACGACGAACTCTATTTGCGCTGGGAAGCGAAAGAAGAACGTTTCTTCGACAGTGAGCCTTCCCGCGATCTCGCGCAGCAGGCGCGCGTTGACGTAGAGCTCACTCTCCATGACTTGCGGAGAGACCTGCCGTTCCCTGGCCAACTCGGAAATCGCCAGCTCGATGCTCTTGCTCCAGTCCCGGTTTGGACGCAGCCCGTAGCGCTGTGAAATCGTGTTTTGCAGAGCGCCGGAGCGTGTGATGCCGGAGCGTGTCATTCGTTTAGCAAGGCAAACCGAATTGGACTCTAAGATGCGAGCACGGACCTGACAATGCCCTCGAGCTTGTCCAACCCTGCCGTCTTGCAGAACGCCGCGTCGGCGCCGGACTTTCTCGCCAGGCCCACCACTTCGTGCTCCGGGAGACTACTCATCAGGATGATGCGCAAGCCCGGCACGCCCCGGCTCCGGAAGCAGTCCACTAGCTGCGGGCCCTCTATATCCGGCATTTGGACATCGATGAGAATCAGTTCGTAGCCGCCGCGGCGCGCCACCGTGAGCGCACCGAAGGGGCCCTCGTTGTAAGCCACCTGATGTCCGGCGGCCGAGAGCCGCAGCTTCACGAGCGAGGCGAAGAGTGGATCATCGTCGATGACGAGTACTTGTGCCATGGTGCCCTGCCTCACCAAACGGCCAGACGTCACCTTCGTGAAGAGGAAGCTTCTGCTCCCCGCTTTGGACAGCTGCGCTCGAACGCGGGCGCCGCCGACGTGAGTACGAGCGCAGTTTTTGCGCAGCTTCGCCCATCTTTCTGAAGCCCGCACACCCGTGCAAAACGATTCGATGAAACCAACGCGCGCGGCAACTGCGCGAATGCAAGCGGGTTCATCACGGGGGTGACCAATGCATTTGACACGATGGGTGTCGGAAACCGCCAGTTTGTGATCCAAATGTAGCAAGTGTCTGAAATACAAATGGCGTGTCGGGATAGCTGCGCTCGGGTGCGCGCGGCTGTCTTTTGCGTGCTCGACATATCGGTGCTCGTGCTAGATTGTGCGACATGGCGGGGAAAGACGCGCCGAATCAAATGCACAGCCAAACGCACAGCTTGGTCGTACCTGGCCGTCGCGCTGCCGACCAAGAAGACCTCGAGGAATCGGTGCTGTTCATCGAACGGCAGTTCGAGCAGGGGCTGGGTTTTCCCAGCCAGATTTCGGACTATCGAGATTTCTCGCGGCCCTATCCGAGCCCTCCAGAGGTGTTCACGGCGGGCATAGTGGCACACTGTCTGCTCGACGTAGGCATAGGCGGCGACGTCATCGATGCTTGTTTGGCAGCTACCGAGCAAGCCTTCACCAGCGATGGGTTCGTCCACTTCTTCCACGACCGCGCCTTGTTGGATGCTGATCTCGACTGCACCGCAATCGCTCACGCGTTGTGCTTGCGGCTCGGCGTCCCGCACCCGAGCCTCGAGCGGGCGCTGCCGCTGATCCTTTCGAATACGAACGAGGCGGGCGTGCTCGAGGTATACCACCGGCCGAATCCCGACCGCCGCGGTCGTGTCGACCACTGTGTGCTGGCCAACGTGCTTTACCTACTTCATCAGATGGGCATGGCCCACGCCGCAGAGCCATCGTGGCAGTGCTTGGTGGACTTTCTGTTATCGGATGAATACCTGCTGGGAACTCGCTATTATCCGTCGCCTGATGTGTTTCTCTACTTCACATCTCGGCTGGTACGCGACTTCCCCGGGCCTCGCGACATGCTTCGAGAACCGCTGCGGGCTTGCCTCAGCGCCCGGCGTGGCGCCGACACCCCCTGCTTCGAGCGCGCCCTGCGCGTCTCCGCATGCGCCAACGTCGGCTTGGAAGCCGCGGAGGACCTCTTGGTCGTTGCGAGCGCTCGTCGGCGCAACGGTTCATGGGCCTGCTCACCGTTCTTTCGGTATGGCAAAAGTCCTCGCTACTTCGGCAGCGAATCGATCAGTACCGCCGTGGGCGCGCAAGCACTTGCCTCGGCGGCAGCGCAGGCTCCTTCGGATCAACGACCCTGGCACTCTGCACGCTTTCGTGGCGCGCTATCGAAGTGAGGCGCGGCTTTTGCGCCGCAATGATCATGGCTGAAGAGCGCAGCCGCCCCAGCGCTGAAAGCGTTCGCCTGCTTGGTGAGCGTGCAGCCGTCCTGGCTCGGCCTCTCGATGCGGGCAGCGTCCAGACTGCGAGCGATATCGTTGTCGTGCGCGTCGGCACGGACAACATTGGGCTGCCTAGCGAGCGAGTGTGGGGGGTATTCGATGACGTCAAGTTCGTGCAGGTGCCTGGCGCCCCGCGTTGGATGGCGGGGTTGGCTCTCGTGCGCGGTGAGCTGGTTTCAGTCGTGCATCTTACTCACTGGCTCGGAGTGCCTCAGGTGTCCGAGTCTCGAACCGTCGTCGTGTTGACGGACGAGCGCGGTCTGTTGGGGGTAGTCGTGGACGAGGTGCTGGGCTTTCGCGACGTTCAAAGCGATGAGCTGAGCCAGGAGCTCACCTCCAAAACCAGCGGCGAAAATCTACCTATTACCGCCGTCACGAAAGATCTAGTCAGCATCGTGGATGTGGTGGGGTTGTTCGGCGACCCTCAGTTGATCTTGGACAACCGGGGCGTGTCGCGGGTATAGCCGTCACCGAACGGAGCCGAGAGCGGGAGGCGGAGTGGCGGACGACGGCATCATGTCAGACCTCATCGAGGCCTTTCGCTCGGAGGTCGGGGAGTTGTTCGACGAGCTCGCCAGCCTGGTTGCTGCGCTGCCCGATTGTCGGGAGGGCGAGCTTCAGGCCGCGGCACGCTCTGCCATGCGCCTGGCTCACAACCTGAAGGGTGCCAGCGGCTCGGTGGGCCTCAAGACATTGTCGCAAGTGGCTCACCACTTCGAGGGTGCCCTGACCCCGCTGGTCCAGGCTGGGCTGACACCCAGCGCGG
Source organism: uncultured Myxococcales bacterium (assembly GCA_965651135.1). Lineage (GTDB taxonomy): Bacteria > Myxococcota_A > Polyangia > Polyangiales > Polyangiaceae > JAICQQ01. Next base: position 5,845 of record CBFGRJ010000443.1, read on the forward strand.
AGCACGTCAGCGCGCTCGGGTCCACCGTCATTGCCATGCAGGCGCTGGCTGAACGCGCAGAAGACGAAGCCGAGCAGCCCGAGCTCGCGACGTTGGTCGAGCAGTTGCAGCTGTTCTCACGAACGTCGGCGCCGTC
>CBFGRJ010000444.1:0-5941 GCA_965651135.1 uncultured Myxococcales bacterium
ACTCGGCAACCGGTTCCATCGGACAGCACAGATCTACCAGGTTCGCACATTCGTACCAAGCCCTAGCCATTCATGCGCAGGTTCCTCATCGAACGCAACTCAGCCCGCGCTGCAGTAGGGACACCCAAGGCTCATGGTTTGGTCGCCCAATAGTGCATGGCGCCGAACGTGCCCCCACCCGAGGCGACAAGCTCCACGACTCGCCGTCCTTTCTGCGCCCAGCCGGGAAGCTCCAGCGTGGGTTCTTGCCACACGGCCTCGGTGAGCGACAGCTCGCCTGCCGCACGTCCGTCGATGCTCACCGACACGAGCATGCCGCGATCCGCACTGAAGCGACCCACCAAGGACTTCGCACCCGTGAGGTCGAGCTCGAAACGCTCGCGTGTTCGTTGCATCCGCGCGCCGTCTACCCAGCCTCGAAAGCTCACGATGGTATTGGTTTGCTGCCGGGCATCGAATAGCCGATACGAGTGAGCGGCTTCGCTCACCAGATCGGCGACGTCGAGCGAGTCGACGACCGTGCCGCCCGGCGTAGCTAGCCGAGGCCGCGTTCCGGTTCCAAGTGTCGTATAGTCGGCCACCGCGGCGATCATTCTTGCGCCTCCGAGGATAGACGCGGGGACGTAGCGCTCGGTCAACCGTTCACCCAGCAGTGGTTCGAGCGCGAACCATTCCGGATAAACGATGAAGTGCGTGGGGAGGCGAGCGCGGCCGAGTCGCTCGTAATGCTCGAAGCGAGAACCGGCGCCATGAACCCAATGGTGGCCTTCTTCCGGCGTCGTCAGGCCTACGATGTCGAAGGTCTGCCTCTCTGAAAAGTACGCGATCGCACCGGTATCGTTGACGCCGATAATGGCGTCGTCAGGGAGGTGCTCGCGGGCCCAACGCCCGAGCGACACCTGTTGGTCACGAATGGCAGCCGAGCTCTCTGCCAGGTCGTCGATGGCGTAGGGCAGCTTTGCGAGCAGGGCTCCGGCGATCGCACCCATGCCCCAAAGTCGTACCTCTTCGAGGGCCGGGTAGTAGCGGCGAAACAAGTCCGAGAGCAGCTCCGTCAGCGCTCCCAATCCGATGAACCACGCGGGCGCGAATGGCCACAGATAGCGCAGCCGGTTCCAGAGAAAGGTATCGTAGGTGGTCGGTAGCCACATGCCCAGCGCTGCCACCAGAACCGCCGCACCGCGGGCAATGCGCCGCTGGCGCAGAGCTCGAAAGGCAAGCGCGGGTAGCGCCAGCCACGCCAAGACACCGCCACCGGTCGGCACCACCGATGCACTCCAGATTTCGCCGTTCAGGAGCGTACCGTAGAGAAGGGCTAGGTTCGCCAAGACCTGCTGCGCGACCTCCGCAGGGCTCAAGTAGGGGTTGTTGGGCAACCACTTGACCAGGCTAGTCGTCGTCGACCAGGCCCCGGTGCCCAGCCAAAAGCAAAGGGGCGCCAGCACCGCGCCCAACGCGGCGACTGGTGCGAACCAACGGGTTGTCCGCGTACCGAACAGCGCGAAAACCAGCGCCGCGGCAGCCGGGACCAGCGTACCTTCGGGTCGAGCGAGCGGCACCACGAAGCTCAAGCCAATGAGCTCACGGGCAAGGCGGTTCGACGGCTCGCCATCTGCCGCGCTCTCGCAGTATTCGGCTAACCTCCTAGCGCTGCGCAGCCAGAGCCAGCTGAAAGCCAGCGCTTCCATGCCGCTGGCCGCCAACCACACGAGACCCCCAAAGCACAACACCAAAGCCGCGCTGGCCACGGCGACGCCAGGCGATAGCAGATGGCGCGCAGCTTGATGCGTTTCGTGCGCCAAGAGGCCCAAGCACGCAAAGCCGAGGCACCAAGCGACCCACACGATGCCCGCACCGTCTACTCCCAACCAAAAGAAGGGTGCCAAGATGGCGGGCCACAAAAGGCTGGTAGCGCCCGCCACGGGGGCGGCGCCCTGCGTGTAGTGAAAGGGGGCGAAATTCGCAAAGGACCGCGCAAACTGAAAATGAATATAGGCGTCATCGAGCGGCACGGCGGGCTCGCCCCCGGTAGCCTTCAAGACTGCACCGAGCGAGGTGGTCGCCACGACGAGCAGTGCAGCGCCCAGAATCGCGTACGCTTGCAGGTGGGGTTTGAGCCATGTCAGGACTCGGGCTAAGAGTCGCGTCACTCCGCTCCCCTGTTGCCACCGGCCAGACATGCTTTCACCAAGGTCCAGCCCCTACTCGAATGCACCACGTTTGCCCGATCCGATCGACGATTTGGGCGCGCTTGTCGGAGCGCCGGGTCTTCCTGTCGAGCTCGAGATCGGGCCCGGTCGCGGGGGCTTCGCGCTGGAACGGCTTTCGGCATGCCCAGATGCTCGTCTGATTGGGCTGGAGATCAAGCGGAAGTGGGCCACCCTGGTCGATGAGCGTCTGAAGGCGCGCGGGCTCGGATCACGGGGTCGCGTTTTCTGCGAAGACGCCCGACAGGCGCTGATGCGCTTCCCGACCGGCTCGGTATCCATAGCGTATTTTCACTTTCCGGACCCTTGGTGGAAGAAGCGACACCAAAAGCGGCTCGTGCTGACGCCGGCTATGGTTGCCGAGCTTGCCCGGGTCATCGTGCCGGGCGGGCAGCTATTCGTGCAGACCGACGTGGAAGAGCGAGCGCACGCGTATCAGGCAATCATCGATGATAATCCGCATTTCGAAAGCACGAGCGTGGGCTCGACAGTCGACAACCCCTACCAGGCGATGAGCCCGCGCGAGCGCAGGGCCGTTCGCGATGGCTTGCCGATTTTTAGGCTGAAATATGCTCGCTGTTGATCCCTCGATCGCTCTAGGTCTAGGCTTGCTCCGTGTTGCGCGCCTTCATCCCTTTGCTCGTGTTCGTGGGAGCTCAACTGTCGGGTTGCCAGACGTACCGGGACGACCTCCATCGCGCTCAGCGCTATTATGAGGATAACCAGTACGCACAGGCGCTGGCCTTGTTCCGCGCTTTGGAGCGAGATACCGATTCGCTCAGCGCTCACGAACAGGCGCGCTATGCATACTTCAGGGGCATGACGGATTTCCGTCTGGCGCGAGTCGAGGGAGGCAACGACGAGCGTTTCGACCGGCACGCGCGCTATTGGCTCGGTCTGGCTAGCGCGATCGAGAAAGACAACCCGGGTGGGCTACAGGAACACGAAAAGAAGCGCCTCGACGAGACGTTGAGCGAATTGAACGCCAAGGCATTCGGCATCGCGTCCCGCTTTGCCTCGAGCGGATCCACCGCCGAAGAAACCAGTACGCTACCGCAGAGTTCTCCGGCAGAGCTTCCGGGCGATCCGGCGACGGACGTGCCTTCGTCATCCCCCTCGCCAGTGCCGGGGGCAAAGCAGTGCACGGCGAGCTCCGAGTGCCCTACGGATCAGATCTGTCAGGACGGCGCCTGCGTCAAGCTATAGGCGCAGTCGCATCTCGCCGAACCCTCGTTGGTGTGGCCGCGCTTCTCAGGCGCGCCGCATTTCGAATAGCTGGTCCTTCGTGGCCAGCTTTTGCTTCTTCAGGTTCGATACCTCCACCTGTTCGGAGGGTGTTAGAAAAGCACGACGTTCTAGGCGCGCGACCTTTTGAGCCAGCGTTTTGTGTTGTTGTTCGAGCGTCTTGATGGTCATGGCGCGGGACGAATTACCCATGGATCGGACTCCTGTCGTGTCATTCACTGGCAGCGTGGAACCCAGCGACGCGTGTAGCGAGTGAGCGAAGCTTCCCGGCAGCATTGGCTCGTGCGCCCTGCTGCTGGCGCTGCCCGTGGTCGGCCTACTTTCCCCTGACACACGTTGGTGTTCCACTGACGTTCAGATTAAGGGGTTCGGCGCAGCGGTCAACCGGCACGTTTGTTCCGCTAGGGCACGGCCTCTGTGCGGCTAGGCGAGCAAGTAGGTTTCGTAACTGTGAACGATGGCGTGCAGCTACTTCAGCGCGCCGTGTAAGCAGTAGCCATGCCAGCGCGCCAAACGTGGAACATTGAAAGAAGAATGGCTTTGCATGCTTGGGTTTTGTGCGATGCGTTATCGAAAGCACGACGGGCTGGAACTCACCTCGTTGTCGAGACACCCTATGGGGGTGATTTTCTCTGCGAGGCCACCGATTTTTGCCGGGCTCGCGGCGCCCGCTGTGCTCTTCGCAGTGGGTTGCGCGGGTCACGCCGGTCCTCCAGCATCGGCGCCCGCCGCGCCGGAGCGCCCTGTCGTCGTCCCACGCCAAGTGATCACGCCGGGCGATGCGACATCGATCGATGAGCTCTTCGCAGAGGCTCGCAGGAGCTTGGAGGCGCACGAGTACGCTGAGGCTTGGCAGAAATTCGATCGCGTGTATCGCTTGGAGCCGCGCGGACCTCTCGCGGAGGAGGCGCTCTTTCTTGCAGGTACGGCGAGCGACCTCGGTGCAGAGCCGGTGCGGGCACTCAGGACTTACGAGAGCTTCGCAAGTTTGTTTCCCGATGCGCGCTGGGCCAGAGCGGCGCTTTTGCGCAGCGTGCGACTATACGTGTTTCTCGAGCAGTGGGAACGGGCCGGTCGCGCTGCAGATCTGGTACAGGCTCGCTACGAGGATCTCGGGCCTTTCGAATGGATCACCCTCCATGGTGCGAAGTCGCTGTCATTGGTGGCGCGGGGCGACGATCAGAAGGCGAGCTACTACGTAGAGAAGGCCAGAACGATCATCGAAGAGAATGGCTTCGATGCTGCGGGACAGATTCCTCGTGATCTGGCTCAGGTGTACTACGCGCTGGGTGAAATACGCCGGCTGCGAGCGGAGCGTATCAAGTTCGTACCCGTCCCAACCAACTTCGGGCAGGTCTTGGAAGAGCGCTGCCAATTGTTGCTGGATGCGCAGAGTAGCTACTCGGATGCGATGCGGGCGCACGACGCCCACTGGTCGGCCATGGCAGGGTTTCGCGTGGGCGAGCTCTATCAGCGCCTGCACGAAGACTTGATGCAGGTTCCGACCCCCAAAAGCGCCGACAGCCGATCGCGAGAGCTGCTGTTCGAGGGCGCCATGCGACTGCGCTACTCGATTCTTCTCGAGAAGGCGCGTTCGATGATGGACCACACGCTCAAGATGGCAGCCCGAACCGACGAGAAATCGGCATGGGTGGCACGCGCCGAGCGAGCTCTGCTCGATCTCGACGAGGCGGTGGCTCGCGAACAGGCGGCACTGGACGCGTTGCCCTACTCCAGGCAGGAGCTTCAGCAGGCGCTGGATGATCTCGCCCAGCGCTCGAAAACCACCACCCCCTGAGAGCGTGCTGGGAGCCAGACACTGAACAGCCGCTGCGTGGAGCGGCCGGCTGACTGAAACCGAAGCCCCAGAGCCGCCCCCGAGCACGCAGAAAAACGGCCAAGTTGGGTTCGGGGCTGGCGGCTAACCTGCTTAAATGAGCCAGCTTTTCTTCTTTGCGGGGCAGCGGTATGAAATATGCTTGACTCGACCTCCCCCTGGCGCTACCAGAGCGCGGTCGCCCGAAGGGTCTCCGCCCGCAGTGTCTCCAATTCGTTGGCTAATGGCCGGTCGAGTCGGAAGCAAAGGTGGGGTGCCCGCATGGCTCTTTATTCGCAAGCGCCAAAGGCCAGCACCCTCGTTAGTTTCCGCCGCTGAGAGGGATGGCCCACTTCACCCCTAAATAACCCCCTCCGCCAAGAACTTCAACACGCTAGGCCCGACTCAAGTGCTGGATCGTCGCTTACAACTCGCGCTGCCTGCGGCTGCTTCGGCCTCCGCTCGAGCCATAGAGGGCGTCTAATGTCTGCTGGCGTAGCTCAATCGGTAGAGCACCTGTTTTGTAAACAGGCGGTTGCGGGTTCGAGTCCCATCGCCAGCTCTGTGTTTATTTCTTTGCTCGTGGGGCCCCAACCCCACTCTGTGTTTATTCCTTTACTCGTGGGGCCCCAACCCCACTCTGTGTTTATTCCTTTACTCGTGGGGCCCCAAC
>CBFGRJ010000445.1:0-5916 GCA_965651135.1 uncultured Myxococcales bacterium
TTGTGCGCGTGCGCTTCCGGCATTCCCGAACCGAAGACCACCGTACACGCCAACGATGACTACCTCGTTGTCCCGTACTTCCCCCCTGCCGCGTTGGTCGAGGTCGCGGGCACACCACCCACTGACCGGTGTGTTTGGTTCGGCGGACACTGGGCCTGGCGCGGCGACAAATACGTCTGGAAGCGTGGCGGTTGGGTCCAGGATCATTCCAGCCTCTACTACGCACCTTGGAAAGTGTTGGTGCTAGAGGACGGGCGCCTGATGTTTGCGGAAGGCACTTGGTACAACGACGCTGGGCGCAGAGTGGCTCCTCCGCGAATCGTCAAGCCCGCTCGGACTCCACCGAATGAGGTCACCAGTGAATTCGAAAGCCCGCGCTGAGCCGTCCATCGATGCCCGCTTCAGCTTGCCCCTTTGTGGCAGCTTGCCACGTAGAGCGAGAGAGCTCGACCAGCAACCGAGCGGTCCGCGATGGCACGATGAGGCGGGACTGTCAGAAAGCCATCGGGGCCGGAAATTGCATGCGACCTCCAACGAATCGCCATCGGCCCAAAATTGCTTTGGGAGGATGTCGTGGATATGAGTTCGGATACTAGTGACGCACGGGTGAGTCCAGGTGAGCGAGCGCTGCTCCCAAAACTCACCGAGATCCCGAGGGCCCCGTCGTGAGCCAGCACCGCTTCGAGCAACTGGCGCTGAACGCGCCGGTGTTGCTATGGACGGCCGACGACACCGGCAGCATCGATTGGTTCAACCGCCGGTGGATGGAGTTTGCCGGCAAGGCACAAAAAGGCGCCTATCACCTATTGTCGATGGTGCATCCCGACGACGCGGGAAGCGCCCAACGCGATTTCGACAAGGCGCGCGTCAATCGTCAGCCTGCCAGCATCGAGGCGCGCCTTCGCCGCCAGGATGGCGAGCACCTTTGGCACGAAATCAGGATCGAGCCTTTGCCCGCTTCCGACGAAGCAGCAACATGGTTGGGCTGCTGCGTAGAGATCGAAGCGGTCAAAGCACAGCAGCAGCGCCTCAGAACGGCAGAATCGCAGGCTCGCCTCATGGCAACCTTCAAGGACGCGTTTCTGCGCAAAGTTTCGCATGAGCTTCGAACACCGCTGCAGGCGATCTTGGGTTGGGTGGGGCTGCTCAGAAGCGGGCAGCTGGAAGCCGATCGCTTTCCCCAGGCGTTGCACGCCATCGAGCGCAATGCCCGCATGCAATCGGACCTCATTTCCAGAATCGTCGAGTCGTCTCGTCTACTCACGTCGGAAATCGTGCCACGAGTGCAACCGGTCGAGATGGCGTCGATCGTCGAGGCCGTACTAGCCAAGGTTCACGCCAAGGCAGCCGACGCCAAGGTGTCGCTCGAAACCACCGTGGAAGCCGGGCCCGGTCATGTCCTGGTCGACCCGGAACTCGTCGCGCAAGCACTCGAAAACCTCGTGCACAACGCGATCGAATGCACGCCACCCGGCGGGGTTGTGACTGTGCAGGCTTCGGCGACGCAGAGTCACCTATCGTTCGTCGTCCGCGACACCGGCAAAGGGATCGCGGACGATCGCCTACCCTTGCTTTTCGAGCAGCACCTTTCTACGGAGCCCGATGAGCACCATCGAGGGCTGGGTCTGGGTCTAGCCGTGGTTCAGCGCCTTGTATCTCTGCACGGTGGAACCGTGGCTGCGGCCAGCGAAGGAGCTGGTCATGGCTCCCAATTTTGCATCACCCTGCCCAGAGCAGAGGCACCCAACCAGCACAGCGCGCGTTTGGCCACACTGGACGGCCCACCGAGCGCCTGAGACCGCAGCGCAGCATCGTTGCGACCGGATCGCCGGGCGCTACGCTCGTCCTCTTGCCGCGGCACACTGGAATTGGATGGTCACACCGTCTTTTTCAGGATAGCTGAGCGCTTCGAGCCGGCCTCCGCTCTTTTTGGCTATGGCGGCGCAAACTGCCAGCAGCTGCTCGCGTTCCACGTCTTCGGGCTGATAGTCCTCGGGCGGGTCCATACGGTCGATGGGGCCACGAGGCGCCCTCATGGCCGGCGCCCAAACCGAAAAGACGACCCCGGAGTCGCCGACCGCTTCGCTAGCGCGCAATTCCACCACCTGGCCATCGCGCGCGGTGCGAATGGCCAACGAGAGCAGAGCAGACAAAACCATGAGCGTTGGCGTGCCCTCGACCTCGATGTCCGGTAGCCCGTTCGGCGATGATTCGAGGCCGATGCGATGCTCTTGCGCGATGGGCAAGTATAGCGCTATCGCATCCTCGACCACTGCGCGGGTGGCGCGCGCCTCATGCGCGGGTTCGGGTGCGGTCAAGTAGTGAATCAGCCGTTGCACCCGCTGGGTCAGCCGTTGCGCTTGCTCCTCGATGCGTCGCGCATTGTCGACCATGCTGTCAGGGTTGGGGTTGGCACGCAGAAGCGCAGCTCTGCCCACGATCACGTTGAGCGGCGTTCCGATCATGTGCGCAATCACTGAAGCCACCTGGCAGCTGGTGGCGCGTATCTCGGCCAAGCGCAGCTCATCGAGCAGCGCAAGCTTGCTAGCGAGTTCGGCCTTTGCTCGATCCGCGTCCCCTGTCATTCGTTGGAGCACTCTCTATTGATGTGAACTTTTGCCAATGAAACCACCACTACTCGCCACGCAAGAAGGAGCGCGAAAAGTTCCAGCACCACGCCTCACCCAGCATAGACGACGTCCAATCTATCTCAACTTTCGAGGTTACTCTAGTGGCTCGCGGTGTTCTAGCGGCAGAGCTGTCGCCAATGCAACCCAGGCACTGACAAGTCCCACCTTTAGCGCTTCGCGTACAAGCATGAGGCTGCGTGCCTCAGCGTGGTGTTCTGGGCGACTCGAGCCGGGCGACGCTGGTACGCACCGATGAAGTCTACGCCGGCATGCAGCTTGCTTAACCGGAAACCGGCCACGAAAAATACGAAGTCCCTCGCAGCGTAGCCAAGGTGCAACACTCTGTTCGACAACACTTGTCGGCCATGGCTACGAGGGCGATCGACCAAGAACATAGTGCGCCACCACCAAGTGGATTACATCGAAGAAGGAGACGAGATGCAGAAGCTGTTCTACGGGATTGGTTTGGTCATGGCGTTCGGGTTAGCCGCGTGCGGCTCGGACCAGAAGGAACCCGTGGAGCCCGAGGGGCCCATGGAGAACGCGGGAGAAGAAGTCGACGAGGCAGCGGAGGACACTGCCGAGGCTGCCGATGAAGCGGCGGATGAAGTCGAAGCTGAGGTCGACGAGGCTGCCGACGAGACCGAAGAAGCAATCGAGGAGTAAAGGAATTCGGTTGCTAGGGGCCACCGCCTGCAAATGGAGCGCGGTGGCCCCTTCCCGGTGAGGCAAAGCTGTGGCATTATGCCCCGGTCTCAGCATACGAGCTCATTTTTGCCACGCCACAGCGGAGCGCAATTAGTGCAAATCACCTGTTTTGGACCTGTTCTCGGTTGGGCACGGACTGTGCAGAGCGAGCTCCACCATGTCTGTTGCAGCAGTTGAAGCGATTGAAACCGAAAGCCGGTCGACCCCCAAAGAAGCTGGGAGGGCGTCCATATTAGTTGTCGACGATGACCGCGACATGTGCGAGCTGGCGGAAGCCGGCTTGGAACAGCGCGGGTACAACGTCACCTGGCGGCTCACTCCCAAGGAGGCCCTGGCAGCTATCGAAGCCGAAGACTTCGATGTAGTCCTGGTCGACATCCACATGGAGGGCATGAGTGGCCTGGAGTTGTGCCGAGAAGCACTCGCCAAACGGCCGGACCTGGTGGTCGTGGTGATGACGGGCTTCGGCAGCCTGGATCATGCGATTGGGGCGATGCGCGTAGGGGCGTACGACTTCATCACCAAGCCCGTGTCCATCGATGCCCTCGCGCTGGCCATGGGAAGAGCAGCGCGCCATCACGCAATGACCAAAGAGCTGCGCTGGCTACGACAGCGCGTGAGCACGCGGGAACTGCCGAACGTCGTGGGCAGCTCGCCTGCCATGCAACGCGTGGCGGACGTGGTCAACCGGGTCGCCGAAACCGAGGCCAACGTGTTGGTCACGGGCGAAAGCGGCACGGGCAAGGAGTTGATCGCGCGCGCGCTTCACGAGCGAAGCGGCAGAAAGGGCCCGTTTTTGGCCATCAACTGCGCGGCGGTGCCGGAGAATCTGCTGGAAAGCGAGTTATTCGGCCACGCCCGCGGCGCATTCACGGATGCCAGGGCGTCCCGAGCCGGCCTGTTCGTCGAAGCCGATGGAGGCACCCTGTTCCTGGACGAAATCGGCGACATGCCGCTCGGCATGCAAGCCAAGCTCTTGCGTACTCTGCAGGAGCGCAAGGTGCGCCCCCTCGGTACGACGCAAGAAGTCCCCTTCAATGCGCGGCTGATTGCCGCAACCAATCGCGATCTCGAGAGCGAAGTCGCAGAAAAGCGCTTTCGCGAGGACCTCTACTACCGAATCAATGTGGTTAGGGTAGATATTCCGCCGTTGCGTGCTCGAGGCAACGACATCCTTCAGCTCGCACAGAGCTTTCTCGAGCGGCTGGCTCAGCGCAGCGGCAGAAATGTCACGGGCATCGGCAGATTGGTCGCCGAACGCTTGGTCAACTACAACTGGCCCGGCAATGTGCGCGAGCTCGAAAACTGCATGGAGCGAGCCGTGGCGCTCGCTCGCTTCAACGAGATCACACCCGATGACCTGCCGAGCAAGATTCGCGACTACCGTCCTACGGAGGTCTTCAGCCTCAGCGAAGATCCCAATGAGCTCCCGAGCATGAAGGTGGTCGAGGAGCGCTATATTCGCAAAGTGCTCACAGCGGTCGGCGGCAACAAGACGATCGCAGCGCGGGTCCTCGGTTTGGATCGCCGGACGCTGTACCGTAAGCTCGCCCGCGCCAACTAGTCATCGAGACAATCCCCGAGCAGAGCCTCCAAGCGCCAGGCCCGCCAAGCAACCTTGGCGAGCTTGGCGCTTTTTCCATTGAGATTTGTCATCAGCGGAGAAGCGACAAAATTGTTTGTCGAAGTCGCACTTTGCCACAGTCGTTTCCTGACGAGTTCCGGCCCGATGAACGGGCTGCGTGTACCGTAGTCTCGCTGGCGAAACTCGACGGGGTCGGATCCAGCTGCCGATGGCGTTCCGCGGCACGATGTCACAGTGGCACATCGATGTCACGACCAACCACCCGGACGGCCACCGTAACCACCTGAATATATGCGGATTTAGTGACGATCTCAATTTGGCACAACTCGTGCTCTGCGACTGGCGCTATGGCGCTTCAGAAAGCCAACCTAGTCGTGGTGGAGTACGGCGCAGACGCCGCGCGGGCGCTCACGACCCACCACCCCGAAGGGGACATCAACCATGTGCTCTGTTGCGGTCCCGAGGAATCGCTCGCTGCATTCGCAGAACGCGTGCTTCACCGCCTGGGCACGTTGCGACGCAACACGTCAGTAGGTCGAGTCGTCTATGTTCTTGGGCGAGACGCCGCCAAGTCTTGGGCCGCCCGACACAACCTGCTCAAGCGGCTACTCATGCTTCTGAAGGCCGGCGCCAACCTAGAACTCATGGGTGCACCGTCGCCACAGTTCGACTTGCTCGCAGCGATGGATTCGCTGATGCCATTCCTCCGGACGGGTGTCACTGTTCGAGTGGCTCACCCCCCCGAGACCGGGCAGGATGATGATTTCGAATTCGCCTGGGATGGCGAAGCCGCCGATGACGAGGCGCTGCATCCTGTCAACATTCGCAAGGTCCCCGCCCCGCCGCCTTCCAAGTCCGGCTTGCATTACCTGCCAGACCCCCGTCTCGAGGGCATGGACGAGCCGTTCTCCGAGGCAGTGCCCGCCTGAGCCTCCCCGCTCTACAGCGTGTTGACAGTTTCGTACAACACCGCCCTTCTCGGGCGTTGGACCG
>CBFGRJ010000446.1:0-5878 GCA_965651135.1 uncultured Myxococcales bacterium
CTGCCGAGACTTGCACGTAGTAGGTGGTGGCCTCCTTCATGCCGAGCAGTAGCGTGCGAGCGTTCGGTTGAGTGACATCGACCGTGGCGCTGAACTCGAAGTTGCTCGCATCGCGCCCGAAGTCGATGCGCGCGCTCTGAAGCGCTGAGGCACTCGTTATCTCGGCGATGCCAACCGTGCCAATCACGTCGCTGAGCGAGAGCGTCACGGTCAGCCCGGAGCTGCTTCCCGCTGTGGTCGACCCGGCTCCGGTTCCGGTCGTCGTCGTCCCATTCGCGGTCGAACTCGAACCGCCGCTGGTGCCGCCAGCGCTCCCCGCACCGCTCGTGGCGGCACCGGTGGTGCCCATGCCGGTCGTACCCGTGCTCGCGGACGTGCCGGTGGTAGGCCCTCCTGTCGTTTCAGCGCTTCCGTTGGAATCCGAACCGCAAGCAACGGCGCTCAGGAGCACCAGCGCTAGGGCGCCCGGGGCCCAGCGAGTGAAGCGAAGGCGAGTCTGTCGTTTGGCGTCGTCGGTGCGTGAGGTAAGAACGTGAGTAAGGGTCGAGGGCATTACGCAATAGGTCCTTGAGCTAAGCGCAGAATCAGGCTGTGGCGCAGTCGATATCGCCGCGTCAATGTTGCAGGTCGATGGTTGCAGTGGCCGATGTTGCAGTGGCCAGGCGGCGAGTCTGCATTCGTTACCAGAGGCGAGCTTCTCATCCCTCGCGGTTTTGGCCGATTTCTCCACGGTTCGTGCGATTTCAACGCGACATCGACAAAAGCTGACGCGCTTTCTCATCTGCGGTGACTAAACCGCGACTGACGTGGGGCTCCGGGCTTGTGCTCCTGCCTGGCCATGCACCAGCGTACAATACCCCTCCGGGGTTTCCCACGGGGTCTTGCGATGTCTGGGGTCGAAACGGGTAGGCATCGCGCGGGTATCTGCAACAACAACACTCAGCCCAACGCGCTCACCGTTGCGGAACCGTTGCGGCGGCGCGGCACAAGGGCTCCGGGTGGGGTGAAGCGAGCGCGTGGGTGCCGCCCAATGGCTCTTACCTGTGGACGGTACATCCGTCGCTCAACAGCAAGTTAACCGGCTGGATTCCGAGTCAGGTGCGCATGTCGGCGATAGCGGATTTCGGCGGCGGATTCCACGCGCGGTTGGCCCGTACTGAGCCGGCCATTCCGGGTTCGGCGGGGCAGTGGCTTCAGCGCTGGCGGTCGAACATCGAGGCAGCGCCTCGCCGGGGACTGCGCGCCTCGGTGTCGACAATGTCACATTTGAGTTGTGTGCCAGCAGGTAGCTCGACAGCGCTACGCGCGGAGTTGCCAGCGTCGGCGCTGACGCCGCGGCGCAGGCTGTCGGTGGTCCGAGGCGTGAGCACGACGGTAGCTGCGCTTTCTTGCGGTCGCGTCGCATCGCTTGGCACGGCAGCCAGATTCCCGATGAGAACCCCGCCAATGCCTGGCCAAGGTGCCTGAAACACCACGATAGTAACCAGGAGCAAGCATAGCAGCGCCAGTGCAGGCCAGCGCAGCGCGTACCGCAGCGAACGCCGCGGCGATGTCACCGCGGTGTCACGGTGTGGCGAGGGCTCCAACATTCGCGGCGGCAGGGATGAAACACTGACGGGCGCACAGCCAATGGCTTCGGCAAAGCCATTGGCGAACTCTTCGGCCGATTGGTAACGCTGATTCGGATCGCGTGCCATGGCCCGATACCACCAGGCGTCTAGCGTCGCGGGCAATGACGGGTCTTTGGCACACAGGCTCGGAATTGGCTCGTGCAGAATCTTTTCGCAGACCTCGGCAACGGTCTCTCCGTCGAACGGCATGCTCCCGGTCAAACACTCGAAGGTGAGAGCCCCCAGCGACCAGAGATCGGACCTAGCGTCCACGTCTCGACCCAAGAGCTGCTCGGGGCTGGCGTAGTCGGGAGTTCCCAAGAACGCGCCAACGTGCGTCAGCCCGCCCTTGCGCGACAAGCTCGCTTGCTTCGCGACGCCGAAGTCGACCAACTTGGCCACCTCGCCGCCATTGTCCGAAGTCAGCAGGACATTGGCCGGCTTGATGTCGCGATGCACGATACCGCGAGCGTGGGCCTGATGCAGACCGTGAGCCAGCTGAAGAATCAGCTCATAGGTTGCATGGATATCGAGCTTGCCCGTCCGACTCAGCCGCGAGTCCAGATCTTCTCCCTCGATGTACTCCATGGCAATGTAGGGCAGGCCTTGCCATTCCCCATGCTCGAGGATGCTGACCACGTTCTCGGAGTGGATGCGGGCTGCCAGAGTCGCTTCTCGCCGAAACCTGGTGCGTATTGCGTCGTCGAAAGCTCTGTTTTCGTGCAGCACCTTGAGGGCGCAGAAACTCTGCAGCGACTGATCGTAGGCCAACCAGACACAACCCATGCCACCCTCGCCGAGCTTGCGGTCCAGAATGTAGCGGCCAGCCACCACGACGCCGGGTTCGGCCGTGCGCAAGGGTGGCTTCGTGCGCACGAACGACCCAGTCTCTTCGGGCGCGTAGCACGAAGGGAGTGTCGCGGTCTCATGCCCGTATTGTCTGATTTCCGCCGGCATGCTCGTCGTCCTCTGACGCCGTCGCTGGCTCTGGGCCTGCAGCTGACGTGCCAACGCCACTAGGCGCCACTCGCAAGCGCCGCGGCGCCCGTAAATGAGCGGATTCGCGCAATCTCTGCCGCCCTTGACACGCTCCGCGTAGCCCATGCGGACAGCCCCTTTACGTGAGGTCGGTTGGACCCCACCCGTTTCGGGCGTTGGCTGGATGGCCCTGCACAGACTCCCAGATCTCACGCACTTCCTCTCGAGCGGACCCGGAAGGCACACTCAACGGCGAGGCTCAGCGGAGAGCGGCTTCGAGCTCTTCGGCGGAATAGAGGAGCGCGTTCGCCGGAGCGCCCGGCTCGGTCGCACGAGCCTTCGCCGCCAGAGTGCTGCTGGCAATCCGGAAGAGCACGTCAGCAGGGTATAGCAGAAGTGCCTCACGAACCTCTGCTCGCTGGAGCGCCGTTTTGCGCCCTTTCGCAGCTGAACCCCGCTGCTGGATGACGGCGCCGTAGCACACCGTGGCGAACACAGCCTCAGCCGCTTCGCTCGGCCGCAAGCGGGTGCCGTCTCGTTCGTGGCCTGAAAGGAGTACATTCGTCAGGTACGCCAGCTCCTCCACGCGCTCGCGAAAGAGAAGCGGCTCGTCATGGCTCATTTCATGCAACGCGCCGATGAATGCGCCAATGAATGCGCCCATGAATGGATCCATGAACCCATCACTGGATGCATCGGTGACGCTCGTCGGCCCCGAGCGGTCGAGGCTCGTCAGGCTCGTCAGGGCCGCCTGGCTCACGCCTGCCTCGCGGAGCTCGAGCTCCACCGCAGGTGGCAAGGCACCCAGTGCCGGACCCGCACCCGAAGCAGCGGGCTGACTCCGCTGGAGCTCGCGGAAATAGGCACGGGTCAGCGGATCGCGAGCTGGGGCACCATCAGCGGGCTCGAGGGGTTTGGCTGCCAGCGCCAGATAGGCGCGGGCTGCCTGTGGCTCGACATAACCCTGCCTGCTGAGCCTGTCCTCACGCGCCGCCTCGACGTCCTCCGCCAGCGAATCGCCCTCGCTGAGCACAGAGGAGAGCTCATCGAGATCATCGAGAGTACTGCTCCCGACACGAGCCAACCGATCCAGCAAGCGCACCAACAGTGCGTGATGCGTGCGGTCCAAGGCGAGGAGCAAGCTCAGCGCGGCATCCCAGCCGTCGGACTGCCTGGCGATGAGCACGTACCCGTCGAGATCTTCCGTCAGCGCGCTCTCGAGCACCTTGTCGATTTGACGGGATTCGTCCACTTCCGCTTCGTCGAGTCGCTGCCGAAGCTCGTCCTCCTGCAACACCAGCAAGAGGCCCGACAACGCATGGGCTACGAAATCTTCGTCGAGCTGGGCAACCCTGTCAGCAGCGACGTCGTCGCCCGCCTCCAAGAGGATCTCGAGCCACACCGCGAAGCGACCCACGTCGAAACTCTCGCGCTCTCCCGCATGCTCGTTGACGAACAAATCATGGTCGAACGCGTGCACGAGTTGCTCGATGGTCGCGAGCGCCACCAGCTCCCCGGTGTCTTCGAGCCCAACCTTGCGAATGAGCGCTGCAAAGGATGGAGCCGGCAAAGCCTGAATCGCGCGTGCCAGATCCGGGACCTCGATCAGCCGCTTCAGTAGCGTCTGCGTCCTCGCAATGCCGAAAGACTCAGCCTTGTTCAGTGTCATGGTGAATCCCTCATGGTGAGCTCCTCGTCGTGCGCTCCAAGGAAGAAAGCCTTCAGACCCGACAGGTGATAGGTGGTCTGCAGGGTCAAGGCCTCGCGAATCGCCCGCTGGCTCCGCTCTTGCTCCAAGATGCCCCCCAGCGTCGTGATATAAGCCGTATAAATGCGCGTGAGCGCCCGCTTGTTCGCGCTGGTGGCAGCGAAGCCTGCGTAGGTGGCTCGAGCGTGTTCCAGCGCCAGCCCGACCAAAAGCCGCACCAGTCTCGCCCTGAACTGCGCGTGCCTGGTCCCCCCGGCGCGGAGCAACAGAAAGACGATGCGATGCCGATGAGCAATCGTGAAGCGAACCAATTCTTCGGAGGCCCGCCGATAGGGATGATCGTCCGCCAACGAGAAGACGTCCTGCTCGCCTCGCAGCGCTTCGACCTGAGCACGAATACGGCGTTCGACCTCCGCACTGAACCCGCGCGGCAAGAACGCCGCGAACAGCTCACCCTTGCTATCGAAGTACTTGTAGAAATTGCCGATGGAAGTCCCCGCGCGCTGAACGATGTCGCTCAACGCCGCGCGCTCGAAACCGACGTCGGCGAAGGCTTCAGCCGCCGCTTGGACGATGGCGTCTCGGACTTCCGGCTTGGGTCGCTGGGCCATATAAAAGAGAATAATCTATTCTCTTTTGACGCAACGCCGCTAGTCTGTCAAGGCGTGTGGCGGATCGGGCTGCCGCGAAGCAAGGAAGTGTCGGCCACGAGCCGAGGGCAGCAGGTCCATGACGTTAGCGAAAGCTCGATCGGAAACACCGAAAACTCCTCGCCGAGGGCACCCATAACCGCTTGCGCCCCCTAGTTCGATGTGGCTCGATGGGCTCGTGGCTGGCCCTCACGACAGCATCGTCAAGGCGTTCTTCGCGAACACCGAAGACGCGGCTTCCGCACTCGCCTCTGCCCTTCCCAAGGCCATTGCCGAGCGCATCGACTGGAGTTCACTCCGTCACGCCAATCTCAATCTCGTTGATCGCAAACTCAGGGCGTACTACTCCGACATCGTCTTCACGGCACGCATCCAAGATCGCAAGGTCATTCTCTACGTGCTGGTCGAGCACCAGAGCACGAACGACCCCTTGATGCCGTTCCGGATGCTTCGATACTGCGTGCTACTCTGGGATGCTTTCCTCAAGGACAATCCGGACAGCAAGCAGCTCCCTGCTCTGATCCCTGTCGTTCTGCACCATGGACAGCAGAGCTGGACCTCGCCCAGCGAGCTTTCGGAAATTATCGATCTTCCAGACGACGTCCAGCGGCTCGCCGGCAACCACATCCCGAACTTCCGTTTCTTTCTCGACGACCTCAGCGCAGTCGATGACGAAACCCTGCGAGCTCGTTCATTGACCCTCCTGATGCTCGCCTGCATGGTCGTGCTCAAGAAATCTCCCAAGTCCACCGACTTGCTTGCCGTCTTTAGCAAGTGGCGCGATCTTTTCATCCAGATCGCTCACGCTCCCAACGGACGGGATGCGCTACGCCTGCTCTTGGAGTATATTTCCGTCACCACTGATGCTGACCCAGAAAACGTCCATGAGTTCGCCAAGTTGATTGGACCCGTCGCTGAGGAGGCCTACATGA
>CBFGRJ010000447.1:0-5769 GCA_965651135.1 uncultured Myxococcales bacterium
CAATCGTTCCGACGTTCAGATGCGGTTTCGAGCGTACGAACTTCTCCTTAGCCATATATTCCTCTTATTCTTCGATCAGCTGCCGCGGACTTTCGCGACGATTTCTTCCTGCACCGAGCTGGGCACGGGCTCGTAGTGCGAAAACTGCATTGTGTAGGTAGCGCGCCCCTGGGTCTTGCTTCTGAGGTCCGTCGCATAGCCGAACATGGTCGCGAGGGGAACCTCCGCGGTGACCACCTGCGTATTGTTACCGCGTTGAGTCATTCCCTGAATCTTGCCGCGCCTGGAGTTGAGGTCGCCGATGACGTCCCCCATGTTGGCCTCGGGGGTCACGACTTCGACCGCCATGACCGGCTCGAGCAAGACCAGGCCAGCCTTTTTGGCGGCGTCTTGGAATGCCATGGAACCGGCGATTTCGAAAGCAGGCCCGGACGAATCCACCTCGTGGAAGCTGCCGTCGAACAGCTCCACCCGGACATCCGTCATCGGGTAACCGGCCAACACGCCACGCTCCATGGCATCTTTGATGCCTTTCTCGACCGACGGAATGAATTCTTTGGGGATGATGCCCCCGACGATCTTGTTTTCGAAGACGAACCCGCCGCCGCGCTCGTTCGGCTCGACGTTGATCTTCACATGACCGTATTGACCGTGACCTCCGGTCTGCCTGACGAACTTTGCCTCGACGTTCTCGACCCGCTTTCTGATCGCTTCGCGGTAGGCCACCTCGGGTTTGCCGACATTTGCCTCGACCTTGAACTCGCGCTTGAGCCGGTCGACGATGATTTCGAGGTGAAGCTCACCCATCCCCGCAATGATGGTTTGACCCGTCTCTTCGTTGGTATAGGTGCGAAACGATGGGTCTTCGTAGGCTAGCTTCTGCAGGCTGAGCCCGAGCTTGTCGAGGTCGGCCTGTGTTTTCGGCTCGATGGCGATCGAAATGACCGGATCGGGGAAGGTCATTCGCTCCAGAATGATGGGCGCCTTCTCGTCGCACAGGGTGTCGCCCGTGCGCGTGTCCCGGAGACCGACGGCCGCGTAGATGTTACCGGCGTAGCACTCCTTGAGCTCCTCACGCTTGTTGGCGTGCATGCGCAAGATGCGCCCGATCCGCTCTCGCTTGCCGCGGGCAGCGTTCAGCACGGCCGTACCGCTCTTGAGCTGTCCGGAGTAGACCCTGAAAAAGGTCAGGTTACCCACGAACGGATCGTTGGCGATCTTGAAAGCCAACGCCGCGAACGGCGCATCGTCCGAGGCCGGTCGCGTTTCTTCTTTGGTCGGGTCGTCGGGGCGCGTGCCTTTGACCGGCGGAATATCGAGTGGGGACGGCAGATAGTTGACGACGGCATCCAAGAGCAGCTGCACGCCCTTGTTCTTGAAGGCAGAACCGCAGACGACCGGCACCCACTTGAAGGCCAGCGTGGCCTTGCGAATGGCGGCGTAGATTTCTTCGTTGGTGATCTTGTCGAGGGCGCCTTCCAGGAATTTCTCCATCAGCGCGTCGTCGACGTCAGCGCAATGCTCGATCAGCTGTTCCCGCAGCTCTTGGGCCTTGTCCTTCAAGTCGTCGGGAATGGGCTGCCAGGTGTACTTGGCCCCCAACGAATCGCTGTCGAAAATCGCCGCTTCCATGCGGACCAGATCGACCACGCCTTTGTGCTGGTCTTCTACACCGACAGGCCACTGCAACGGCACGGGCACCACACCGAGCCGATCGCGCATGGAATCCAAATTCATCTGAAAATCGGCGCCGAGCTTGTCGAGCTTGTTCACGAACGCGATCCGCGGCACGTGATAGCGGTCCGCCTGTCGCCAGACGGTCTCGCTCTGGGGCTCGACTCCATTGCCGCCATCGAAGACCGCGACGGCTCCGTCGAGCACCCGCAGGCTCCGCTCGACCTCGATCGTGAAATCGACGTGGCCGGGGGTGTCGATGATGTTGATGCGGTGCTGCTTTCCTTCGAGTGGACCGTAAGACGGCGTCCAAAAGCAGTTTGTCGCGGCACTGGTGATGGTGATGCCACGCTCCTGCTCCTGCTCCATCCAGTCCATGGTCGCAGTGCCCTCGTGCACCTCGCCGATCTTGTGACTGATGCCGGTATAGAACAGCACGCGCTCGGTAACGGTGGTTTTACCGGCATCGATATGCGCCATGATTCCAATGTTGCGCGTGCGTTCTAGGGGAAATTCGCGGGGCATGATTCGGTTCTCGAGGTTGAGTCTAGCGGAGGCTTTCGCCCGTCCGTTGTCATTACGACTGCGCTGGACGAACGAAACCCCCTCCGGGCCTTCGCTCCCCACCGTTCGGGGAGGCTTGCTTGCCGGAAGGGGTTCGGGGTGCATCGATTCGTCCCGAAGGGACGTGACACGAGTCTTCGTGCAACCCGATCCTATGTGCTCTTCAGCATCTGTTCAGTAGTGCTCCTTCGGGGTCTACCAGCAACGAATCGAACGTTACCAGCGATAGTGGGCAAACGCCTTGTTGGCGTCCGCCATCTTGTGAGTGTCGTCTTTCTTCTTCACGGCGTTGCCGCGCAGCTGCGAAGCGTCGATGAGCTCGGCGGCTAGGCGCTCGCGCATGGTCTTTTCACCGCGGCTTCGCGAGTAGCTGACCAGCCAGCGCATCGCGAGCGCCACGCGTCGTTCGGGGCGAACCTCGACCGGAACCTGATAGGTGGCTCCACCGACACGCCGGCTCTTGACCTCGAGCTTGGGCTTCACGTTGTCGAGCGCCTTGCGGAACACCTCGAGCGGCTCTTGCTTGAAGCGATTGCTGATGATGTCGAATGCGCCGTAGAGGATGCCCTCTGCCACCGACTTTTTTCCGCTCAACATCAGCGAATTGGTGAACTTGGCCACCAGCTTGTCCCGGTACTTCGGATCGGGAGTGATCTTGCGTTTGGGTACGTCTCGACGCCTGGGCATGGTTTCCTCGGTTGC
Source organism: uncultured Myxococcales bacterium (assembly GCA_965651135.1). Classification (GTDB taxonomy): domain Bacteria; phylum Myxococcota_A; class Polyangia; order Polyangiales; family Polyangiaceae; genus JAICQQ01. The sequence goes on from CBFGRJ010000447.1 coordinate 2,941, forward strand.
TTATTGCTTCGGGCGCTTCACGCCGTACTTGGAGCGCTTGCGGTTGCGATTGGCCTTGTTGGTGCTGCTGGGGCCTGCGGCTCCGGAAGCATCGAGGGTGCCGCGCACCACGTGGTAGCGGACGCCCGGCAGGTCCTTCACGCGGCCCCCGCGGATCAAGACCACGCTGTGCTCCTGCAAGTTATGCCCTTCGCCTGGAATGTAGCTGGTCACCTCGATGGTGTTGGTCAAGCGCACGCGGCACACCTTACGCAGAGCCGAGTTCGGCTTCTTGGGTGTCGTGGTGTACACGCGCACACACACGCCGCGCTTTTGGGGGCAAGAATCGAGCGCCGGCGAGGCCGTCTTGGCTTTGACGATCTCGCGACCACTTCGTATAAGCTGTTGAATCGTGGGCATAACTGACCGGAATCCCTGATTGGGGGACGGGAGGGTAGCCGCGCCGGGCGCGCTGTCAAGCCTCGCGGGCGCCTGAAAGCGTTTTTCGGAAATGCCTGTCGGGAGGTACTGAACTGTTGCTCCCGCCAGTGCTCCCGGCAGCTCGCGCAGGCGTGGATTGCCGAGCGCCGCGGGCGCCTGATAGCATGCTCACCATGGATTGGGGCGGTGCGAGACGCCGGCTGCTACCGCTTTCGCTGATGGCCCTGCCAGCCTGCGGGCTCGTCGTGGGCTTCGAAGCTCGCGATGTCTGTGACGATTGCGGCCCGTCCAGCACGTCGACCGGGGGGACCACGGCACTCGGTACGAACGGTGGCGCGGGGACCGGGGGCGCCGGGGGAAGCGGCGAACGAACCGGTACCGTCACGAGCGGGGGCGGTTTCGGTGGGAGCACTGGAGGCGCCGGCGGTCGAACGGGTACGACCAGTGGCTCGACGGGGGGCAGCGGCGGTCAGGAGACGACCGGTACCGCCGGCGCGGCCGGCGACGGCGCCACGGGCCCCGGCCCCTGCCACGTCGATCGCACGACGGCGATAGAAGAAGTGGGTGGACCGTACCCGGTCGAGCTTGGCTTCTCGAGGTGGGGCGCGGCGTCGTTCTGGCGCCTCGGCTGGCTCGATGCCGGTGCCTTGCATTTCCAGTCGCTCGATTTGGCAGCGAGCTCCACCAGCAGCGAGTACTCGATTGCCGCCTCTGAAAACCTGGAACGCTCATCGCTGAAGGTCGCGGCCAACGCATCCCAGGTGGCCATCGCCTTGGGTGAAGCGCAAGAGAACAGTGCCCAGGTGACCCTGCACTACGTCAACGCGTTGAATCCAACCGTTGGGCCCGTCGTGGTCAGCCTTCCTCTGGCCGGGGGTGCCGCTCCCGAGCTAGGCGCTGTCGTTCCCTTGGGCAACTCCGAGCGCCTGGTGGTAGCCGCGGTCACCAGTGATGCCACCGGTGTGTTGGCCCTATTCGACACCAACCAGTTCGAAGCTCCCCTGGACCTAGGCGCGGACATTTCCTCCATTGACGTCGCCTGGTTGGGGCAGCGCGGGGTGGCGGCTTACGTAGCCGATGGGGCCCTGCTACTTGCGGAGCTAGAGATCGACGAGGCTGGGCTGCAAGCGACGGCGTGGGGCGAGCTGAGCGAAGCGGCGCTTGCCTCCACCGCTCCCGAACACCGTGTCCGCGCTGCGGCCGTGGGCAATCGTATTGCGTTGGTTTGGGTGGACAGCGCAGGCCTGAGCCTGAGCACGCTCGACCCCGCCCTGGGACTCGAGAGCGCGAGCGCTCCCGTGCGGGTGTCGAGCCCAGCGAGCGGCTTTCCTGCGGTCGCCGGGCATGACGACGAAATCGCCGTCAGCTGGATCGACGCCGACGGAACCCTGTATTTCAAACGGTACCTGAGCCAAACGCCCGAGCCCACGCTCGAGGTGGCGCGCGACGTCCGTGACGAGAGCTTCGGGTTCGTGAGCGATCCGCTCGAGCCCATCTCGTATTACGGCCTGGCGTTCAACGGCGCAGGACTCGAGTTCTCGCGAATCGGTTGCGACGAGTAGCGGGCTACTCTTCGTCTTCGCCTTCTTTTTCTTCTTTCTCTGCCTCCGCCTCTTCTTTGGCGCGCTCGAGCTCTTCTTGGCGCGCCCGTTCAGCCTCTTCTTGCTCTGCGCGCTCCTTGGCCTCGGCCTCCTGCTGCTCCTTTTTGGCCTGCATTTCGAAGGTGGTGCAATTCATGGCCTTGCCGCCCAGAAACACCTCCTTGTAGGGCCCCGTTCCCGCCCGGTGCGAGCGTTCGACTTCGACCACTGCGAAGTTTGCCTCGTACTGAGCAGCCCTATTGCGGATGTCGTTCTCGGCGCCTTTCTTGGCTTCTTTCTCGTCTTCCGCTCGGGCCGTGCCCGATATGTCCGCCACGACCTCGCAATCCAGCGGCTTGTCCGCCTCTCGCACGAGCTTGATCTTTTTACCCTCCGGTTCGAGCTCGGGTACGTTCTGCAAGACGCAACCTGACAGGACGAAAGAAACCACCAACCACGCGGTCGACTGCTGGATCATCGAAGACGCCTCCTATGCGGCGAGACGACCCCGAGTTGACCGGCGGCGTCAAGCACGGGCTCGCATGGAGACGGGGCCATCGTCCACTGACGATGGAGCTTTATTCGTTCACCAGAAATTCACGAGACCCTTTTGGCTTCACGCGCGCGCCGAGTCTTCGAGCGTGTCGCCCTCGGGCTGTACCCCGTTGGAGCGACCCGCAACACCCGGCTGGCTCTGCGGTGTTGCCCACGACAACCTGCCAAATACCGACCGATACTGCTGCAAGCATTGACGGAGCTCTTCGGTGGAGACACCGGGTGAAGCGGCCCAGCGCTGATCGATCTCTGCGCGCTCGGTTTCGAGCGCACG
>CBFGRJ010000448.1:0-5763 GCA_965651135.1 uncultured Myxococcales bacterium
ACGGCCTTTCAATCGACGCCAACACGCGCGCGTCATTGCCGTTCGAGCTGCCATGCACGCCAACATACGCCATACTGAACGCATGTCAAGCTCACAAAGTGTCCACAGTTCCCTAGCGCTGCTGCAGAACCTCGCTCGCCAGGTCCTCGCGAACCAAGAGCTCGAAGCGGCACACCGTGCACTCTGCGGCGTGCGCGTGGAGCTGGCGCCGTTCGATGGCCGATAGCCCACCTATTTCCAACTTGTCGAACAGATGCTCGGGATGAAGCTGGGTGACTGTCGCTCTCCAATCGCGAACGCTTGGCATCGCGCTTTGCCTTGCAAGTCGCGATCCACGGGGGAGACGGTCGAGCTTGCTGGACTACTCGCGTAGGATGCTCGCCAGCGCCTTCCCCTTGGCGAGCTCGTCCACCAGCTTGTCGAGGTAGCGGATTTTCTGCATCAGCGGATCAGCAACGTCTTCCACGCGAATGCCGCAGACGACACCGGTGATGAGCCGCGCGTTCGGATTCATTCGAGGGGCCTGGGAGAAGAATGTTTCTAGGTCGACCTTCGTGTCGAGGGCACGCTGGAGTGCCTTACCTTTGTAGCCCGTCAACCAGGCGATGACTGTGTCGACCTCCAGCTTGGTTCGCCCCTTTTTTTCAGCCTTCTGTAGGTAAAGCGGATAGACGCTTGCGAACGAGATCGAAAAGATGCGGGGCTTCTTGGGCGCCTCGGCCTTCTTCTTGGCTGGCTTGGTGGGCTTGGTGGGCTTGGTGGGCTCGGTGGGCTTGGTGGGCGCTTTCTTCTTCACAGCGGCCATGGCCACGGCGTGATACCACGGACTCGGCGGTGTCCCACCCATTCAGTGGGGGGCGCCATCCCCGAGCGTGGGAGGACGCCCGGGCGTGTCGATCCGGCACTGGATATGCAGGCTCAACTGGACCTCATCGACGGAGACCGGATTCTGCTTGACCGCCCGAGGCACTTCACAGTCCACGATGGCCAGCGGCGCGTGCGTCGCTTGCGCGGCGTCCGCGAAGGCTTTGGCTCGCAGCACCCAACGCTCGATGAGCTCGACTCGGCGAGCTTCGGGGTCCAGCACCCTAGGCAACGGTGCCTGCCAACGAAGGAAGTGCTCGCTGAGTTACCCACATGGTGGGTCAGCATACTGGGTCACCCGCACTCGGTGAAGGACGAACCTGCGAGGCGCAGTGACGGTCGCTACATCGGCTCACTATGTGGGCACGGCCTCGCTGGGCGGCAGCGTGGCCGTTGAACACCTGGCTTGCTGAGGTACAATGTGACAGGTTGCCCAACGAGGGGCATGACGTGGGGGGCTCCGGATCCGAGCGGGGCCTCGTCGACGCCAGCCAGCGGACAGCGAGGAATATGGCGATTTCAACGCAGGCAGCAACGCAGCTCGCGCTGGGGCAGAACCACGTCATCGAGCTCATCGCGCGCGGCTTCTCGCTCGAGCACACGCTCGGGGCGCTCGTGCTCTTTCTCGAGAAGGTGCTCGAAGATACGCGCTGTTCGGTGTTGCTGCTCGACGCAGACGGTCTACACCTCCGTCACGGTGCGGCACCGAGCCTGCCCCCGGAGTATTCGCGCGCCATCGACGGCGCTGCCATCGGTCCCACGGCAGGCTCCTGCGGTACAGCGGCCTACTTGGGCAAGCAAGTCATCGTGACCGATATCGAGACGGATGCGTTGTGGGCCGACTATCGCGACCTCGCGCGGGCCTTTGGTCTACGCGCCTGTTGGTCCACGCCGATTTTCGATGCGGCAAACCGTGTGCTTGGCACCTTCGCCCTGTATTTCGACCAAGCCCGCAGCCCCAATGCCCTGCATCAGGAGGCGATCGGCATCGCCACGCACGTCGCGTCGATTGCCATAGGTCAGGAGCTGCGCATGAGGGCCATTCGCGATAGTCAGGAGCGCTACCGCCTGCTGAACCTGGCCACCAACGACGCGGTTTGGGACTGGGATATCAAGGCGAACACGCTGTGGTGGAACGAAAACGTGCAGCGGTTGTTCGGCTACGCCGCCGACGAGGTGTCGAGCGACTATACATGGTGGTTCGAGCGCTTGCATCCGGACGATCGAGAGCGAGTGCACGAAAGTCTGCAGGCTGCCGCGGACTCCGGGGCAATCAGCTGGCACGAAGATTACCGCTTTTGCCGCAAAGACGGCTCGTACGCGGACATTCTGGACCGCGGCTACGTGATGCGGGACGCCGCCGGAGTCACGATCCGCATGATCGGTACGATGCAAGACATCAGTGAGCGCAAACGTGATGCGATGCGCATCGAGCAGCTTGCCTATTTCGAACCCGTCACGGGGCTACCGAACCGCGCTGCATTGCATCGCGACCTGGCGCGCGCCATCGATACGCTCGCCGCGGGGCAAGAGCTGTCGCTCTTGCTGTTGAACCTGAACTACTTTCGTGACATCAACGACTCCGTCGGGCACCACAACGGTGATCTCGCTCTGCGCGGTGTCGCTGGCCGGCTCAGCGACGCCATTGGCAACAGCGGCCTCGTAGCATCGCTGGGCGGCGACGAGTTTGCCGTGCTTTTGCCCCGAGTGCGAACCGACACCGACATCGAAAGGGCTGTCGGCGCGGTGCACGATTCGCTGCAGACCCCCATCGACCTCGGAGGCATCCCCATCAAGCTAGATGCCACGATAGGCGTCGCACGCTGCCCGGATGACGGGACCGAGCCCACGATGCTATGGCGGCACGCCGACGTGGCGCTGCGCACCGCCAAGGAGCGCCACGCGCCTCATTTTTACTATCAGTCCGCCTTCGACCACTACGACCCGACGCGACTGGCGCTGATAGGCGACCTCAGAGCGGCGATCGCCGCCGACCAGCTCCTGTTGCACTATCAACCCAAGATCGACCTCGCCACGGGTCGCACCGTCGGGCTAGAAGCGCTGGTTCGTTGGAAGCATCCCGCGCGGGGCCTGGTCTTTCCCGACACGTTCATCCCCTTGGCAGAACGCACGGGGCTCATCAATCCACTCACGAATTGGGTGGTCGTGGCCGCGCTTCGTTACGGAGCGGAGCTTTCGCGAGGTGGCGTTCCGCTCGATCTTTCCGTCAATCTGTCCGCGCGCAACCTGCATGATCCGCGGTTTTGCAGGGGCCTGCTCGAACAGGTGGAGAAGGCTGGCTTTCCGCTCTCGCGCTTGACGTTGGAGATCACCGAAACGGCCATCATGGCCGACCCTACTCGAGCCAAGAGCGCCCTGGCCGAATTGCACCACGCAGGCATTCACCTATCGATGGATGATTTCGGCATCGGTCATTCTTCGCTCACTTATCTGAAAGACCTTCCGATCACGAAGATGAAGATCGACAAGTCTTTCGTCATTGGCTTCGATCAGCCGCACAACGTAGCCATCGTGCGCTCGGCCATCGACCTCGGGCGCAACATGAACCTTTCTGTCACCGCCGAGGGTATCGAAGACGAAGCGACCTACCTGGCATTGAAGGAGCTTCACTGTGACCTCGGTCAGGGCTATTACTTCAGTAAGCCCCTCCCGGTGGACGGGCTTTCGGCGTGGCTGCGCGACTCACGCTGGGGCACCGCGTGCGTCGATGCCGAGACGTGCGTTGCTTGACCAAGGCGCGTATAGTCTCGACCCCTACCTTGTCCGAGCTACACATTCGCCCTGCCCATGCTGCGGACTCCGAGCGGCTGGAGGCCATTCGCCGCGCCGCGTTCGCTCCTGTGTTCGCATCGTTTAGAGCCGTGATGGGTGACGAGATCTACGAGTTGGCTCAGCGTCGGGAAGACGAGGCACAAGAGGGATTGCTCGCTTCTCTCGTGGCGGGTGAGTCGGGATGGGAGCTGTACGTGGTCCAGTCCGGCGATGAACTCGTAGGTTTCGTATCGGTACAGCTCAATCAGGAGACCTTGGTGGGAGAGATCGGTCTCAATGCCGTAGACCCCTCCCACGCCGGCAGAGGAATCGGCACTTGGATGTACGAGTTCGCGGTGAAGCGTATGCAGGAGGGAGGGATGAAAGTGGCGACGGTGGCTACGGGCGCCGATGCGAGCCACGCGCCGGCGCGGCACGCTTATCGGAAAGCGGGGTTCGACGTCGAGTTTCCCAGCGTCTGGATGTGTCGCCGGCTTTAGTTGGCGGCCAGCGTCAGTCGCTCAGCCACACCCGCTGCTCGCGCAGGCGACCGTCACCGCGCCACTCGGTCAGTCGCCGGCCGTCGCATCCAAGGCGTAACGCTGGAGCGTCGGGCCCAGCGCGGCGATGATCTCTTCGCGTGAGAGCGCGACTACTGGTGGCAGCTTCAAGACGTAGCGGCACACGGCGAGCCCCAAGAGCTGGCTCGAGACCAGACCGGCACGCCGTCCCGCAGTCGCTTCATCGCCGACGCCGGCGATGAAGGGCATGACTTGCGCGAGGAACGCTTCGCGCATCTTGGCAGCGGCAAAGGTATTCGACGCCGCGGAGCGGAGCAGCACGACCATGCCCTGCTTGTTCTTGTCGCCCTCCCAGATCTCGAGGAAGTGCTCGATGATCCTCCGCCCGACGTGCTTCGGATCCACCGCCGCGGGTGACGGTAGCTCGAGCTCGATCGAGGCCGCGCGCGCGAAGAGGCCGTCCTTGCTGCCAAAGTAGCGAATCACCATCGCGGGATCGATGTGTGCGCGTTCGGCCACGTCGCGCACGGTCGTCCGTTCGTAACCGTGTTTGGCAAACAACTGACGCGCAGCGCTCAGGATTGCTTCTCGCGTCCGATCCGATTTCTTCTTTGGTTTCATGAAGATGAGAAAAGTTTGCCAACACTCGTTGACAAATGCAAGCGGCGGAAGCATAAAAGTCAACATGTGTTGACAATAGGAGCCTGTATGACCGACGAATCGACGGACGTTCTCATCATTGGCGCCGGCCCGACCGGCCTCGCGCTCTCCATCGCGCTGCATCAACGAGGGGTGCGGCACCTGCTCATCGACCGCCTCCAGCAAGGGCAGAACACGTCGCGCGCCGGTGTCATCCACGCGCAGACCCTCGAGTCCCTGCGCGGCCTCGGCGTCGCCGAGCGGATGACGGCGCTTGGTCTGAAGCTCGATGCCTTCAGCATTCGCGACCGCGACCGGCCGCTCCTCAGACTCGGGTTCCGGCATTTGCCTTCGGCACACCCGTACCTGCTCATGCTGCCTCAAAACGTCACCGAGGCGGTGCTCGCCGAGCGCATCGCCGAGCTCGGGGGCAACATTCAGCGAGGCGTCACCGCCGAGAGCGTGGAGCAGGGACCAGACGGCGTACGGGTGACTCTCAGCGGTTCCAGCGGTCAACGCGTGATTGCAGCGAAGTGGGTCGTGGGCGCGGACGGCATGCACAGCCTGGTACGTCGCGCCGCTGGCGTCGAGTTCGACGGAGCCAGCTACGAAGACTCTTTCGTGCTGGCCGATGTCCACCTCGATCGCCCACCGGCACCCGACGAAGTCTCGCTCTTCTTCTCACCGGACGGGATGGTCGTGGTCGCGCCGCTGCCTACCGGTACTTTCCGCGTGGTGGCGACGCTCGACGATGCGCCCGAAAAACCCAGCGCCAGCGACATCCAGCAATTGCTCGATACCCGAGGGCCGAGCCGCAGTCGCTCGCGCGTGCTCGACGTGACCTGGAGCTCGCGCTTCAGGCTACACCATCGGCTCGCACGCTCGTATCGCAGCGGACGCTTGCTGCTCATTGGCGACGCCGCACACGTCCATAGCCCCGCCGGCGGTCAGGGCATGAATACCGGCA
>CBFGRJ010000449.1:0-5762 GCA_965651135.1 uncultured Myxococcales bacterium
GAACCAAACCACGACTCCGCTCGGCTGTTCGATGCGAGCGCGCAGCCAGTCTCTAGGCAACAGCTCGTTCTGAACCAGGCCGACCCGGTCCTTGAACGAGGCGGGTATATCGGCCAGCACCCGCCCGAGCTCGGCCTCGCCCACGCAGACCAGAATCAGCTCCGGTTGTTCAGCCGCCTCGACGACCTCGCTCACTTGTTGTTTGCGCGTAACGGGATAGACGGGATGACCCAGCTCGAGGAAGCCCCGCGCAAACACGGACCCCAGCTCGCCCATGCCCACGATGACCATCGTCGATGTCGTCACTGGGCGACTATAGCACGCAACTATTTCTCAGTGAGGCGCGGAGGCACGCACACCGAGAACTCTTGCACCGTGCCCTGCACGACCGAGCTGTCCACGCATTGCGAACGAATATTGCATTGCAGCGCCGGCATGGAATCCGAAGATGGACCAGTGTCCGCGGGGTCTCAGCCTCACGTCGTCGTGGTGGGTGGTGGATTCGGCGGCCTGAATGCGGCGCGCGCCCTGGCCAAGGAACCGGTACGTGTGACGCTGGTGGACAAGGAAAATCACCACCTGTTTCAGCCACTCTTGTACCAGGTGTCCATGGCCGGGTTGTCGCCTGCCGATATCGCTATGCCGATCCGCAGTGTCTTCACGGGCCAAGACAACGTGACAGTCCTGCTTGGCGAGGTGGCAAGGGTCGCCCTGTCCGAAAGAGCCTTGATTCTGCGCGACGGTACGCGGCTCGAGTATGATTTTCTGATTCTCGCGGCAGGCGCGCGCCCGAACTACTTCGGGCACGATCGGGACTGGGCTCCCCATGTTCTACCGCTGAAGCGAGTGCAAGATGCCGTTGCAGTCCGGCATCGAGTGCTTTTGGCGTTCGAGCTCGCGGAACGGGAAACCCAGGCGGAGGCCCGTCGGCGCTTGCTCACGTTCGTCGTCATCGGTGGAGGCCCCACGGGCGTGGAAGTTGCCGGTGCGCTCGCCGAGCTCGCGCATCACGTGCTGGCCGACGACTTTCGTTCGATCAATCCGGCTCAGACTCGCGTGGTCGTGATCGAGATGCTCGATCGCCTGCTGCCGGGCTTCGATCCGAAGCTGGCCGAGGCGGCGCGACAGCAGCTCGTGTCTCTGGGCGTAGAGGTCAAGCTGGGAAAGGCCGTAAAGAGCATCTACCAGGGTGGTGTGCGTGTGGGTGACGAAAATATCGAAGCGTCCACGATACTATGGACGGCAGGAGTTCGCGCCGAGACGCTTTCCGAAACTCTGGGTGTCGAGCTCGACAACGCCGGTCGCGTGCCAGTGCGCGGTGACTGCTCGATCGAGGGTCACCCCGAGGTTTACGTCATCGGGGACATGGCGCGCATGATTCCAGCCGGCGAAACCCAGCCGCTGCCAGGGCTGGCTCCCGTAGCCATGCAGCAAGGGCGCTACGTGGCCCGGAGCATTGGTGCGAAACTGAGAGGCGAGCGTTTGGACGATTTCGTCTACGTCGACAAGGGCATGCTGGCGACCGTGGGGCGCTCCCGAGCCGTGTTGCAAACCAAACGCCTAAAGATGAGCGGCTTTGTCGCCTGGCTGCTCTGGATCGTGATCCACATTTGGTACTTGATTGGGTTTCGCAATCGAGTTGCCGTCATGCTGAACTGGTGTTGGAACTACCTGACGTACCGGCAGGGGGCGCGCATCATCACTCGCGAACCCAACGCGGACGCGCTGCGCATTCCGGCCCGCGAGCACTTGCCACCAGCCAATATCGGCCAGCGCCCCGACGCCGTCGCGCCGTCGGACGGGGCGAGCAGCCACCCCTGACGGACTCGGCAAACGCCTCCGCGTGGCAGACAGGCAGACTGTGGCGACAGGCCCCGTAGCGCTCTGCTGCATCATCGTGTGTCGTTCGTGAGCGCGCTTACGATCGAGTCCTACAGGGGGTCGACAGGTAGGAGTGTCTGAGTTATCCAAGATCGTCGGCCAGGCGCGGTTCACGCATCTCTGTGCGTGGCATCGCCGTGTTTTCAACGCACGTCAATCCAAGGAGGAGAATCGAATGCTGGATGAAGTGACGAAGCAAGTGGAAAGCACCGAGGGTCAGGCTCAGCTCATTGGTGACAACACGGAAACCCTGGCGTGGGCCAGGCGGTGGAGGCGAGAGCTACAAGCCATCAAGAACAATTTGCTCTCCCCGAATGGTGATCTGGAAAAATTGACCAGGCATCTAGCCGCTGCCCGAGACAGAAAGGTCTGGCAGCTGCTCAGCAGGGCCGACACGACGCCGTTCTCGAGCCTTCGCGAGTTCTACGAAACCAGGGAGCCGTGGGGTCTCGGGATTGCGCCGGTCGATCTGGTAGAGCGCGTCGCGAGAGCATTGTTGACTTCGGACGAGCGCAAGGTCCTTGTCTCACGCCTGCAGTCACTAGCGCGCTCCAACTGAAACCGCGGTTCTCTTCAGCATCCCGCATCGGAGCCCGGTGTCGCCGACCCGGTCAGATCTTTACCCATGCTGATGCGCGCCTCTTCGCCATAGCCGAGCGCGGCCCAAAATTTCCGACCGTCCTCGTTGGAGGTGTGAAGCTGCAAGTTCACCTTGGTGCACCCGAGCGACTGCAGGCGCGCTTCACCGCTCGTGACCAAGAGGCGTGCAACGCCGCGACCGCGCTCACTGGGCGCCACGGTGCAGCGGTACAGCCAGCCCCGGTGACCGTCGTAGCCGACGATCAAGGTGCCCACGATGCGGTCACCCTCTACGGCAACGAGCAGGGATTCGTGATCCCACGAAAGTGCTCGAGCAAAGACTTTGCGGGGAGCATTGCGCGCCTCCGTATAGCCAAAGTTGACCTCCCAAAGCTCGCATACCTGAGCCGCGTCTTCGGCCCGTGCCGTTCGAATCTGCATGGGTAACCCTGGGGAGCTGTCAGCTCTCTCCCTCGGGGTCGATACCAAGCTCGCGGAGCCGTGCAGCGTAACGTTCTGCACGCTGAGCCTCTTCCTCCGCTCGACGCGCCTCTTCCTCCGCTCGACGAACGGCTGTGTCGAGCATCGCTGACACCGACGCAAGCAGCTCTTCCGTGTCGAGCAAGATGGCGCTTCCATAGTAAAAACGCAGGCGTCCTTCAGTCAGGGCAAGATCGAGCCCCAGAACTTGGGAGCGCCAGCGCCCTTGCTGCGGAATGACCCGCTCGTAGGCACGCGCCTCGGGGCTTGGAAGGTGCCAGCCGGCGAGGCGACCCAGGCGTGGGGCGTAGGCGAAATATTCCGGAATACCCAAGCGGGCGTAACGGACCACGTTGTCTTCGAAGTCTTTCTTGGCGCTCCCCCGAACGTGGACCTCGAGCACGAAGTCCAGGCCTCGCTTTTCGTGGCTGACGGTCCAGTGATCGCGGTCGTGCGGCTCTACGTCGAGCACGGCAAGCAAATCGGGCGCAAACACCGGTTCGTCGGGATAGTAAACGGGCAACTCACTCGCGAGATACACGCGGCGCCCGAGTCGACCGAAATGTTCGCTCAGCGTCGAACGAGCTTGATGCTTCGGCTTGGCGTGCGCATCCCCTTCGGGCGGCTCTGCGCTGGCGAGCTCGGACGGTAGCGCATCGAGGATCCGTTGTCGTTCATCGCTGCTGAGCGCGTCCCACACCGACTGACTCGGCGCCCGTGGATCGAGCGGGTCGACCTGATAACTTGGAGCGAGGCGGCTCATACCTCCGCCACAGTGTACTGGATGGACTGCGAGTTGGCTACCAAGCTTCGGAGCTTGCCCGTTCGGCGGGCCCCGCAGCTACGCTCGATTCGCCTCTCAGAAACCGCACCGCCGCCTGCAACTGGGCGTCGCTCACCCAGTGACCAATGGGCGCAGTCTTTACCCGGTGCTGCCAGTGAAGATCGGCGAGCATGCGCGCGAGCGACCCCATGTGACCGCGAGCCGGATCTTTCGTGCCGTACCCCACGAAGATGGGGGCGCGCCGCTCGGTGCGGCTGGCCAGCAAGCGATTGTACTTGCTGCCGCTACCGCCAGCGAAAATGCCGTAGCCATCCGCCTTGTAGCGATCGCGCACAGCGAGGGTGGTCGCGTAATACGCGCCGTTGGAAAACCCGAACACGAACACCCGCTTGAAGGCGCGCCCCTGACGCTGCTCGACGTGAGCGCGGGCGCTGTCCCATTCGGCAATGACTGCTGCTTCGACGGCGTCTTGCATCGCTGGCGACCCGGGCCAGGCGAGCACGTTGGGAGCACGCCCGGGGCCGATGCCGGGACGACCGCGTGGCATCAACACGGCAAAGTCGAGGGCCGTCGCGTTGCGCATCATCAACCGCTGCTGCTCGTATTGCCAATCCGAATTCGTGCGGACCAGGCTGTGCAGAAAGATAATGAGCGTGTCGGCCGCCGCGCCGCTTTCGTCATTGCGCGATACGAGAGGATCGAAGTAGCACATCCCCTCCGACAAGGTCTCGCTTTCGGGCGCGCACCATTCGGGTGCTCTCGGCTGCTCGGCGAACGCGTTCGCCGGAATGAGCGCCAAGAGCGCGCCAACAACCAGGCAGCCGATGGCCTTCATGGATGTTCGCGTATACACGCGCCCCGTACGATCGGGCAAACATCCTGTAGGCGGGCCTTTGCAATTTTTCAAGCTGCTTGGCATCGCTCTTGGCATCGCTCTTTAAGTCGCGCTCGGTGCGCTGCGCAGGTGCGCAGGCGGGGCTGCTGCTGGCCAGAGCCGCTGTCGTATGGGTTCTGACGTGGTACTTCGATGGCGCGCAAAAGATCACGTTGCCGGACAGGTTTGCGGGACCCGTTTGCCCATCGAATCGGTCTCGGACCGATTTTTTGCGGGCCGGCCGCACCCCGGAAATTCTCTCGAATGGAACGATCGCGGTCAGACAAATGTTGTAGCTTTGTTGTCTCACGCCATTGCGGTGCACGAGACCGAAATGTGACCTCGCATCGCGTGACTGTTCGCTAGCAAGACAAACCACCCAGGCCCAACGAAGATGACGGATCCCTCCGCACCAACGAGCCGCACTAGCCTTCTACCAGCCATCGATCCCGACCAATTCGACGCACTGGCCCAGTCGTTTCTACAAGCGAAAGATCCCGTCAAGCTGGCTCGGCTCTATCTGAGCTTTGCTGCCCAGGAATCCAGCCCCGCCGCCAGCGCCGAGCGCGTGAGGCAGGGGGTTCAAGCGTTGAGTCAGCTGGCTGACAGCCAGGAGCAGGTCTCGTGGCTCTTGCACGAGCTGGTTCGGATCGACCCAACGGACGAGGACGCGTTCGAAGCGGTGCGAACGTACTACGAGTCGACGGGGAAAAACCGCGAGCTCGTCCGCCTGCTCGAAGATCGGTTCGAGCGATCAGCGGAGATACCACTCGACAGGGAACGTGAGCTCCGGCGCTCGCTGTTCACGTTGTACCGCGAGACAGATGAGCATGCGAAAGCCGCTCAGCAGCTGGCGTTGCTGCTCCGTTTCGACGATGCCGACGAGGTCTGGCTGGACGAGGCGGAGGAGCTGCTCACTTCGCGGGATCTCATCGTGCACTTGGGTGAGCCGCTGTCGAAGGCTTATCAGCGCTTGGGGAAGTCGTCGCAGGAGCTCAGCTTGCTGACTCGCGAGCTCGAGGTGGCTCGTGGCGCGAGACTGAGCGAGGTGCAGAGCCGTTTGGCTGCGCTCCGTCAAGATTTCTTGGACGACGTCGAAGGCGCCAAGTCGCGCGTGGAGCCACTGGTGTCTCGCCACCCTGCGCCTGACGAAGCACCTGAACG
>CBFGRJ010000450.1:0-5762 GCA_965651135.1 uncultured Myxococcales bacterium
CGCTGATGCCGCGGCCATGGGCGTGGCGGGTCAGAGTTTACGCCGGAGGTATGGCCCAGAGCCGGCGACCACACCGGCGATGAGTCCGCCTACGTGCGCCGCGTTGGCGATGGGACCGAGCAGGCCGGTCATGCAGATCACGAGCCAAGCCATGAGGACGACCGCGGTGCTCTTGTCGACCCACACGTCCGGCCGCGGCAGGCTACGGGCTTGTATCCAGACATAGCCGAACAGGCCATAGACCACTCCCGACATGCCGAGGAAATTCGGTCCTGCCCACAGGTACTGGGCCACGTTGCTACTCACGGCAAGGAACAGCAACAGTGCGACGAACTTCAGCTTGCCGCGCTGAATTTCGATCTGCGAACCCAGGCTGTAGAGCCACAGCATGTTGAACCCGAGGTGAAGCACGCTGCCGTGGAGCAGCACGGGCGTCACCAAGCGCCAGACTTCGCCCTCCTGCAGGTGTCTCAGCGCGAGGCCGGGCGCCAGAGAGAACATGAAGTAGTTGAAGTAGACCGCGAGCTCCGAAGGTCCGTAATGAAGCAATAAAAAAAGCACCACGCACAGCACGATAAGACCCACGACGATGGGCGCCGAGGCTGCACTGCCGCGCTTCGCCCAGGTGGTGCGCACGTCGATGTAGCGGTCCTGCGCCAATTTTTGTTCGCGCTGCTCCCGCTTGCGAATGGCTTCGGCCTCGTGGCGCCGAGCGTAGCGCGGGTTGTCCGGATCAGCGGTGAACTCGGCCAGCTCTTGCCGAGCTTGCTCGAGGCGTTCACTGTCGTAGATCCACACATGGGCGCCGTCGTCGTGCACGTCGACGCGGTTCTTGATGCCGATCGCCAGCAGGTAGTCGCTTAGGCGCTGCGCCTGCTTCTCATCGGCAACGATGCCTGCCCTTCTCATGTAGCTAGTCCGGCTCGATTCCGCTGCGCTTCTATCCCGAGCGCGCGTTCCGGGGGAACCTGCCACACCTGGGCCAGCGTGTGAAATTCACCGTTTTCGCCGAAGGCATCCCAGCCCGCCCGCTTGGCGGCGTCGACCAGCCGTCGATCGAACGGCTGCCCCACCGCGACGCCGTCGGCTGACGGCTGCGAGGGGCTACCGGGGCAGGCCGAGACGACGCACGGCACTTGACTGGAGGCCAGATCGCGGAGCAGCACTTCTTGGTCGATTTGCCACAGGGGATAGTCGAGCGCAGCCCCAAACCGAGCCAGCGCTCCGTCGCGCCACTCTTTGATGTGGGCAAGGTGAAGGTCGCCGAACACCAGCGACTCGATGCGGCCCCCCTCCTGGGTCACGAGCTCGAGCCCTCGCTCGACGCGCTCCAGATACTCGGTGCCCGGATGCAGCGGGACACCGACGAGGTCGAGCCCGAGCGCGCGTGCCTGCCGCTCGATATCGGCGATGGAGATTTCTTGATGCGCCACCACACGCGTCGCCGCGTCGAACGTCGTGAGCAGGACCAACGAATCGAGCGCCGAACCCACGCTCTGCGAAGCCCGTTCGAGGCGCGCCCGCAGCCACGCTCTGAGCGCCAACAGCGAGTCTTTGCCTCCCGACCAGAACAACACATGCCGGCTTTTCGCGCGGTCCGCGCCGGGGCGGCGATGCAGGAATGCTGGCTGCTGAATGCGCGCTGCTTTGTCCACGACGTTGACGTGGCCGTAGGGGCAGTGGCGGCAACCGCAGCCGCAACAACTGCCGCGCCGCTCGAGCCCCAGGCGAGTGAAGACGCGATAGCCTGTCTCGGGATCGATGTAGGTGAGCTCACCTGCAGCGCAGGCTCGTTCGTGCAGGTCGACAAAGCTCACGCGCTGGCCGCCTGGCACGGCTCGCGACACGGGCGCAGCGGCGATTTTGGACCAAGCCTCGCCTTCTGGAGGCAAGAACCCGAGCGCCTCGAGGCGCTGGACGAGAGGCGCTTGGCCGTCGTGAATCACGCGGGCGAGCACGGCAGCCCCCACGGCCAGCGAGGGCGCCGGCCTCGCGAAGTAGCGATTGCCGTCGAGCGCATACAGGCGACCTGCTTGGACCGCCCGCAAGCTCCGGAGGCGCAGGGCGGCCTCGCTCGCGCTCGACGAAAGCAGCGCTCGGACATCGGCGGCGTTGCGTGCGAGGTCGAAGCCACAACAGGCAACGGCCACTACGTCGGGGTCCGCCCGCTCGATTTCGTCCCAACCGAGCTGCCGCGAATGGCTCCCAGAGCTACCGGTCACGGGGTTGCCACCGGCTGCCTCGATCTGCTCCGGCACCCAATGGCCCGCATTGAACGGAGGCTCCAGCCATTCGAGGAGCAGCACCTTGGGCCTGGACGTCGTCGCTGTCACCGCACGGAGCGCCCGCAGTTTATCATCGAACCCCTGGCGCAGCGAGCGACCGCGCTCGACCACGCCCGCCGCCGCGGCCACGGTCTCGAAGGTGGCTGCAACGCCGGCCAGGGTGGCCGGCTCCAAGTGAATCACCGTAGGCTCGCTGCCTTCGTCGTCCGCCAGAGCCGCGCCCAAGCGGCGGCACACCTCGGCGACTTCGTCGTGGGCGGGAGCGCAGACCGAGCACAGCGCCTGCGTCAAAATCAGTGTAGGGCGGGCACGCCGCAGCGCGTCTTCTCGCAATTCGTACAAAGAAAGCCCCGAAGACAGCGACTGCCTGACCGCACCGTCGATGGCGCTCTGGCTGAGCGCGTGCGGATCGATGTGAGACGTGGTCACCCGTTCCACGCCCCGAGCCAGCAGCCGCTGCATGCCCTGGACGTCGGGACACACGTCACACTCGTGCGTGACACCTACGAGCTGGTCGGCAAGGCCCAGCGCTCCAACGATTTCGGTAGCACTGGGTAACAACGACACGATTCGCGCAGGCGCCATGCCACCTTCGTAAAGACAGCGCCGGCAGGACGCAACCTAGTGCTTATTTGCCGAAAAAAATGCGCCTACGGAAGGGTGGTGCCGGTCGCGTCCAATTCGGTGGGCGTGGGCGCCCTCTTGTCGGCAATGACGAAGCCGCCAACGATGAGGACCGCTGCAATCAGCACGAAAATCAAGCCCAACACGAACCAGGCGATGTGCGACCGATCTTTTGGAATCCGATACTGTTCTTGAGACCGGGTGTACATGTCCCCAAGTCGCTGCATGGACCATGCCCATGCCGAAGCACGGCAGATCCGCGATCGTCCATCAAAACTGCTCAACGAAGATTCGGCATGAACGCCACGCCCGTGGCGAAGCGCAGCGACGAACCTCAAGTCAAGAATGCGCTCCTCATCCTCTCGCATTCGGCGCGCGGTGCTCCGGCCCCACGAGCCACGTTAGCCCATTGCCCAATCGCCGACGACACCTCGCCAACGATGCGCTCCACTTGCGCCCAGCCTAATCCGAAGTAGCTGGCCGCCTCCCGCGCCACGTCGAGTGAGCCCGTGGCGTCATCGAGAGTGATGTTGGTCGTAAGCACTCGCGGCCGCTGTTCCGCAGGAACCGGGTTGAGGTCGTAGGCGGGGCTCAACGTCCAGCCAGACGACTCCCGCAGAAAGCCGTGATTTCTCAAGTGATCGTCCAGGTTGGCGGCACAGATGTTGAACACCATGCGACGGAACACTTCTTCAGCGTCTTGTTTCGGCCTACTGCCCTCGCGCTGCAGTATCTCCACGATTTCTGGATAACTCGCCTGGTCTCCGTCTTTGAGACCGAGCAGGGTGAGCGCCGAGGCGAAGTGAACTCGTTCACTGCCCAGTCGATCGAAGCGCCGCGAAACGAGAACGTCTCTGTTCCCGACCCGCATCAGTCGCGCATCAGGCACGCGTATGCCCGCACGACGTGCCAGTTCAAGGGTGATCCACTCCCAGCGCTCGACGCTGTATTCATCGTCTTGGCGAGGGAATTTGGCGATTGCCAGCTCCCCGTTGCTATCCAGGACCGAGGCCTTGGGTCGCGCGCCGCCCAGCGACGAGCCGGGCGCCAGTAATAGGGCAAGATCCTCGCTGGTGTCCTCGTCGCGCGCCACCCGATCGGCCGCGTCCAAGAGTGCGCCCAGCTTGAGCAGTGGAGGCACTTCATCGCCTTCGGCCTGGTAGCGCCCATCGACCACGAACCGTAGGGCCCCTTGCCTTGCTCGATCGGACACACCGAGCAAATAGTCCAGCTCGCTCAGGCTGCGCACCGCACGGCCTGCCGCTTCAGCTAGATGGCGTTCGCGCCGCTGCATCAGCCGTCGTCCCCAACGATCCGGCGCACTGTCAGCGAAGGCTCCAAACAACCCACCGCGTGCAGGTGACGTAGTGCGAGCGTCCAGGAACAACTCCGGGTCGATCGCAAAAGCTAGCT
Source organism: uncultured Myxococcales bacterium (assembly GCA_965651135.1). Taxonomy (GTDB): domain Bacteria; phylum Myxococcota_A; class Polyangia; order Polyangiales; family Polyangiaceae; genus JAICQQ01. The sequence continues at coordinate 4,323 of CBFGRJ010000450.1, forward strand.
CTGAGCCCAGCCACTCCGACGCATAACGAAACGCGATCCGCTCCCCACCGGTCGCAGCGTAGCGGTGAATGGTTCCGACCTTCAGCGCTCCAAGGCGAACCTCGACGTCGGTCATCGCTCACTCCTGCGTCTTCGCCGAGGTAGCCGTGCTGCCTCCAGCTCCATGCCCACGCGGTCGCGGCTGACATCGGCGAGCAGCTCGATTCCTTCGAGCAGCCCCAAGGCATTGAGCACGGAGCAATAGATTCCCATGGCCACGTTCGGATCGCCACGTTCGATGCGCGTCAGCGTGGCACGAGTCGTCCGCGCGCGGTCGGCAACGATCTGCATCGAGAGCCGGCGTCTGAGGCGGGCATCCCGAAGATCGGACCCTAGCTTTCGCAGGGCTCGAGCGGTCGAAACCGTCACGCGATGGGGAGTCGGCATGTATAGCGAAGTATACAATCGCGCCGGTTAATGTATAGCCAAGAATACAAAAGACGCATCCTCAGCGACCCGAGGAACGACGCGAGCGCATGCCGTTGCGCGTCACCACCAGCATCTCGTCCACCGGTCCGCGAAGGTTGGCTTTCGAATTGATGGGGCGTTTGACGGGGACCCGCTCGTAGGCAAACTGCCCGAAGATTTCCGCCGTCTGCGGTGTGAACGAGTTGCTGAGCACGGCGGCGACCTTGCGGTGTTTCAGGTGCTCGAACACGGCGGCCAGCCTCTTGTGCTCATCGACGCCGAACGGCAACGGATCGTACGCGGCGAAGTTCGAGGTGCGGGACATGGGGAGATACGGGGGGTCCAGGTAGACGGCATCGCCCGGGCGCGCGCGCTTGCACACGTTTTCGAAGTCTTCGCTCACCACCTCCGCGCGGCGCAGGGCCTCCGCGGCCGCCCTGAGATTGTCCGCGTCACAGATCATCGGAGACTTGTGGCGCCCGAACGGAACATTGAAATGTCCTGAACGATTGACCCGGTAGAGCCCATTGTACCCGGTCTTGTTCAAGTAAATGATGCGGGCTGCGCGAGCGGCCAGGCTGCGCGGCCGCTGCTCGCGGACCCGGTAGTACTCCTGTTCGTCGTAGCGGTACTTGCGCAAGATGCGGATCACGCTGTCGACGTCCTCGACCAGCGCCTGATACACCGCCACGAGGTCCGGGTTCCGGTCTCCCAGCACCGCGCGTTTGAAGCGACCTTGGCTCGCCAGAGCGAAAAAAACGGCGCCTCCCCCTACGAACGGCTCGAAGTAGGTCTCAATCTGGCGCGGCAACAGGGGCAAAATTCGCTCGAGGAGCTGACGCTTTCCACCAGCCCACTTGAGCACCGGGCGTGCGACAGGCCCGGCGAGGACGGAGCCACGCTTCATTCAGCATCGCTTAGCCCGCTTGTGACCCGGCGTAAAGCCGAACGCCGGGGGGTTATTTCCAGGCGTTTCATCATCTTTTGCAGGCC
>CBFGRJ010000451.1:0-5762 GCA_965651135.1 uncultured Myxococcales bacterium
GCCAACACCGAGCCAGACCGAGCTCGTCAAAAGCCCCCACGAGTGCTGGCGGGGTTTCTCGTCAGCTACGAAAACGAGCTCGGTCAGGCGTGGCAGCTGTATCAAGGCAGCAATGTGATCGGCCGACTCGACGCGGCCGAAGGGCTCGACATAGAAATCGATCACCCCACGACATCGTCGCGCCACGCGGTGATTCACGCTTCGGCAAGACCGGGGCGAATGACGCTCGAAGATCTAGGCAGCACCAATGGGACCTATCGGGGGGACATGAAGCTCGAGCCCGGCAATCAAGTCCAACTCGCCGACGGCGATTCCATCCGGTTCGGTGGGTTCAGCGTGACCATCAAGATCGTTTGAGCTTGGCAACGAGAACCATCTAAAACGCGAGTAAGCCATGAGTCAAAAGCGCTTTGTTGAATCCAGTCTCGCTCGACGGTGCCTGCTGACCGCCGTCGTCACACTGGTCGCCCTGCTGGCGGTACCCATCGAGGCGCTGGGTGCTCCAGCCGCTCGGCTGCTGCGCGTCGATCCACGGGCTGGTCAGGACAATGCGAATCCGGTGCTGACGACCGTCATCGAGGTGTCGCAGGCCAAACGCGTGAGCGACCTAGTTCGCCACTGCGCCGGGCTGCGCGGCAACGCCCAGCTGGACTGCATGAGCGAGGCGCTCGAAAAACCCTTTGCCCTATACACGCCGTTCCCCTTCCCTCAGGAACAAGCCCTATTTTTGGTGGACATCGAGGGCCGCGACGTACCGGCCAAGCTGGTCCAAAGCGCCAAGTGGGGCGACAGCCTCCAGACACCTGGGGTGGGCACGGCCTGGTTGATTTTGGTCGACGCCGATCAGCGCATGAAGGGCATGTTCGACGATGCCAAGCAAGTGGCCGAGAAGTTCATTCAAAGCATGGGGCCGAACGACATCGTCGATGTGATGTTTTTCAACGACCGCCAGGTCGTCGAAGACTCCAAGTGGCTACCCGCCTCGCAAAAAGCCAAGGCGCTCGGCGTCGTGAACAAGGTCAGCGGAACGTTCACGGCGTCGGGCAGGAACCGCTCATTGCTCACCATCATCAAGAACGCCGCTACCGACGGGTTCAAGGCGCTCGGCAACGTGGGTGAAGGAGTGAATGTGCCGTTGCACCAGGCCATGGTGGTGCTGTCGAGCGGCTTTGGCGGAACCGATCCGTCAACGACGGGCCCCGGCGCGCTGCAGCTCGCGAGCTACATGACCGGCGGGCGTTTTCCCGAGGACAACACCGCGCTGCCCAAGGCGCCAGTGCCTATCATCAGTGTCTATTTTCCGCATCAGACCTACGACGAATTCAAGCAAAACTCGATGGAGTTCATGCAGAACCTCGCCGATACGGAAATCGGCGGATTCTTCACGGTGATGCAAAAAGGCGGTGGCAGCCGCGCAGGGCAAATCGTCAACGCGGTGCGCACGCGCTTCTCGAAAATGTTCATCGTGAAGTGGCGTGCCTCATGCATCGCGCCGAGCGCCACTCAGAGCTTCAAGCTGCTCTTCAACAACGTCAATCCACCGATTCTGGGAGACAACTCCTTCAAAGACGTGCCCATCGGCATCGATCCCACGACCTGGCCGCTGGACATCAACCTCCAGTACACGCAAGACATGGCCAACCGCAGCGACGGAGTCTACCCGGGCGGCCGCTTCAAGGTGTACGGCAACTTCTGCTGGGGCGGCGACGCCTCGCGCGCGGAGGTGTACTTCATTCCGAAGGGGCAGGCGCTACCCAACGAGCTTTCGGGCACGGATGTGGAGCAGGCCAAGCGCGCGCAACAACAGCTGATCGCCATGGGCATGAAAGGCACGGCGATCGAGGCCAACGACAGCTACGTGGAGTTCGAGGCTCCCGACAAGGACAAGCTGCTGCACGGCTCGGGTAGCCAGGCTGTCGTCAGGTTGGTGATCTTCGATAACAAGGCCAATCGCACCAGCGGTGTGACCAACGCCAGCATCATTCAGCTCAAGGGAACGACCAAGCCACTGCCGCTCCTGTGGATTCTCGGCGGCGCCTTCGCGCTTGTCGTGATCGCTCTGCTCTTGGTGGTGCTCCTCAAGTCGGGCGGCAAACGGCGAGGCGCTACTCCGCCTCCGGCCCCGGTGGCTGCCGGTGGATATGCCGTGGGCCCCGGCGCCTACGGTGGGCCGCCAGGTGGCTACGGTGGGCCGCCAGGTGGCTACGGTGCTCCGCCCATGGGTGGCCCTGCGCCTCCGCCCGCTGGCGGCGTTCCACCGGGAGGGCAGGCCCAAGGCGCTGAATTCCTCTACGGTAGCAGCGGGCAAGGCTCGCCCCCGGCGCCGCAAGTGGTTCCGAGCGCACAGGCGGGCGCACCACCGCCCGATCCCTACGCCGCGACGGGGCAAGCCGCGTCACGGGCCACGCTGCAAGGTGCCGCCGGTGTGTTCACGATCGTACCGGGCGTCGAACTGCGAGCCGGCCGCGACGGTGCTCAGTGCGGCATCTTGCTCACCGAGCCCCGTGTATCGGCCATCCACGCCTCGCTGAAGCTCGAGAATGGTCAACTCTTGGTCCGCGACGAGAACAGCAACAACGGCACCCTGGTCAACGGCAACAAGCTTCCACCCGGTGTCTGGTCGAGCATCCAAGATGGCTCGTTACTCCGCTTCGGACCGGTGGAGTTCAGCACTCGGCTGGAGTCGTAGGCAATCGTAACGCTCGAGCGACCTGCTCTCCGACGCCATGCCAAGCGCTGCCGACCTAGAGCTCGATCTGTGTTGCCTGAGCGATCCCGGGCGTGAGCCCACCAAACAAGTGAATGAAGACGCCGCGCGCGTCGAGCACACTCGTTTTGGGCAGCTGGCGTTGGTTTGCGATGGCATGGGCGGGCACGCCCATGGCCAAGCCGCGTCCCAAGCTGCGGTCCATGCGATCTTCGATTACCTCGAGCATGCGCCTCCCAACGACCCGGGCCTAGCCCTGGTGCGAGCGATTCAGAGCGCCAATCAAGCCGTCTATAGCCAGGGCTCAGGCCCCGCCGCAGCCGCACGCCCAGGTTCCACCTGTGTCGCCGTGTTGCTGCACGAGGGCGGCGCGGAGGTCGCGCACGTAGGCGACTCGCGCGCGTATCTGATTCGTGGCGGACAGATTCATCGCATGACGCGCGACCACTCCGTCGTGCAACAAATGATGGACAGTGGTTTGCTGAGCGAGCAGCAAGCGCTGGAGCACCCCGACTCGAATCGTATCACTCGCGCCTTGGGCATGGCGCCCAGCGTCGAAGTCGAGCTGAGACCGGGCCCCTCGGCGATCCACACCGGAGACACGTTCGTTCTAGCCACCGACGGTTTGACCGATCTGGTCACGGACCAAGAGGTGCTCAGTATCTATACGAATCGCATGCCCGAAGGTTTGCAGGTCGTCGCCCGTGCGTTGGTCGATACGGCAAACCTCCGTGGTGGCCATGACAACATCACGGTCGTCCTGGTCCACGTGAAGCGTGCGCCGCCGGTGCACGAACAGGCCCCCCCTCTACCGGCACCGACCAGCGTCGACGAGATGAAGACGGTCGTGGACCCAGCCGCTCAGCCTACGCAAATCGATCCGCCCGGCCAGCTCCCGACCGCGAGGAATGTGCCCACGCAACCAGGGACCCAGCCGGCGGTTTCGAGCGATTTTCAGCCAGCGGTAGGGCATGCACCCACCCGCACGGGCACCGAGCCGGGCCTCCAACAAAGCCCGTTCTACGAGCCGGGCAGCGCCAACAACGGCCACTTCATCAGCGACTACCCCAGCCGTATCACCAAGCTGAGCCGCCACGGCAAACTCTTGCTGGTGCTCGCCACGCTGTTTACCGTCTTGATCGTCGGCTCGATCCTCCTCTGGTGGATAGTCGCGGCGCTCCAGGGTGCTCCTTCTCCTCGAAAGTGATCCACACGCATGATTCCCGGGTTCTCGAAGCAAACCATCACCATTGGCAGCGACCCCAACTCGGACATTCGCCTGGGAGGACCCGGTGTCGCGCCAATGCACGCCAGTATCGTGCACCAGGGCGGTGGAACTCTGATCTTCATCGACAACGGCGCTGGCCAAACACTGGCGAACGGCCAACCCGTAGCCCCTCGCTCGAGTGTGCCGTTCGACTTTCGTACGCAATTCGTGGTCGGGCAAACGCCCGTGCCCAACGTGCACCCGGCGCTGGCGCTGATGTTGATGAGCAAAGGCAGCCTACCCCCTAGCCCTCAAGGGCTGACGATTGGGCGAGACGCGGCTCGCGCACACATCGTGCTGAACCACCCGAACGTTTCGGGGCGGCACATGACCTTTCAGCCGAGCACGCTTTCCGTGATCGATCACGGATCGACGGCCGGCACTTGGCTCAACAAGCAGCAGTGCGTTCCGGAACAACCCAGCCCGGTCGACCCACACGCCCTGATCGGTGTTGGGGCGGTACCGGTGCCGGTGCAGCTTTTGTTGCAGCTGGCGCAGCTCTTGGGTTGTGGCTCGGCGGCGCAGGGGCGCGGCGCAGAGCCTCATGCTGCCGCGGCGCCAGCGGTTGCAGCGGGCGCCGAGCCGCCGCGCAAGAAACACAAAACGGTCATCGGTCAAATCCAACTGGCAGGTGCGGGCGAACAACGCCAGACCATCGGTCGTACTCCCGAAAACGACATCACCATTCCGCACCCGCAGGTTTCGAGCCGGCACGCAGTGTTGGTGAAAGTCGGCAGCCAGCTGTTCCTGGAAGATCGCGGCAGCGCCAACGGCACCTACGTGCGCGGACAACGCATTCCTCCGAATCAGCGCGTGCCGGTGGCAAACGGTGAAAAAGTCTTCATCGGCCCCATGCCTCTCTTGCTGCAGATCGAGGCAGAAGAGCTGGCAGTCGTCATCGAAGATCAAGAGGCGGATTGGGCGGGGCGTCCGCTTTACGAGATCGAAGCGTGGGATCTGGTGGTGCAGGTTCCCGACCGCGACAATCCGAGCGAGCTCAAGACCCTGCTCGACCACGTGAGCTTCAAGGCCCTACCCGGCGACCTGATTGCGCTCATGGGACCGAGCGGGGCCGGCAAGACCACGCTGCTATTGACCCTCAACGGCTATCTACCGCCCACGGCCGGGCAAGTCCGCATCAACGGCGAAGACCTGTACGCCATTTACGACGCTCTTCGCGGCTCCATCGGCTACGTACCCCAGGACGATATCGTACACCCCGAGCTCACCGTCTGGGAGGCGGTGCGCTACAGCGCCCGATTCCGACTGCCTCCCGACTACTCCAACGAAGAGATCGATCGGCGCGTGCAGACCACGTTGGCTCAGCTCGGGCTCGAATCCGTGGCCCACCTGCAAATCGGCAAGCCAGAGAAAAAAGTCCTGAGCGGCGGCCAACGCAAGCGCGTGAACATCGCCATGGAGCTGGTGACCGATCCGGTCTTGATGTTCCTGGACGAACCCACCAGCGGATTGGCGGCCGACGACACCACGGCGTTGGTCCAGCTGCTGGCAGACTTGGCTCGCCGAACCGGCAAGACCATCATCACCACCATTCACCAGCCCGCCAAGGACGAGTTCGAAAAGTTCAATCTAGCGTTGATCTTGGGGACTGGGGGCATTCCCATCTATTACGGCCCGACCCGCGACGGTTATCGCTTTTTCGGCTCGTTCCTCACGAAGCTGGGCAAACCGAACACGGTGGACAACCCGCGCGACATGTTCGACATGTTGAATCAACGCGAGCGACCCATCTTTGAAGCCTTGCGGGCACAGAACCCGCAAACGCCG
>CBFGRJ010000452.1:0-5730 GCA_965651135.1 uncultured Myxococcales bacterium
CCTTCTTCTTGGCACTCTTCGCACTCGTCGTTCGTGCGGTCGAGCTTCGCTTGGTGGGTCGCTTCTTCGCCATGCTGGCTTCCTTTCACCGTGAGCCGGTACGTACCGAGGGGTGCATCGCTCGGCGACTTTACGAGCGCCTATTCACGCTGACAAGCGCGAGCCGCACGCGAGGGGCTAGCGGACCACGAGAGCGCGCCCGTTCACTGCACCGTGATGGTGCGGATACTCGAGCTCATGAGCGAGTCCCCGCTATCCGGAAACTTCGCCCAGACACTGATTTCGTAGAGGCCTGGACCTCGATCCAATTCGAGCTCGATGCGGAACCGCGAGCCGTCGAACTCCACCTCTTTCGGGGTCTTGAACCCCTTGGGGAAGTAGACGACGTCCGGCTCCGGGATGGGATACGTGGACGTCTCGTTGAGCCGTTCCGGAGCCAGCGGGGTGGGAAGGGCCAGGTGCGCCATCCCCACGCCACCGAATTCGAGCGGCTCGTGGACCTCCCCCGCTACCACGATGCGTTGCCCCGGCTTCGCCTCGGGCGGGATCGGATCGTAGTCGCCGTAGTCGTCCACGAACTCCTGAGCCATACACAGCTGCTCGATGCCCACGGGTTTCGCGAGCCCGATACCCAGGTGCGTGTGGCTGGGCTTCAGGATATTGCGCTTGTGGCCGTCGTTGGGCGGCACCTCGCTGATGAACGCGAGCTCGATCTTCGCGAGCTCACTGGGTAGAAACACCGGGTCGTTGTCGAGGTCGCGGGCCACGGCATCGAAAAAGCACGCGGCGTTTTCCTGAACCATTTGCGTGCCACCAGCCTCGGAATAGCGTTGCTCGGGCACCGAGCCGTCCGTTCCCCAGTGCGCGGTAAATCCGTGTCGCGCCATGTCTTCCACGTGTCTTTGTGCAGCGCGCTCCGCGACTTCGTCGCGCTCCACGGGCTCGAGGCCCGCGTCGGCGCGATCGCGATTGACCAAACCGAGCACGTATTCGCGCGCTTGTTCCAAATTCATTGGCCCGCTGGCCTCGGGCACCGTGGCCTGGCTGCGCCCGCAGGCGCTCAGAGCCAGGCAGAGCACGAAGAGTGTCTTGGTCGATTGCCCGTAGCCGGCGCGCTTGCACGTGAACGACACCATCTCCTTATGCCATAGCCTTTCGCACGTCGCTCGCCAAACGAGAGCCCTAGCGGACTGCTGGTTCGATCGGCTTGGGGCCTTGTCCGGGCTATCACTTGCGCTAAAGTGGCCCCCCGCTCGGCTCCCCCCTCGGCTCTGGGCGTGTTAGCTTCCTCGCGATACTGGAGAACCCATGCTCGATCTTCCCGATCCCGGCCTCTACCGTACGACCACCGCCATGCCCGGCCACGAGAACGCCTTTCCAGCCGGCGCTCTGGTCTATGTGGGCCAAGCCAAAAACAGCAGCAACAAGTTCGTCGTGCGTCCCGGCCAGAACCGGAACAACCGCTGGTACTGGGGCGAGCCGACCACCCCTCTCCGATCGCCGACGTGGGCGCGCACGCTCAAGCCCCTCCCGTCCGAAGGGTTCTACACACTCCCGGAGACCCTCGAGCTCGAAGCCGGCGGTCGCTGGCTGAAGAACGCGATCGTACAGCTCGGCTACAACGAAAAGGGACAGGGCATCATTTTCGTGGCCGAATCCCGTGACTCGGCCACGGACAACGCGCTCTACTTCAGCGACAAGGGCATGCTCGTGAGCGATGACCTGCTCGCGCGGCTCACCTGGGCCCCCATCTTGCCCGTGCGCAAAGACAGCTGAGCCTACTTACTACTCTCCACGCCCTTGGTGCGGGCCAAAAGCCGCTCTCGCGACACGAGGCCCACCTTCAAAAACTCGCGATTGAGGCGAGCGATGAAATCGACATCGATCTCCTTCGGGCAGGCCTCCATACACTCGAAGTGGTTCGTGCAATGCCCGAACCCCTCGGCCTCCATTTGCGCTACCATGTTGCGAACCCTGCGTTCCGCTTCGGGAGCACCTTGCGGTAGCAAATTCAGGTGCGCCACCTTGGCTGCCGTGAACAGCATGGCAGCCGCATTAGGGCACGCAGCCACACAAGCGCCGCAGCCTATGCAAGCCGCAGCATCCATCGCGCGATCGGCGTCTTGCTTGGGGACCAAGGTCAGGTTCGCGTCGCCGGCGCTGCCCGTACGCACGGAAACGAATCCGCCAGCCTGAATGATGCGATCGAAAGCGCTGCGATCGACGATCAAGTCTTTGATGACCGGGAACGCTTCCGCACGCCACGGCTCGACCCAAAGCTCGTCCCCATCCTCGAATTGCCGCATATGCAGCTGGCAAGCCGTCGTGGCTCTTTGAGGGCCGTGCGCCTGGCCGTTGATCATCACTCCACAGGCACCGCAAATGCCCTCGCGACAATCGTGATCGAAGGCGATGGGATCTTCGCCTTCTTCGATCAACGCTTCGTTGAGCTGATCCAACATCTCCAAGAAAGACGCATGCTCGGAGACGTCTTTGACTTCGTAGCGCTCGAACGCACCGGCCTTGTCTGGAGCGGACTGGCGCCATACGTGGAGCACCAAGTTCAGCTTCTTCGCCATTACTTGTAGCTCCTTTGAGACGGTTTCACGTATTCGAACTCCAGGGGCTCCTTGTGCAGCGCCGGCTCGCTGCCGTCGCCTCGATATTGCCAAGCTGCCACGTAAGAAAATGCAGCGTCGTCACGCCGGGCTTCTCCGTCTTCTGTTTGATGCTCTTCGCGGAAGTGCCCGCCGCAGGATTCTTCGCGATGCAGCGCATCACGGCACATCAGTTCCCCGAGCTCCAGAAAGTCCGCGACGCGACCAGCCTTCTCCAACGTCTGGTTCAGCTCGGACCCGCTGCCCGTAACGCGCAGGTTGCTCCAGAATTCTTCTCGCAAGCTCGGCAGCTTGCTCAGCGCCTCCTCGAGCCCCGCGCGCGAGCGACCCATCCCGCAGTGATCCCACATCAGCCGGCCGAGCTCTCGGTGAAACGAATCCGGACTGCGCTTGCCATCGATCTCTAGCAGGCGCTTCATTCGCTGCTTGACGCTCTTGACGGTTTCTTTCACCTCGGCCTGCGACTTCGATACCGGCTGAAGGCGCGTGCGAGCCAGATAATTCGCAATCGTATAAGGCAGGATGAAGTAGCCATCGGCCAAGCCTTGCATGAGCGCGCTGGCGCCCAGGCGATTGGCGCCGTGATCGGAGAAATTCGCCTCGCCTCCCACGAACAGCCCATTGACGGTGCTCATCAGGTTGTAGTCCACCCAGAGCCCGCCCATGGTGTAGTGCGAGGCTGGGTAGATACGCATCGGGGTCTCGTACGGATCTTCTCCCGTTATCCGTTGGTACATTTCGAACAGATTGCCGTAGCGTTCTTCGACGACGGAGCGCCCCAGGCGTTCGATGGCGTCTGCAAAGTCCAGATAAACGCCGCGACGCTGCCCGCTCACTTCTGGACCGACTCCCCTGCCCTCGTCGCACATTTCCTTGGCTCGCCGTGATGCGATGTCACGCGGCACCAAGTTCCCAAAGCTCGGGTACAGCCGTTCGAGGTAGTAGTCGCGTGCCGATTCGGGGATTTTATTCGGATCTTTGCCGACGTCGGCCTTGTTTTTCGGCACCCAGACGCGACCATCGTTGCGCAGCGACTCGCTCATGAGCGTGAGCTTCGACTGACTCTCTCCGCTCACCGGAATACACGTGGGGTGAATCTGCGTGTAACAGGGGTTGGCGAACAGCGCCCCCCGCTTGTACGCACGCCAGATCGCGGTCACGTTGCAGCCTTTCGCATTCGTCGAAAGAAAGAACACGTTGCCGTACCCGCCGGTGCACAGCACGACGACGTCAGCGAGCTCGGAGTGGATCTTTCCGGTCACCATGTCGCGGACCACGATTCCACGCGCATGACCGTCGATCACAATCAGATCAAGCATTTCGCTGCGTGGATTCATGACGACCGTACCCAGCGCCACCTGGCGCTCCAGCGCCTGATAGGCGCCCAGCAAGAGCTGCTGTCCGGTCTGGCCGCGCGCGTAAAATGTGCGGGCCACCTGCGCGCCTCCGAACGAGCGGTTCGCTAGCAAGCCGCCGTACTCACGTGCGAACGGGACCCCCTGCGCCACGCACTGATCGATGATGTTGGAGCTGACTTCTGCCAACCGGTAGACGTTGGACTCTCGGGAGCGAAAATCGCCTCCCTTGATCGTGTCGTAAAACAGACGAAAGACGCTATCTCCGTCGTTTTGATAGTTCTTTGCAGCGTTGATACCGCCCTGGGCGGCGATGCTGTGCGCTCGCCGCGGGCTGTCTTGGTAACAGAATGCTTTGACGTTGTAGCCCGCTTCGCCCAAAGAGGCTGCTAGCGAAGCTCCGGCAAGCCCCGTTCCGACTACGATGATGGTGTACTTGCGGCGGTTGGCCGGGTTCACCAACATCATCTCGAAACGGTGGCGCTGCCATCGACTCTCGATGGGCCCACTCGGGGCATGCGAACGAAGTTCCATACTCGTCACTCGACCACGCCGAAAACGACAGCTAGCGGAATGGTGATGTTGGCCACGACCACCGCCATGGCAATGGCCTGTGCGCCTGCGCGCCAGCGGTCGTTCCTAAGCGGATTGGAAATGCCGAGGCTTTGCAACAAGCTCCAGGCTCCATGGTAGAGGTGCACACCAAGCGCCAACTGCGCGGCGATGTACAACGAAGAAACCCAGGGCACCCGGAAACCGTTCACGACGTTGCCGTACACGTTGTAAGTGCTGTGAGAATAGTCCCCGAACGCGAGACCTGGATAGGTAAAATGTGCCAAATGGTAGAGCACGAACAACAAGAGTAACGGGCCCGTCCAAACCATGGTGTGGGATGCATAAGTCGAGGCAATTTCTGGAGGCTTGACCTTGTAACGCGTTCGACGCGCCCGCTTGCCTTGTCTCCACAGCTGCGCTGCCGCGACGATGTGTGCAACGAACACGACCAGCAAACCCAAGCGGATCGCCCACAAAAGGCCCCCCAGTGCCTTGAGGCTGGCGGCATATTTGTTGAGCGCCGTGGGGCCTAAATACACCTGCAGGTTGCCCAGGCAATGGCCAATCACATAGCCGAACAGGACAAGCCCGGTGAGCGCCATCACGGCCTTCTTGCCGATTGAAGTATCGTAAAGGGTCAGCACCTTTTGCATGCTTTTCTCACTCTCGCGACCGTATACCACGACCGCGTGCCTAGCCGGCGCCGGCTTGCGCCACGGCTCTCGGAGCTTGCCGGGCAATCCGTTTTTCGCGTTAGACCACCGCTCGAGACAAAGCACAAGAGCGCCTTGTCCGAGCGGTCTCCCTGGTCCTGACCGAATTGCTCCGGCTCTACCGTGCTTACTTGGCTGCCTTCAGATTCTTCGCGACGAATTCCCAGTTGATCAACTTGTCGCAGAATACCTCCAAGAAAGCATTCCTGTTGTTTCGGTGGTCGAGGTAATAGGCATGCTCCCAAACGTCGGTCGTGAGCAGCGGCACATCGCTGGTCGTGAGCGGGGTTTCCGCGTTGGGTGTGGTGATGATCTGTCCTTTGCCTCCCGACAGCACGAGCCAGACATAGCCGGATCCGAAGCGGCCAGCGCCTTCGTTGATCCACTTCGAACGAAACTCGCCCCAGCCGCCTAGGCCCGCGATCAAGTCGGCAACGTCACCCGCTGGCGGCGCGCCGCCACCGCCTGGCTTCATGCCTTCCCAAAAGA
>CBFGRJ010000453.1:0-5722 GCA_965651135.1 uncultured Myxococcales bacterium
CAGGCTGGGTGCTTGCTCGCGGGCGATCTCGAACAGCTCCTTGGCGCCCTGTTGGGTGAACGCGGCGGTGGCACGTGCGGTTTCGGGCGCCTCTTGGGCTGCCTTGGTGAGCGACGCCTTGGCGCTGGCGAAGAAGTGCTTGGCTTTTCGGACCGCACGCTGCGTGCGCGTCGTATTGATCAGCTCACCTACTTCGTAGATCAGATCCGCCGAAGTGCTGCCGGCGCGATGCGGAGGATGGTGCAGCGCGTGGGCGTAGCGCGGATGCTTGTCGAGGAAGGCCCGGACCTGTTCGAGCGTCACACCGGTTTCTTCCAGAGCCTTGTCGAACTCCGCCTGCGCCGCCTGCTTGGCCTTGAACAGGTACATCTGCACACGGCTGTAGAAGTTGACGGCGCCATCGCCGCTGGTTTCTACGGCGCAGAAGATGGTGCCCGGGAACTTCTCCGTGATCAGTGACTGCACACCGTCGCTCACGCCAGAGCTCGGCATGCAGCCGAAGGGCTTGACGCTCAGGGTCATGTTGGCCTTGTTCTTGGCGACGTTGACGATGAGCTTGCCCACTTCCATGTGGCCTTCGCCTCCGCGCAAGTCGTTGTTGTAGTACGGCGCGGCCAGGTCGGCGATTTGATCCATGTCCGGCAGGTGGTAGCCGTAGAACCCGGCCGCGTGCGCGAACACCTGAAAGCCGGCGCGAATCGCCTTGTCGGCGGCCCAAAGCCCGATCTGGCGAGCGAAGACGCCGTACTCGCCGCTGCCGGCCAGGCCCTGGCTGCCGCCGTCTTCGCCGCGGAGCGTGGCGCGGTTCTTTGTGTCGTGACGCAGCTCCCACACGTTGTACAAGAGCCATGCGGATACGAATTGGATGTCGGCTTCGGAGCCTTCTTGCTCCAAGAAGCGCTGGAGCGCGTAGTTGCCGGCGCCTTCGGTCGTCATGGCCCAGAACTCGCCGATGATGGCTGTCTTGGGTTTGACCTGGGTGCGGTCGACCTTGACGGCCGCGAACAGCTTCTTGCTCTGGTAGAGCGCCTTCAGGATGCTCTTGCCGTTGAGCAGCGCATCGTGACAGATCTTCTTGGCCTCTTCCATTGCCTTGTCGGTGGCGCCGGGCTCGACCTCGAAAGGCCGGAGGCGGTAGCCGATGCCATTCAAGACGTCGCCGGCGACCAGCCCCTTGAGTAGGCCGATGAAGAACTTGGGGTTGAGCTCGAGGCCGCTTTCTTCACCGCTGGCTTGGCTCAGGCCGCCCTGCTGCTGAAACAGCATCACGCGGAATCCATCGAAGCCGGCGTCGCGCAGCGCCTTGCGGTACTCGGTGACGTACATGCCGAAACGACAGGGTCCGCAAGCGCCCGCCGTCAGAAACACGTACTTGTCGATGATCTCTTCGGCCGACATACCCTTTTCGTCTCGGAGGTGAATCAGGGCCTTGACCAGGTTGCCGACCGTGAAATAGGTCGGATTGCACTGCGCCCGGTTGCCGAATTCTTTACCGACACGGAGCGCGTCTTCGTCGGGGACGTCGAGGTTGATGGTGTTGTAGCCGAGGTGACTGAACGCGGCGCCGATCAGGTAATCCTGGGCCATGGTCAGGCCGCCGATCAACAAGGTGATCTTTGACTTCTCCGACTTGGTGAACATCAGGTTCGCCATGTCTTCGACCCAGTGCTCTTCTTTCTCGAGGCCCAGGCGCGCCCGCTCTTCCGCTTCGAATTTCGCTAGCTCCGCGTCAATGTCCAGGGGAGCTTGCCCGGCAATGGGCAGACTGCGCTTTTGGGGGGCGTCGAATACTACTTGCTGCGTCATGTGCTCGTCTCCGTGATGGATGGGTGGATCATTCGGCGGGTGGCGGCGCCGCCTGCTGTGCTGTTCGTTGTTGATGCTGGACGGGTACGACCTTCCCGTCGGAGGATTTGCGCCCGAGTCGTACGACGCCTTTCGGCAGCTCGACCTCCACGGGCAGTTTGGTTTCGTAGAGGCGTACCTTTTCGGTCAGCTCCTGAATGGTTCGTGCAATCTCGGAATCTTGCCTGTGCACGCTGGCGAGTTGCTCTTGCTTCAGCTTGAGCAGCTCGAGGCGCTTCTTGTCGATGGCGTGGGCCAAGTCGCGTTTTTTGGTGGCGACGTCTTCAAGGCGCTCTTGCTGCAGCCTGAGCGAGTGCGCGTAAGTCTTGACGCGGATCTTGATCGAGCCTCCTGGCTTGTTGGCGTCGAGATCGTGCAGGGCGGCAGCGGGGGTCTTGGAGGTCTGCAAGATGGAGTCGATCATGCCGTAGGTGGGCGCGTCGTGGCCGCACTTGAAGCTCGACAAGTCGAGCACCGCCACGTTGGGATGATGGGCGGCGAAGTTGGCGGCCCAGACCTTTTGCGCGCTGTTGGCCGAATAGTTCTCGGGCCAAATATGATTGAGCTCGAGCGGAGACTTGATGATGCCGCTCTCGAGCTCCTCCTTGAAGTATCGATCGAGGTACTCGCGATCGCGCGGGATCGACCGAATGCTGAGGATCGGATAGCCCAGCACTTGGAACTCCTCCGGAATGCCGTGATTCATGCCGGGGTCGGCGTGGTACGGGCGGTTGAGCACCAAGATCGCAATACGATCTTCGGCCTCCACGGTTTCGAGGATGGCGCGGCCTTTGTCTTGCAGGTCGCGCTCGAAAAACTTCAGCGCGTTGAGCCCTTCGCGGCAGGCATGGTCGCTCTCGTCTTCCGTAATACCCAAACGTGGTCCGAAGGTTTCGAACATGCGTTTGGCCATTAGCGTCGGTTCCGCAAAAGACAGCGCCGGGTCGAGGTACTCGATATTGCGCTCGCCAAAAAAGTCGACCTCTTTGGTGAACGCCGATTTGACCACGTCGGGCGTTCCGGCCACGATCGGACACGAAGCGTTGTCTTGCGTGTCGACGACGAAGCTCGGAACGTGCGTCAAAATGGGGAAGAAGATGTAGTTGAGCTGACGCTTGCGGGCTGGTTCGTGCTTGTGGAACAAGAGGTTGTGAATGTGTGCCTGCACCACCTTGCTGGGGTAGCAGGGGTCGACGGAACCGTATTTGCCGCCCTCGACGAAGAGATCTTCGCTGGTCTGATCGCTGAATACGATATTGGAGCGCCCGATTCCCAGCGTTTCGAAATAGGTCCTGAAGAACGGCGCGGTGGAGTACAGATTCAGCACGCGCGGAATGCCGATGCGGATGGACTTACGCCGCTTGGCGGCTTCCGCACTGGAGCGCTCGAACGGGCGTCGATACTTTTCCCGCTTGATGCGGAAGATGCCTTTCGTGACGCGCACGTCCTCGATCGTGGTGCCCGGCTCGGGTAAGGGTTCAGGGTCGTAGATGTGCGCGAAGGCTCGGTTCGACTCGTAGTCGACCAGGTTCGGGAACTGGGCAGCCGTCTTTTTGCGCTCTTTGACCAGCGCGAGCATGGCCTCTTTGCTTTCGACGGTGCCTTTCTCGCACGAGAACCCGGAGATGTATCGCGAGGTCGAGCCATCGGGGCGCTCGGTGTCGATGAAGGTCCGCTTGCATTCGTTGGGGCAGAAGTGGCAGACGGTTTCTTCGTCGTTCTTGGTTTTGTAGTTGAGGTTCAGGGTGGCCTCGATGCCGATGAACCTCGTTTTGCCGGTACGCTTGTAGCGGCGCAGCGTTTCTATCGCGGCTCCGATGGCGCCCGCTTCGCCGGTGTGGGGATGCACGAACACCTCGGCACCCGGCACGCGCTGCTTGATGTAGTCGACTTGAGCCTTGACCGCTGCCAGGTTGTATTGCGTGCCGCCTTGCAGCACGAACTTGCGCCCTAGCGAGGCGAGACGCGGAATCTGTACCACGTACTGCCAAACGTTCTTGGGCAGCACCTGGGCCAGCCCGGCCAGCAGCTCCTCTTTCTGGTAGCCCTCTTTCTGGAAGTTGACGCGATCGGTGTCCAAGAAGACGGCGCAGCCATAAGAGAACTTCGGCGCTAGCTCGGCTTTGAAGGCGTTTTCGGCGTACTCCGTGACCGGAATGCCGAACTGATCGGCCATCGCCTGCAGCAGCATGCCGTTGCCGGCGCTGCACGAGTTGCTGAGCTTGAAGTTCTGGATGTCGCCGTTCTTCATGAACAGCACTTTGATGTCCTGCCCGCCGATGTCGCAAATGACGTCGATGTCGCCGAAGAAGTGCACGGCGCTCATCATGTGCGCCACTGTCTCGACGATGTTGCAGTCCGCCAGCACGGTTTCTTCGAGTACGTCTGCCGCGTAGCCCGTGGCGCCGAACCCGAGGCAGGTGAGCGTGGCGCCTTGCTCGGTCACGTGAGCATTGATCTTGGCCAGCAGGTCTTTGGTGTCCTGAATAGGATTGCCTTTCGACAGCTGGTAGGCCTTGCACAGAATCTCGCCATCCTCGTCGATCAGCACCGCCTTCGACGAGGTCGAGCCGCCGTCGAGGCCGATCACTCCGCGCACCTCCTGGCCGGGCTCGAAGGTTTTCGGAGTGAACTTGGGGATCTTGTAGGTTTCGTTGAACTCCAGTGTTTCGATTTCGGTGGCCGAAAGTGGTGGCCCCGCCTGCTCGCCCAGGCGCGCGCGCCGCCCGTGCTTGATGAAGTGCTCCAGGCTCTCGAGACCCTTGAACTTGCCGGCCTCGCCGCCTTCGGCGATGCCATAGCTCGCGGCGCCGAACGCGGCGTACAACTCCGCGTTCTTGGGGATGAAGATGAGTTCTTCGATCGGAACATCCTTGGGATACGCGAAGCCGCGATCGCGCCAGGTTTCCGGGATGCGCTGGCGCCAGCAATCCTGCAAGAACGGCAGATAGGTATTGGGACCGCCGAGCAGCAGCACACGCGGCTTGAGGGTATTGCCGCGCGTGAGCACGCTGAGGTTTTGCAGCACGATGGCGTCCGCCAGCGAGTTGAGCACCTCGTCTTTGGGAATGCCGGACTTGACCAGGTTGACGATATCGGTTTCGGCGAACACGCCGCACTTGGCCGCGACGTGATGCAGCTTGGAGTCGTCGAAGCGCAGCGATGTCGCGAAGCCGGGCTCCGCGCCGACCTTGATCATGCACTTGTCGATGGTGGCGCCCGTCCCCGAAGCGCATTTGTCGTTCATCGAGGTCGACGCCGTTTTCTGCCCCGTGTTGGCGTCCTCTTTGAACATGATGATCTTGGCATCTTGTCCGCCCAGCTCGATGACGCTCAGCACGTCGGGGTGCAGGTGCTCCACCGCCAGCGTGACCGAGTTCACCTCTTGCACGAATTTGGCGCCGGTGGGTGGACAGATGGGACCGGAACCGGACCCGGTAGCGAACATCCGCCACTTGTCCGAAGGCTGGTTGGGGAACGCTGCCAAAATGGCTTGAAGCAGCTCGAGCACCTTCTCGGGCTGCTTGGTGTGATGCCGCTGATAGTCGTGCCAGAGGATTTCCCTGGTTTCGGGGTGGATGACGACGGCTTTCACCGTGGTCGACCCCACATCCATTCCAATCACCAGCTCGCCTTCGAATGCAGCCACTGTCGCCTCTCGGGTTCGGGGGACCAGCTTCGGTCCCAGCACTGACGCTGACGTCAGCGTCCGCAGCCTGCCCGAATGTGCCTTGGGTAGCAAGTATCCGAGCCGGTCCTACCCGGGGCCCGGACGCGGTTCTCGCGAATATTCTGACGGCTCAGCGGCCGGACAGCGAAGGGCTCGCCCCTTGTTTCGCCCCTTGTAAGGATGCCAGGTACCGTTCATCTCTCAGGC
>CBFGRJ010000454.1:0-5689 GCA_965651135.1 uncultured Myxococcales bacterium
ACGATGGCTTGGCAACGCTGCGCATCGACGGAGACGTGGCCGACTATCTGCCGGCTGCGGTGGCCCGTCTGTGAAGCTGGTTTGACTCGACGGCCCGGCCGTGGTTGGCTGACTGGGCGCATGGAAGTCAAAAACCTGGTCAAGGGTCTGCTCGCCGAGCTCGGCAGGGTATCGAAGAGCGATGCGGTCGTCGGCAATGTCCGCGACGCGGGCTCCGCCAAGGTGCTGCCGTTGTCTCGCATCAGCGTCGGGTTTGGCGCGGGTTTGGGTGGCGTGGGGGGCAAAGCTGGCGCTGGCGGCGGTGATGGCAAGGCCGAAGCCGGCGGCGCGGGTGGGGCCGTCGTGGTCGAGCCGCGCGCTTTCGTGGTGGTAGGTGAAGATGGGCTGGTGCACATGCTGGCGCTGCGCAAGGGCAAGCCTGCGGTCGTGCGACGGGGCATCGAGATCTTGCCCGAGCACTACGAACATTTGAGGCTGGGGACGGAGCAGTCGCTCTCGCTGCCCAGCGGTGGTGCCGAACCTAGTAAAGACAGCGAGAGCTCGGACGATTGACCTGGCGCTAAGCCAGGGGAGGCGCGCGTGAGTTGGACTATTGGTGGGTCGGACTCCTAGTCCTCGCGCTGTTGCCGGTCGTTCTCGTGCTCTTGCCCGTACACTTGGGTCTGAGCTTGCACGCGCGTGCCGAACCGAACGGTGCGTACGCCGTAGCGGGCGGAGCACAGCTCGGGCCCCTGGCCGTGACGTTCGTGTTCGTACAGGGCGTACCGTTCAGGCTGGAGTTTCGTGTCTTGGGCAAGGTCATCACGCGGTCGGAGCGCTCGCTCGAGGCAGCCGAACCCTCACACGAGCCCCCAGAGCGATCGCACGCCGCTCGTGAGCCGCGCATCTCACCCTTTGACTGGCTCGAATTTCTCCTGCGTGAGCGACGTCGCATCAATCTGCGGTGGGCGGACGTCCACCTCGAATACTCGTTTCGCAACGTGGCGCTCACCGGGCAGTGGATCGCTGCTCTCTGCACGCTGTCCGCCTTCTTGCCCAGGCGGGTGCGCTTCGTTCAGTCACCTTCGTGGGAGCTCGTCGATCGAGTGAGCCTCGCCGTCGATAGCCGCCTCCGCTTGTGGCCTGGACTGCTCCTGCTCGACAGCTTGAGGTTTTGGGTGCGGAGCACTATGCTGCCGGGGCGCGCCCGCGCCAAGCTCGAACCAGCATAACCAACGAAACCAGCGCCATGGACGACAAGAAGCTCACCGATATCGTCAGTCAATTGCTCGATGGAGTGCACTCGGTTTCCAAGAGCGAGACCATCGTCGGTGAACCCCAGCGCGCCGGCCAAGCAGTCATCATTCCGGTGCACCGCTTGAAGATCGCCTTCGGGGCAGGCGCCGCCGACGCCAACGCCCAGATCAAACACACCGGTGGCGATTCGGGAATTCAAGCGGCGGGAGGCGCTGTCGAGCTCGATCCGGTGGCCGCCATCGCCGTCAGCGAATCGGGAAACCCGCACTTGCTCACGGTCGATTCCGATGCAACCACCAGCTGGGAGTCACTCGTCGAACAGGTGCCCGAGCTCGTGAACAAGCTCATCCACACCCTCGGTGGTCGTGTGGCGCAAAAGCTCGGCTCGTCGCCGGAATCCGTCGAGGCGCTTCCGGAACGATCGGACAAGGACAAGCGCTAGGCTGCTGCGGAGCGCTCGCGCTCGATGGCGCGTCGCAAGCGCAGGAGCCCTTCGGCGATAGCATCGGCTTTCACGGTGAGCGTTGGGCGAAAGCGCACCGAGCGAGTGCCGCAGGGCAATACGATCATGCGATCTTCGAAGCAGCGGCGGATCACCGAATTGCGCAGCTCGTGTGTCGGCAGATCGATGGCGCACATCAGGCCGACGCCGCGCGCGTTCGAGACCGTATCGGGATAGCTCGCTTGCAGCGCCTCGAGCCCGGCCAAAAGCTCCCGGCCACGTTCGGCGGCGTTGTCGAGCAGCCGCTCGTTGACGATGATTTCCAAGATCTTGGTGCAGCGCACCATGTCGACCAGCGACGCCCCCCAGGTGCTGTTGATGCGACCCGACCGCGAGAACACGTTGTCGCTCACTTCGTCGATGCGCCGCGACGCCATGATGCCGCCCACCTGCATCTTCTTTGCGAAGCACAAAATGTCCGGCGCAACTCCGTGATGCTGATAAGCCCACCACTTCCCGGTCAGGCCCACTCCGGTTTGCACTTCGTCGTAAATCAACAGCGCTTCGCGCTCGTCCGCCAAGCGGCGGAGCTCTTTGAAGAATTCGGGTCGGAAGTGATTGTCGCCGCCTTCACCCTGGATGGGTTCGATCAAGATGGCCGCAATGTCGTGCGCACGTTCGTCGAAAGCGGCCTCGGCCTCCAGAATGGCTTGCCGCTCTGCGGCCTCGACTTCGGCCATATGAGCTCGCAGCGGAAAGCGGATGGCGGGCGTCGAGATGCGGGGCCAGTCGAACTTGGGAAAGTGTTCGGTCTTGACGGGATCGGTATTGGTGACGCTGAGCGTGTACCCAGAGCGACCGTGAAAAGCATGTCTGAAATGTAAGATTTGTTGACCCAATGGCGGCCTGCCCGCCGCCAGGTTTTTCTTCACCTTCCAGTCGAACGCCGCCTTCATGGCGTTTTCCACCGCCAGGGCCCCGCCGTCGATGAAAAAATAGTGCGGCAAATCGGCAGGCGCCGCTGTTCGTTCGAGCGTGTCTACGAACTCCGCCATGTACACGCTGTAGTAGTCGGAGTTGCTCACCTTGGTGGTAGCGACGCGTGCCAGGCGCTCCTGGATGTCTCGATCGAGCATCGACGGGTGATTGAAGCCGATGGGGTTCGACGCGAAGAAACTGAAGAAATCCAAATAATCGGTGCCGGTGATGCGGTCCCGAACCCAAGAACGGCGGCTATGCTCCAGATCGACGACTATTGGATAACCATCGACCAACAAGTGCTTTCGCAGCGTCTGGTGAACATCGGCGGGGGCGATTTCCCTGTGGCGCATGAGCTGATTCGGGCTCAGGCTCAGAAACCACCAGCGCGCTGGCCCGATAAGCCTTAGTGTGGCCCAAATTGGGCCGCGGCGCCACCACGGGCACCCGAGCAGGGCCGGGCGTGGTGGGGGTCCGGTGTGTCGCAATGCTTTTGCACATCGCCATGAGCGCGTGTCGCATATACTGCGCCGCCTATGGTCAGCGCCAAGAACATCCTGGGAGCCGCCGCGAACTACCTCAGGGACAATCCAGACGAGCTACTGCGTGTTGCCAAGAACGCCATCGGACTACGGTTCGGCGTACCCATCAGCGCATTGCGCTGGCTCGCCAGTCAATCAAACGGTAAGAAAGCCCCGCGCGATATCGTCATCGAAGCGGTGCCACCAGGGATCCGCCTGGGTGCCAGCCTCGAGCTGATGCAGACCCCGGTGCGCGCGCAAGGCACACTCTACTTCACGGGCCTCGAGCTCAGCCCCGAGTCGCTGCGCATCGAGCTGCGCTTGCGCGACGTGTCCCTGAACGTGCTAGACGACAAGGTCGATACGCCCGTTGCCGCGCTGCTCCGATCGGGCGCTCTCGATCTGTCCAAGCCGGGCAATCTCGCTGCCTACATGCCCAAGCGCCCGCCTTTCTTGGTCGAAGCCGCCGACGACCGCGTCGTGCTCGATCTGATGAAGCACAAGAAGCTCAGCCAAGAGAAAGCCAAGCGCATCGTTCAGCTGATCACGCCGCTCATCGTCGTGAAGTCGATCGAAACGGACGATGCTCACCTCGACATCGCGCTTGCCGCATTCCCGCAGGGGGTAGGGGAAGCAGTGAGCTCGATCAGGCGCCTGTTGTAGTCGGGGTGGCAGGATTTGAACCTGCAACGTCCGGCACCCAAAGCACGACCGAAACGCCGAACCGGCATGATTTAGGCTCATTCGCTCAACTCGGCTCGGGCAAAATGACGCCAAATGACGACACGGGACGGCATTCGGGCAAAAGTCGTGGCCTAAAATCGGACGGCTACTTGTTGGATCGTGAGCTGGCCGAAATCCTGCTGCAGACTGCGCTGCGCGGCATGGCGAACAAGCTGTTGTTGGGCATGCGCGCGCCGAACCAGCCGAACTGATGGCCATGAAGCAACAAACGAAAAAGCGGACGCGCGCCCGGGCCAGGCATGCCACTTGGAACGCAGCAGAAGCGGAGCGCCAGACGCTGGCCTTGTGTGCTGAAGAGTTCGAGCAAAGCTGGGGGCACCCGCCGTTCAAGGAAGGCGGGGGCGGTTTCGCCAGACTGTTGACCAGCATGGTTGATGCCGACAGTCGCAACAAGCAGGATGAGGATGAGGCTCGCCAAATCTACGATGAGGCCCGTCGCACGATCTTGCGGGCGATCGACAGCTCCGGCGTGGTCGAGTTTTTCAGGGCGCGGCCAACCGGGGTCGGCGGTGACGCTGCCCGCATGCTCTTCGAGCTTCTGCAATTGAGGGCTCAGTTGAGGAGCTGCTGCCCTACCATCCCGACGAATCGAGGCGTGACGGGCGACCCGCTTTCGTTGCCCGGTTTGGGCTGGCCGCCCATCCTCCGTTTCCAGGCAGCCGAAAGCCGCGGGAGCTGGCGGTTGCCTTTGCTGTTCGGCATCGGCCCCTGTGACCCGGCAAAACCCCATGCTGACAGGTGGGCAGCGGCAGCTATCGAGGCCGAGACACCTGCCCAGGTCATCAGAAAAGAAGAGCAGGGAATCCGGCACATTTTGGCCGCGCTCCACAAAACCTGACCTGGATAACGTTGGCCGTCACAATCGCTCTTTTAGGCTTGGGGGCATGGCAAGGCCCCGAACCGCATCGCTTGACGAAGCCGAACAGCGCAGACTCAAGCTGGCCGCCTACCGCTTGGGCGAAGAGCAGCCAGCGGCGGAGCTGGACATCAGCTCGGGGACCTTGGCACGAGCAGTGGCCGGTTTCGGGGTGGCTAGGGGCACTCGAATGCTGATTCGCGTTCGGCTTGCCGAACTCGAGGGGAAGCTAGCAGCTTGACCCGTTTTGCTCTTTTGGGGCCCTCGCCAGGGCGCGCAGATCGACCGCGCCATTATGGCACCATGGCCTCCCTGTACCGTGACGGCCTCCCTGTACCGTGACCCCAGAACTCGCCAGGTACCTGACGAAATCCGAAACCACTGCCACCATGCAGAAGCAGTCTGGCAGATCTACGGCGTGAGCACTCGCCGGGCCGAGCCGCCGAGCGCGCCTACCACCAATCCAAGCTGGTCGCCTTTGCGCTCGACGACCGCGGACCCGAGAACTACGGGGAGAACCCCTTCCTTGCGCTCGTGGAGCGGCGCACCCGGAGGTTCCCCAAGCGCATGACCCGCGAGCAGTACAACGTGCTCAGGGCCGCGCTCACCGGGTGCGCCGAGCTCATCTATTGTTGCCTGACCGCGGAGGTTGAGGCGCTCGGCAAGCAACATCGGCGCATTCGATACTGGCACCGCATGGCCGCGCTGGTGCTGCGTTTCGCAGACAAGCTCGACGACCAGACTCAACGGGAAAGCGCCGAGCGACTTGAGCAAGCACGCCGGGAACTCGAGGCACGGCTCGCGCTTTCGAGAGTGATGCCGTTGGGGCTGGCCTAGCAAAGCACTCCCTCATGGAAACCCGGGTTTCCATGACCGGTTTGGCAAGGGGTTAGTGCCGCAGGCATGCACCCG
>CBFGRJ010000455.1:0-5685 GCA_965651135.1 uncultured Myxococcales bacterium
ACATTCGCCGCTCGGCAGACAGACATCCTCACAATCGTCGCAGGCCATGCCGCCACCGGTGCCGCCAGTGGCGTCGCCACCGCTGCCCGAGCCGCCCCCCGTAGCGTCATCGCCCCCGGTTCCGCCGGTTGCGTCGGATCCTCCGGTGCCACCGGTCGCAGCGCCGCCCGATCCACCAGTCGCCGAGCCACCCGATCCACCGGTCGCAGCGCTGCCACCAGTGCCGCCGGTATCGCTGGTGCCGCCGGTGCCTCCGTCACCGCTCGTGCCGCCATCACCCGAGCCTCCGCTCCCACTATTGCTCGTGCTCGAGCTCTTGTCATCGTCGGAAGAGCACGCGAACGTCGCCGCTGCACCCAAGCAAAGTACTGTCAGGAACCGTATGCCGCCGTTCATTCCAAAGCCTCCTGCAAGCGTCTAAGCTACGCGGAGCCCAGCGCCGGCGCAACTTCTGCCGTGCCTAGGGACTCCAGCATGATGGCCCCGGCTACACGATGGCCCCGCGGCACAATGGCGCGGGCGCGTTTTACGGATGGCTCGAGACCGGTCCGGTTGAGCGCCAGCACGAACGCTGCTACGGCCGAGACATGGGTGTCATGGTCACGTTGCCAGGCTCGCACCGCCTTCTGGCTGTGCGCGTCGCATGGGTGCTGATTTTGCTGGCGGCGGGTGGGTGTGCTCGGCAAAAGCCCGCCCAAGTCACTCCAGCACAGGCAGCGAGTGAGGGCGGGAACGAAGCTCGAGCGGTCTTGAGCCCCGTGGTCGGCTACTTCGAACCGAGTTGGGGTGACTCGTCGGGGGCCGACGGCAAGGGTGGGGTCCGACTGCTCGTCAACGGCGACAAGCGTTTGCCGCTCGTGGAGAGCAGCGTCGACATGCCGGCACCTGGCGATGAGCCGACCACCCAGCGCCCGGATTGGTTGCTATTCGACGGACCCGACGGGCAGAGTGTGGCACTCGACTTCGAGTGGGTGACCACGCCCGCCGACAAGTTCTACGGCAAGGCATGGGCGGGCGGTGGTTTGGCTTTCAACCCATCTTGGGAAGCCATCGATGCCACGGGGGCACGCGCGTTGGTGCTGTGGGCCAAGAGCTCGACCGAAGGCATCGAGTTGAGCATCGGACTGCATTCCGCCTCCAAGGCAAAAGGCAAAGAAGCAACGGGTCAGGTCCAGCTCTCGAGCCATGGCACCGAAGGGCCGTTGGGCACAACCTGGCGCCGCTTCGTGATCCCACTGACTGCATTCCCGGAAATCGAGCAGGTGGACCTCAGCGGCTTGCAACAGGTCATGTTCAATTTGACCGGCGGGTATCCAGAGAACGAAAGGGTGCAGGTCAGTATCGACAATGTCTACTTGACCAGCTCGGAGCTGGTCAGCGCCGTCTCGAAGCTTGGCTACCTAGTCGTCCGCGACGGGGTGCTGCTCGCTTGGGACTCCAGCGCGAGCTCGGTCCGACAGTATCGAATTGTCGTGAACGGAGCCCCGGTGCTCTCGGTTCCGGCAAAGGCTCGCTCGGCATTTTTACCCAATGACTCGGTGCCAGCGGGTCAGGTAGAAATCCAACTGCAACCGGAGGGCCCGGCAAGCCCGCCGGCCACCTTGACGCTGACTCGCCGGACCCTTCGCAGCCAGAGCGCGCGCGTCACTCTAAAAGACCCGCAGCACCAGATTTCGCCCTACATTTTCGGGGCCAATTGGAGCGACGTGTCCAAGCTGACCGACATGGGCGCCAGCGTGCGTCGCTGGGGAGGGAACCGAACGACGAAATACAACTGGAAGCAGGACGTCGATAGCGCGGGAAGCGATTGGTACTACCTGAACGATGACGGCGTCCCGCAGGGCACGCCAGAATCAGACAAGCGCTACTACCGTTTCATCGCAGAGACGCTGCACGCCGGCGTCGACGTCAACTTCACCATCCCGATCAGCGATTGGATCGCCAAGGCGAACCCCGGCGGAACACGCCTTTGCAGCTTCCCGACGCGGCTCTTCCCCGATCAAGAGAGCACCGACGGTCAGGGCTGCGGCAACGGCATTCGAGCCAACGGAGAAAAGATCTGGGGCAACGACCCCAGGCTGAGCATGGTCGAAAACTCGGTGGCGCTGCAGCGCGAGTTCGTGAAATCCGTCGTTCGGCATTTCGGCACGGCGTCTTCTGGCGGGGTCAAGTTCTACAGCATGGACAACGAGCCAGGCTTATGGATGCACACGCATCGCGATACGATGCCGAAGGGGGTCAGCGCCGCCAGACTGGCCGAGTTGAACCTGGCGTATGCTCGAGCCGTCAAATCCAACGACCCCAGCGCGCAAGTAATCGGCTTTTCTGCCTGGGGCGTGATGGAGTTGGCCGGCTCCAACCTGGATTTCACCCCTCCCGGTCCCGAGGGTTACAAGCGAGAATCCCAGCACGACGGTGAACGGTATCGTGAACGCAAGCAACACGGCGGCGATTCGCAGTTCGTCTACCTGCTCAAGCAATTCCGAAATGCCGAAGCGCGCTCCGGCCAACGCTTGATCGATGTGATCGACATCCACTGGTACCCCGAGTTGTACGCTAAGAACTCCCAGGGCGAACAACATCGAATCGTCGCCGACGTGCCCTTCGATGCCAAGTTTGCCAAAGCGCAATGGGAAGCACTGCGGGAGTGGTACGACCCCAAGTTCAAGCTGGCCCCTTCGTTCGAGTCATGGACACACGGTGAAAATGCCAAGTACCTGTGGGACCCGCACCACCCGGTCATCCCTGCATTGAAGGCCATTCTTGCGCGCTACTACCCCGGAACCAAGCTCGCCATCAATGAGTACGATACCGGCAGCAGAAGCCACTACCATGGCGCTCTACTGCGAGCGGCAGCCCTCGGCATCTTCATGCAAGAAGACGTGTACATGGCGTCTCACTGGTTCGAGGCGGAGCCGAATCAGTTCATTTACTTTGCTCACAAGCTCTACGGCAACTACGACGACCGGGGCTCACGCGTGCAAGGGGCCTTCGTTCCCAGTCAATCCACGAACCCTGATCTACTCACGTTCGCGGCCAAGCAGGGGACAAAAACCTGGCTGGTGCTCATCAACAAGAACCCAGCGGAGCGAATTGCTACCAGCGTTTCGCTCGACCGGGCTCCAGGACAATTCAAGACCTACACGTTGGCCCAATCCCTGGGGCTACGCTTGCTCGAGCGGCGCGCCAAAAGCCAGGCCCGTTCCGTCGAGCTCGAGCTCGAACCCTACACCGCCATGCTGGTGGTGTTTGGTTGAGCAGGTCGCCGGCAAATCAGTCTTCGCACTCGCCTTCGCTGTACACACCCGTGCCCGCCGCTGCAGCAACGCAGGCATTGCTGTACGTGACGCCGTCACACCCGCAAACCGGTGCGTACACGGCGTCGCAAGCCTCCGGCCGCGGCAGGCACTGCACGGTGGCACCGGTTTCGCCGCAGTCCTGACCGGCAGTGTACGCGCAGTACTGGTCGTCGGCGCAATCGTCCTGGGTCCGGCACGCTCGGCCACCGTTGCACGCGATGTCGGTGCAGACCCAACGTCCCTCGACACAATCACACGTGTTGCAGTCTTGAATCTTCGTTGCACCTGGCTTGCACTCGGCGTCGCAGGCGGGAGCTCCGCTCCGGCACTCGCCCATCGCATCGCAGGCTTTGAGGTCGGCCGTCTCAGCACAATCGGGATCGTCCGGTGCGCACAGAGTGCACGCATCTCCGCACGATTTGCCCTCACAGGGAGAGTAAGGTCGCTCGGACCCCTCACATTTCGGAGCTGAAGGACTGCAAGTCCCGTCAGCGGCACAATAGTGAGCGATCGCGGGTTCAGCACAATCAGCGTCCCCAGGGGCGCACGACGTGCATTCTGCACCGCAAGCTTTTCCGGCGCACGGCTCGTATTCGGTCGACTCGCAGAGAGCGAGAGTGCAAGCCTCGCCCTCTTTGACGCAAGTACTGCAGCTCGCGTTGCAGCAATACTCGCCAGCACCGCACAGGGCATCGCCGCATGGGGTAGGCTCCGTCTGCGTGTCGTCATCGTCTCCCTCTTGGAGCGGGGCGCTGTCGTCTCCGAGCTTTGCGTCTTCGCGCAAGCCACAATTGACGAGCAGACAGGCTGCCAGGAGCGGAATGGGTAGAGTCCAAGTCGAAAGGGTCAGTTGCATGGTGCTTTTCCTTTTCCCGTTGTGTGGCCGGGAGAGCCCCAATCCGTGACGGGAAATCTCATCGTTCGAAACCACACGAAAGGGCAACGCTCGGCCACAATGCGGAGTCGGGATTATGGCGCTCGAGCGCCCGGGCCACCCGCTCAGCCTCTGACTTCATGCCCAACCTGCAGAGCGCCAACGTCTTGCTAGCCAGCCGTTCCTCACGCAGTAGGCCCCTGGGAAAACGGCGCTCGTGCTCGGCCAAGAGCGTCAGCGCTCGACCGGCGTCGCCGGCGCGCAGCGCGCCTTGAGCCTGTTCGATCAACGCCAGCTCCGCCTCGAGCTGGGTGCCGGAACCACGCTGAGCCGGCAGCTGTGGTGGCGCGCTGTTCTGATGAGCGCCACGCCCTTCGCTCACCTGTGGGGCTGCTTTGCTGGGCAGCTCTGAAACCGCTGCGCTCGCGACTGGCGCTGAACGAGCCCGTGGAACCACCGCTGGGGCGCGCGGCCGCTGTTCGCTTTCGCCGGATCGCGCTGGCGCAACCGCCGCTGGAGGGCTAGCTGCGTTCGGCTCCGCGTCGTCGACCAGCAGCTTCGCACCGCCAATACCCGTCGCGCCTGCCAAAAAGCCAATCCCCGCCCAGGCAACGAGCTTGCCCAGACCTGCCGCCGCTGTTGTCACTCCTGGTAGCGCACCCGCGCCAGCCGCACCCGCGCCGGCTGCGGCCATAGACTGGGCGGCGATGCCCGCTGAGGGCTGGGCAGCCAAAACATCAGCCCCTCGAGCGACGACGTCGCTCGTACCGGCAGCTGAGCTGGACAACGCCGTGAATACGCCAGTGCCCAACGTAGAGGCCAGCGCACGCCGGACCCGCGCGCGATCTCGCGCATTCGGATTGTCAGCATTCCGCGCCCGCTCAATCAAGGACGCCGCCTCGGGAGTCATGCTTGTTTCCTTTCAGTACGCGCACGCTGACGCACCAGCGCCGTCTCGAAATCGCGGCGCGCCGCCCGCAAGCGCGAGTAGACTGTGTTCAGATTCACCGAAAGCGCTTCGGCTACGTCGGGGCAGCTCATCTGCTCGAGCTCGACCATTACGAACACGACACGCTTGTCTTCATCCAGTTGATCGAGCAGTCGGTGCAAGAGCTCACGCGCTTCTGCCTGTTCGGTCGCTTCGGCAGGACCGGGTAAGGGACAATGGGGTTCGCGATCTCCCAGCGGTTCAGCCCCACGACGCAAGGCCGTGCGGCGATGGGTGCGGACGACCCGCACCACGATTCCGAACAACCAGGTCTTCAACGACGAGTGACCCCTGAAATCGGGCAGGCGGCGGTACACCACGACGAACACGTCCTGCGCCGCGTCGTCTAGGGCTGCCTCGCCAACTCCCAGCCGCCGCAGGGTCCTCCAAACGAAGTCGAAATATTCCTCGTAGATTGCCTCGAAAGCTGGCGGCCGCGGCCCCAGCGGCTCCACCGCGCGCAGCACGAAACTCAGCACGACGGCGGCAGTCATCAGCCGTGAGTGGCCGCCGGCACGCCAATC
>CBFGRJ010000456.1:0-5683 GCA_965651135.1 uncultured Myxococcales bacterium
CTGGCGCGGCGTTCGAGCGCCTGCACATAGCCCTCTTTGTCGTCGACCTTGAGGCACAGTGCAGCCAAGTTCGTGGCTGCTTTTTCGTGCCCGGGGTCCTCGGCCAGCACGCCCTCGTACAGCTCCTTGGCCGCCTGTAGGTTGTTGAGCTTCGTCTCGAGCACCTCCCCAGCCTCTGCCTGCAAGTCGCGCCGTATCGCCGGCGCCGCGGTTTCGGCACGCTTGATCAGAATGGCGCCGAGCTCGCTCCATTGCTGGGCCTTGCGATAGATCTTCGCGAGACCTTCCAGCGCGGCGTCGTTGGCCGGATCGGTCGTGAGGATCTGGTTATACATGGGCAACGCCAGATCGGGGCGATTGATCTTGTTGGCGTACCAGCTGCCCAGATACTCGAGCAGCTTGTTGGCACTATCGGTGGGCAGCTCACCGGCTTTGACGGTTTCGATGCCGCTCGTGAACACGTCACTCCACGCGGATTCGTCGTTGCCCGCCAGCCGTGCCACCTGTTCGGCGTAGTCTTCTTCGTCGGGGTTTTCGCAGAACGCCTGCGTGTAGGCGACTAGGGCCTGGTCGCGATCGTTCAGGTCGTTCTTGTAGATCGCCCCAATCTCGGCCATCAGGCGGGCGCGCTCGACATTGGTTTCGGCGGCTTCGCTCTTGGCCAACAGCCCTTCGATGATGTCTTCGTGCTTGCCCTGCTTTCTTCGCACGCGCTCCAACGCCGCCGCCGCCGAATCATCGGCATCGTCCAGCTCGAGCAAATGCGCATACAAGGCCTCTGCCGCATCCGGCAGATCCGCAGCCTTTTCGTAGATTCGCGCCGCCCGAAACAGCATGGCTTTGCGGGCGCGCTCGATCGCCGGGCCCTCGCCCGGATTGAGTTGGTCGGAGATCCAGCGGAACCCTTCGGCGAGCTGATTGGCGTCTGCGCCTACGTCCACCGTGGCCTCCAGCGCCGCCGCCTCCTCTTCGTTCCACGGATGCGACAGGAGCTCGGTCAGACGGCGGGACACTTCGTCGGCGGTAATGGTTCCGAGAACTCGCATCGATGCGCGAGCCGCAGCCTCGACTTGCGCCTTCAACTCTCCCGCGTTGGCCGGCCGCTGCGCGGGATCTTTGCTCAAGAGCCGCTGAACGAACTGCTCGACTTCAGGGGGTACGGGGTTACCGTCCGCATTTGGCGCGATCGCGGGCGGGGGATTCGTCAGATGGCCAATCAAAGTCTCGAGTGCAGAACCGGAGGCAAACGGAGGCTTGCCGGTCAGCAACTGGTACAGGATGGCGCCATAGGCGTAGACATCGCTGCGTGCCGTGGGTGCGTCGCCTCGGATTTGCTCCGGCGCTACGCAATCGGACGACCCCAGCGTACAGAAGCGATTGTCCGTCCCATTGGCGAGCGAACGCCGCTGGCGAATCAGGTTCGAGCCTGGATCGAGCAGCATCACGTACTGTTCTCCGAGCTCGTTGACACACCAAAGCAGGTTTTGCAGCTTCAAGTTGCCGTGAACCAGCCGATTTTTGTGCAGAACGTCCAGCGGCTCCAAGATTTGGCGCAACAGGTCAGGTAACTCCGTGAATCGTCGCGGCCCGACGCGTTTCAGCCAATCGGACAGGAGCTCACCCTGCACGTAGTCATGCATGATGCCGCGCCGGCCGTTGCCGAATGTGCCTGCCACCACGTTGCGAGGCAGCCCGGGATGATTGACCGCGCCAATCAAACGCACCGCCGTGAACAAACGCTCGACACCCTTGCGATCACGTAGCGACTCGCCACCGAGCAGCTTCAATCGGACATTTCTGTCACCGTGTGTTGCAAGGTAGGTATGCCCGAGGGCACTCTCCCCCAGCTTGCGCACGATGGTGATGTCCCCCAGGCCCATCCCAGGCTCCAGCTCCTCGGTGGGATTGAAACCATGTTCGCGAATGGCCAGCAGGTCCGGGCCGACGTCAGGACGCCAAGCCACCACTGCGTCGGCAAGCGCTTCGACGGCCTCTGCTTGCACGCAATGATCGACCAGGGCGCGCGCAAAAGAAGCCTTGGCGCCAACACCACCTACTTCTGACGGATTGAGTCCGAGAAGCTTAGTGCTGAGCTGTTTGAGCTCGTCGAGATCGAACAGTGTCTCGAGCTCGGAGCAGAGTCTGTCAAGCTCCATACGGTTTCCTAGAAATTGTGTTTGAATGCGGGATGTTGATATTCAGTGACCGGGGATGGCTTAACAGTGCGCGCGCTGCAAGGCCACCGGCGCTTGAAAAACCAACGCACAACAGGCTTGGCGTAAAATGACATATAAACCGGAACCACCGGCCGGATCTGAATCGACTACCGTTCATGCCGGTTTATGGGCAGCTCGATCGAGCCGCGGGACAATGGGGGCCCACTCACGAGGGGTCGGCCCAACATCAGGAGAACGAATGATGAGCAAGCAGACGTCTGGAACAGTTAGGCGTTGGGCCAACGCCAGCGCAATGGCCCTCGGCCTACTCTCGAACCTGGCGGGCTGTTGCCCGAACGCCCACCAGATCGCTCAGGCGCCACCCCCACCACCCGAGCCGTGCCCAGCCCCTGCGACACCACCAGCACCGCCACCACCGCCTCCCCCGAAGTGTGAATCGCTGGCGGAAACTTGCCGGGCCACGAAAGATACTCGCTTGGCCGTGGGAGACCACGCCGCTTCTTTCCAGGTTCCCGACGGGTGGACCTACGCCAAGGAACCCGATCAATCCGTGGCCATCTCTCCAGACGGCAAAGCCTCCATCGCGTTTACCGAAGTGGCTTCCAAGCAAACGAAGGTGCTGCTCGACGCGGTGGAGCGACTGGTGGCCCGGCTCGAAATCGACAAAGTCCGCCTGAATCTGCTGCAAGATCGCCTGAAGAAGCCGCAGCATGAGCTAGAGGGCGGCTCGGTGGTGACTCAACTCTGGGAGGTGGACAAGAAATCGCAGTTCGGCACGGAGCCGAAGCTGAAGGGCACCGAAGAAGGAACGCTGTTATTAGCGGTCACGCCGCTTTCGTCCGACCAAGTCCTGGTGGGCACAGCCTTCGTCACCACCGACGCAGGCGATGCTCATGCGCCGGTGGTCATGCAGAGCGTGGGCTCACTCGCGCCGCTCGGTGCCACCGGGACAGCGGACTCCGCTCCTACGCCGGCCCCCGCCAGCGCCAACGACAGCCAGTAAAGCAGTGAACGACGAAACTGGGCGACTGACAGAAGGCGAGCTCGTCGAGGATCGCTGGGAGGTTCAGTACCTCTTGGGTGTGGGCGAGCTCGCCGAGGTGTACGACGTCGTCGACAAGAAAACCGGGGCTAACGCGGTGCTAAAGCTATTCGCGGCGCAGTATCTGGATGCACCCGGAGC
This sequence comes from uncultured Myxococcales bacterium, assembly GCA_965651135.1. Taxonomy (GTDB): domain Bacteria; phylum Myxococcota_A; class Polyangia; order Polyangiales; family Polyangiaceae; genus JAICQQ01. The sequence goes on from CBFGRJ010000456.1 coordinate 3,361, forward strand.
CTGGTCCGCCTATCAAAAGCATGCTGAAAGCGTGCGCGCTTTGGGCTTGCCCGCGTTGGTGAATCCGTTCGCCTTCGGCGTGCACCTGCGCTCGCTGTCTCCCTTCGCGGTGATGGAGCGCGTTGGGGTTCCGGCTCTCGACCAGCTGGTGGCAACCGTGGGCACCTTGCTGCCCGCGCAATTCGCTCGCATTTTGCGAGAGCTAGCGCCGCTCTTGGAATCCGCACACGCCGCTGGCGTCGTGCACAGAAACCTCAAACCTTCGAACCTGTTCTGCGGCATTCAAGATCCACGCAGCCTCAGGATCGGAGACTTCGCCGTCTCCGCACTACGGCGGGAGCTTGCCCCGTATCCCGGTTGGGGAGCGACGCCAGGCTGGGTAGCTCCGGAGGGCATCGATCCGAAGGCGCCCGACCATCCAGCCCTGGATGTGTATGGCGTTGGACTCTTGGCCTTCTTCGCGCTGACCGATCGCAGCCCTTTTCTCACGCTCGCGAACTTCGAACCCGAGCGTTTTCGCAGCGAGCTCATGAATCCGCTGCCGCCCATGAGCCAGCGGGCGCGCGACCTGGGTGTCAAATTGGATCCCAAGTTCGACCAATGGTTCGAACGCGCGCTCGCGGTAAAACCCAGCGAGCGCTTCGAATCCGTGACGGCAATGTCCGAAGCTCTGCTGGGTCTCACCATGCAGCCCCAGACTGGCAAAACCGCGCCCTGGTCGCCGGGTGGAACCATGGTCATGGGAGATAGCGCAAAGGCCCCACCCGCGGCCCCTCCTTCGGCCCCGTCCTCCAGCCCGCAAGCTTCGATTCGCGCGCCCGCATTCGCCGGAGATCCGGGCGTCGCCTCGGCCAGTGTTCAACCCTTGGTGTTCAACGCCGAGCTGCCCCGCGCCACACGGCATAACGCGGAGGCGCACAGCACCACGCTGCCGCTGCCCTCCGAGGCGCGACCGCAGGTGGTCCGAGCGCCGGCGCCAAGCCGCCCCGCATACAACTCCCGCGCCGTCGTGCTGGCGGCCACCGGCACGGCGATCATTGCGGTCGTGTCGGCCATCATCGTCGCCGCTGTCCTCATCAACGAAGAACCGAAGCAAGAGAGTCCTCCGGCCGCAGAGCAGACACCGGCCCGCGCTGCACCCGAACCGGTTTCACCGACACCAGCCTCGACACCCGAGCCGGCCCGCCCGGCAGCGGAGCCCAGCACCAACACCGACACCAACGCCGGCGCCGCGAGCGCCAGCGCTGACGCCAGCGCCGCACCGCTACCAGCCGTGGGCAAAGTGACCTTCACCTGCACTCCCGTCGCATGCTCCTCCGTGCATTGTGATGGCAAAGAATTCACCGAGCTCGACGTTCCCGTCGAGCTCCCGGCGGGCCAACACCGCTGCATCGGGAGCGCCGAAGGCTATCTACCCCTGATCACGAGCTTCGACATCACGGCCGGGCAAGAGCTGACTCACCCCATGGAGCTAAAAGAGAAGACCGAACCCGAGGAGCGCGCCGCACAGCCCAGCGCGCCAAAAACCACGCGCAAGGCCAAGACCACCAAGAAAGCGCCTTGCGGCACCTTCATCAACCCCTGCAAGTGATCAGACCTGCATCAAGTCGGCACTCTGGTCTTCAGGCTATCGACCGCGTGCACGGGAGCCATGCCGCCCGTCATCAAGTGGGCGATCGCGCCATAGACCAAACGCTGACTATCCAGCATCCCCTTGTCGCGAAAAGCTTCCGACGTTACGACGATGCTGTAGTGACCACCTTGTCCGCTCACGTCGACGACCGCGTCCGGCAGCTTTTCTTTGATGGACCGCACGATGGCGTCGGTGACGGAGCCCTGAAAGTTCGTAGGGTGGTGACTCATCGAAGGCCTTTTGTAGAATAGCCCCATGCCCGTATGCAAGGTCTGTGGTGAAGAAGCCGAAGAATTGGTGGCTATTCGCGTTCAAGGTCGGCGCAAAAGCATGTGCGAAGACTGCGCCGACGAAGCTCGCGAGCAGGACGAGATCGCCGAACAGAGCGAGTCGGTCGTACAACAAATGATGGGCTTCAAAGGCCGGCGCTGAGCCTTCGCCACGCTGCGCTGCCCGAGCGCTAACTCCTGGATGGGGGGGTATCGAAGCGTGATGGTGGATCAGTGTTGCTGATTTAGCTGTGATCGCGCATGCCCCGACCGGCACCTGCGGGTCGAGCGCGACCGCGAGAGCTCCAGCGAAGATCGTGCCGCATGGTGAGCGGCCCATCTCACCGAGCCTTGTTCCATGGCAACCTGCGACACGCAGCTACTCGATTTCCGTCATGGGGGTGAAGCTCCGCGTGCCACG
>CBFGRJ010000457.1:0-5683 GCA_965651135.1 uncultured Myxococcales bacterium
AACTCGTGTTACCGGCGTGAGAGGCCGATGTCCTAACCACTAGACGATGGGGCCGATTCTAAGAAAATTTTGGAGGTGGGTTGCAGACCCCCGTTTGCAGGGCACAGCCACTGCGTTACGGGGCGCCACGTTGCTGGGGAACTAGGATTCGAACCTAGATAACAAGAACCAGAATCTTGTGTCCTGCCGTTAGACGATTCCCCAATGAGTACTCCCCAATGAGTACTGACCGGATTCTCTAAACATTAACTCCCGGATGTGGCCTGTTCAAATGTTCGCCCAGTTTCGGGGATATCTGTGGGGTCGGCTACCTATCGCCAATCGCGCGCTGACGCAAGACCGACAAGCGTGTTTTTTTCGCTGGGGCAGGGCTTGACCTTCTGCAGCGAGAGCTTAATTTCCGGCCCCAAGAGGCCAGAGGAGAGCGAAAACCACTATGACCAGCAAGGAAATCGTATACGACCGTAGTGCGAGGCGGGAAATCTGCAGGGGTGTGGATGCGCTGGCGAATGCCGTCAAGGTTACCCTAGGCCCCCGGGGCCGGAACGTGGCCCTGGAAAAAAGCTGGGGCATTCCCAACGTCACCAAAGACGGGGTTACGGTCGCCAAAGATATCGAGCTCGGCGACAAGGTAGAAAACCTTGGCGTGCAGATGGTCAAGGAGGTCGCTTCTCGGACCAACGACGATACCGGCGACGGGACCACGACCGCCACGGTGCTGGCTCAACAGATCTACCGCGAGGGGCTGAAGCTCGTCGAGGCGGGCGTCAACGCCATGGATCTGAAGCGCGGGATGGACAAGGCCTGCGAGAAGATGATCGAGCATCTGCGGGCTGCAAGTAAGTCGGCGGACGATCCGAAGCAGGTCAAGCATATCGCCATGGTCAGCGCGAACGGCGATGAATCCATTGGTGGCGTCGTTGCCGACGCCATGGAGCGCGTGACGAAAGACGGTACGATCACCATCGAGCTCAACCAGGGAATGGAGGACGAGGTGGAGATCGTCGAAGGGATGAAGTTCGACCGCGGCTACATCTCTCCGTACTTCATCACCAAGCAAGAAGACATGCTGGTCGAGCTCGAAAACCCGTATGTCTTGGTGTGCGAGAAGAAGATCTCCAGCATGGCGGACCTGGTCCCGGTGCTCGAAGCCGTCGTGAAAGAGTCCGCGTCGCTGCTCGTGATCGCCGAGGATGTGGAAGGCGAGGCGCTGGCGGCGTTGGTGGTCAACAAGATCCGCGGAGTGCTGAAGGTTGCGGCCGTGAAGGCACCGGGTTTTGGTGACCGGCGCAAAGAAATGCTCAAAGATATTGCGGCTTTGACGGGTGCAACACCGTTCATGCAGGACCTTGGCCGGGGCATCGACGGCGCCAAGCTTGACGATTTGGGTCGTGCACGCAGGGTCGAAATTGGAAAAGAGCATTGCGTCCTGATCGATGGCAAGGGCGACAGGGCCGCCATCCAAGGCCGCATCGAAGGCATTCGGCGTGAGATCGAGGCGACCAACAGCACCTACGACAAGGAAAAGCTGAACGAGCGCCTGGCGCGATTGAGCGGGGGCGTGGCCGTGATCAAGGTGGGGGCGGCCAGTGAAATCGAGCAGAAAGAAAGGCGCGCGCGCTTCGAAGATGCGCTCGCCGCGACGAAGGCTGCTGTCGAAGAGGGTTACGTAGCGGGTGGCGGTGTTGCGCTGCTGCGCGCAGCCGAAGCGGTCCGCGACTTGGAGTTCGCGAATCCCGAGCAGCGCATGGGGGCGGAGCTTCTGGCTCGCGCCGCTCAGGCGCCGTTGCAGCAGATCGCGGCCAATGCCGGCAAAGAGCCGGGCGTGGTGGTGGGCAAAGTGCTCGAGGGCTCAGGGTCATTCGGGTACGACGCCCAAGCGGACGAGTACGGAGATCTCGTCGAAAAGGGCATCATCGATCCGGTCAAGGTGGTGCGTACGGCACTGCTCAACGCCACCAGCATCGCGGGATTGATGCTCACGACCGAGTGCGCCATCGTCGAACGCCCAAAGCCCAAGAAGGCAGCGGCCGGTGCCGGTGCCGGCGGCATGGGCGGCATGGGCGGCATGGGCGGTATGGGCGGCATGGGCGGTATGGGTGGACTCGACGACCTAGACTGACGGCGCCTAGACCGAGCAACCTAGACCAAACACACGTAGACTCCCTCGGGCCATTTTCATGAGCCGGGAAGGCGCTCGGCACCACTGTTTGGCTGAGCGCCTTGCGAGCAGCTCGCGTCACGAGCTACCATGACTAGCTCATGGTCAAGCCTGCGACTGGCGACGCGCGCCAGGCATCGAGCTGTGGGGCATCGAGCTGTGGGGGCTCGTGGAGCTGAGAGTCGTCGGGTGCCATGGCGGGGAGACACCCAAGCACCGCACCAGCGCTTTCGTGGTCGACGAGCGTCTGGCGCTGGACGCGGGCTCGTTGACGCGCGGCATGGACTTGAGGGCCCAGTTCCGGCTCGAAGCCTGCCTCATCAGCCACGCGCACCTCGACCACATTCGCGACCTTGCGACGATTGCCGACAACCGCTGTCAGGCAGACTGTGAGCCGTTGCTCGTGGGAGCCACGGGACCCACGATTCGCTCGCTGAAGAAGCATTTCTTCAACAATTACATTTGGCCTGACTTTTCGGAGATCCCCAGCAAGGCACATCCGACCGTCAAGTTCGTCGAGCTCAAGAACGAGCGGCCCCGGGAGCTAGCGGGCTATCGCGTTCGCAGCGTCGGTGTGCACCACACCATCGACAGCGCTGGCTTCATCGTCGAAGGAAGCGACGCCACGATCGCGTACAGCGGTGATACCGGGCCCACCGATCGGTTTTGGGAGCTCCTGCGTCAAGAGCCGAATCTCAAGGCGCTGCTGATGGAGGTGAGCTTTCCGAATCGCGAACAAAAGCTGGCGACGGTCAGCGGTCACCACACGCCGCGCACGCTGTTCGCCGACCTGAAGAAGTTTGGCAAGCCGCAGGACCTACCGACGCTGCTTTATCACATCAAACCGGTCTTTCAGGCCGAGGTGGAGCAGGAGTGCGCCAAGCTCAAGCACGTGAACCTGGCCGTGATGAGCCTGGACGACCAATTCGTGCTCTAGGCGCCGTGGTCGCTCCAGAGGCCCCCCTCCAGCGGAATCCGAAAAGTTAACATAATATATCTTATGCGAACTAATATGGCGGGGTTGGCGGTGTGGGCGTCCTGGAGCCGCTAGGAATCAAATCGGCGGCAGCGTGCTGGGTGCCGGCGGCTGGACTGGAGGCGTGACCTGGAGCCCGAGCAGCCGTCCGCTGTCGCTCAGGACGAATGCGCGAGTGCCCAGTGCAGCCGGCGTCGATGACGCGCCGTGCGCCAGATGGATACCGTCGATAAGGCTTCCGTCCGTCGGAGAAAGCAGAAAGATGCCCAGCTGGCTCGCCGTGACCATGAGCGCTCCCAAGATGGGAACCGGCGCGCTGACACCGCCCTCGGGCAGCGCTTGCCGCCAGATTTCATCGCCCGTGTCCGGATCGAGCGCCCAGAGCCCGCTCGTGCCGGTGGCGACGAGCAGCAGCTTTTCGGCGGGAGCGTCGGCCCTGCCTTTTTTGGACCGAGCGGGCTGTTCCCACAGGGTCATGGCGTGGGTGCCCGCGATCGTGGTGTTGCTCCAGAGCTGAGTGCCCGTCTCGGCGTCGAGCGCGTACACGCCGCCTTCATAGCTCGCTACGAGAACGGCGGGGCCGGCCGCCAAAGTCGTGGTGATGGGAGTCGTGTCCACGTCCAGATACTGCGGGACTTCGCCCAACAGCTGCTCGGCTTCTGCCGAGAGATCCAGCGGCTGCCAGCGTTCGCTACCCGTAGCAGCGTCGAAGGCCGTGACGGTCCCGTCGCTGAAGCCCATGAAGACCTTGCCCCATGCCAACGCGGGGCCCGAGTAGCCCGCGACTTCCATACCGGCCGCCGGCGTCCGGTGTTGGCTCCAAATCAGCTCGCCGTCGGCGGCTTTGACGGCCACTACGGTGTCGTTGGCGTTGGCGGCGTAGAGCATCCCGCGCGAGAGCACGGGACGCCTGGCTACTTCGGCATTGGTCATGAATCGCCACACCAACTCGCCGGTATCGGCATTGACCTTGTACAAGGCGCCGTCGTTGGATCCGAAGTACACGACGTTTTCTTCGGGATCGTACAGCGGAGCGCACTGCACGAACCCCAAGGTCTCGAAGCGCCAGAGCGTATCGCCGTTGCGGGCGCCGAGAGCGTAGAGCCCATTGTCGCTGGAGCCGACGAAGAGCCGCATGTGCTCGGGATCGAGCTCGGGTTGGCCACGCTGATAAGGCTCGCCGGCACGACGGGCGTACGCCACGATCTCGCGGTCGAACACGACCTGCATCGACCAGCTGGCGCGGTATTTCCAGTTCGGTCCTTCGGGGTTGGCTCCGGAGCGGAGCGATGTGCAGCTAAAGCTCGCCAGCGCGGAAGCCGCGGCGAGCGCGCTACCTACCAGCAGGGCCCTGCTTTGGAGGATCGTGCGCCTCACGGTGTGGGGCTTTCTTCTGGCTCGGCTGGGGCGTCTGGCTCAGCCTCGGGTTCGGCTGGCGCTGGCCCAGCCGGTGGCGTCCCCGCTGGTTCGGGCTTGTCGCCCATCGACTTGTTGATGGCATCCATCAGCTCGTTGATGTCGGTTTCACCGCCCTCGATGCCAGCGGCTTGCTTGAGCTGTTCCTGAATTTTTTTCAATTGTTCGGGAGAAATGCCAGCGCCTGGCGGCGGTCTGGCGGCGCCGGGATCGATGGCCTCGAGCAGTTGCCGAGCCGCCAGCTCTACGAACCCGGGGCTCGCGAGCGCGCTGTCGTCTTTGTCCTTGTCCGACTTCTCGAGCAGTTTTTTCAGCAGCTCTTTGGCTTTGTCGCGCTCGCCTCGCGCATAGAGCAAGCGGGCCTGGTGATATCGACCCAGTGGCGCGAAGCTCTCGTGCAGATTCTCGAGCTCCTTGAAGGCCTTCTCCGCTTCCGGCTTCTTGCCGAGGGCCTCCAGCGAAAGGCCGATCCCCTCCAGGGCCCTGCCCTTGAGCTGCTGATCTGGGCCCGTTACCCCGCTGTCTTTCACTTCGCGATAGGTGGCCAGCGCTTCGTTGAACTTGCCTTGATCGAACAGCACGCCCGCTAGGCCCAGCTTTGCCAAGACCTTTCGCTCCAACTTCGGATCTTCGTCGATGACTTTGCGGTAGCCGGCTGCCGCCTTTTTCAAGCGTTCTTCGTTGCTGGGAAACTCCGGACGCAGATCGACGAAGCCGCTTACTGGGGCCTCCAGATCTTCTTGGCCTTCGACTCGCCCGAACTCGGCTAACACGCCTTCCATGAGTCGCGCAGTGGCCTTTTGGTCGGCAAGCTCTGAACGGTACTGGTAGATGAGCGCTGCGAAGCTCCCCACCAGGCCGAGTACAATCAGCCACTGGATCCACTTGAAATGGCGCTGGACGAAGCGCGTCGTGGCGTGCGCCCCGCGTGCCAAGGCGTCGTCGACGAGCTCGCTCGTATCGAGCCCCTCGGCGGCCGCTTGAGATTTCTCACGCTGGCGCTGCTTGCGGCGGCGCTCTGCGGCGGCCTCGCGTGCGCGTAGGCGTTCGCTGCGGATGCCGGAGGCCTTGCCCCCGGCACGAGCGCCCTTGTCGCTGAGCGGACCCTTGCCGCTGGCAGGCGCTTGTGC
>CBFGRJ010000458.1:0-5675 GCA_965651135.1 uncultured Myxococcales bacterium
CAGCTGCGGGCAAGGCTCCATCGACGCAGCGGGCGAAGCCATTCCCGTCTCACCGCATATCGTCTCCATGGCAAATTGCGATGCGCAGTCAGGGTGGCGTGACGAAGTCGCGTGGCACCGAGATGGTAAAGCTGCCGCTGCTGCGCCGCGGCCCTTCCGGTTCGTCCCCTAAGCTCGGGCCGAATTCGTCGATGAAGCCTTCCTCGCCCGTCATCTGGTCGACGCTTGCGTAATCGCCGTGCGTCTCGACGGTCCAGTAGTAGGACATGTCTCGGCGCAGCTCCCAGCCGTTCGGGAATTCAGGGATGGTGACTTGCTTGTTCGACGTGACGATGTAGATGCCCTCGAAGTAGTCGTCGCTTTCCGCGTGATAGACGAAGGTCTGCGCGTCGCCGCTCCAGCTGAATACGGTATCGTCCGTCAAGGTGATGTCGTTGGCCGGCGCATTCAAGACACAAGGGGATGGAATCGTGAGACTGGTCTCGCTTTGCCCTGGGCTCAAGTTGTCGCGGTGAACGACGGCGGCAGCACTAAGGAACGCCGTGCCCTCGGATGCGGCCACCGTGATCGAGGCATTCGGTAAGCTGGGCACCGTGTAGGTGAAGTCGGACATCAGTGATGGTCCGTAGTGCTCGACCACGGGGATCACGGCGTTGCTGGCAAATCGCACATAGACACGGTTTTCACGGTCGTCCGTCGTGGGGCTCGTTACGGAGCCGGAAATGGTGCCGCTCGTCACGACGCCGTCCGCGAGATCTAGCTCGAACTCCGTGGTACCGGTGCTGTCCGTGACCGCGACCGGCGCCGACAGAGTATCGTAGGCGACATAGCTGGTCGGCAGTCCACTCGTCTCTTCCCAAGCCAGGCCGTGGGCGCTCATGGTGACCGTTCCCGGTCCATACCAAGACGTCGAGGTGCTGACCTCGGTGGTGCCTTCGCGGTACCAGGCGCCGTAGTCGCCCCCCAGGGCCGTCCCCAAGATGCGGGGATTACCCGAAAGATCGAGATTCTGCGGAGTGAAATGGATGTTGCCGCTTCGCAGCGAAATCCCTGCGTACACCTGAAGGGTGGGATCGCGGCGCGTGAGCCCTTGGTAGACCCAACCATATTCCGGCCCGTCATTGCCGAAGCGCCGATATCTGACGATCATCATCGCATCGTACTCTTCGGGCACATCCGCAATTTCGAAGCTGCCGTCGCTGGCGGTCTGGGCTTCTTGCGATCCGATCATCACAGTGATTCCAGGAACCGGGTGCAGCCAGTGATTGACCACTTTGCCGCGTACCGTCATGTCGCCAGGCATGCCCCCAGTCCCCGAGTCGCCACCGGTGCCCCCGTCTCCGCCACTGCCGGTAGCGCCACCGCTGCCGCCCATTGCGTCGGCGCCAGCTTCGCCCATGCCAGCGCCCCCGCCGTCACCACCCGCTCCCGAGCCACCCGACCCTCCAGCATCGCCTGCGCCACCGCTACCACCGCTGCCGACACTGCCACCGCTGCCAACACTGCCACCAGCGCTCGGCGACCCCGTTCCTGAGCCGCCCGATCCATCGCCGCTGCCACCCGAACCGCCGCCGGCTCCGCCCCCCGTAGCGCTTTGCGGATCTTCGTAGATTTCTTCGATGCCCAAGAGCGATGAGCAGGCGAAGCCGCACAGCGGGATGGCAACGAGCTGGAGCAAGGCTGCGCGATTCATCAGAAGGTCCCCTTCACGGTGATGCTGGTCGGCGCTACTCCGAAGCCAACCGTCGATTCGGAGCTCGAGTCGGCGGTGAACCAGAGCGCAGCGCCGCCCGCGAGCCCGACGCCCCCTACGATGAACGCGATCGTCGACCAGGTTGCCTGGCTCCGCGCATCTTCTTCGAGCGCTTTGCCCTCCGGACCACAGTCATAAGGATACGAAGCGCATTGTTCCTTGGCGTCAGACCACGAAGAGGAGGCCTTGAGTCCGAAGACGCTTCCCACCACGACACCCGCGAGTCCCACTCCGCCCGCGACCAGTGCCAGTGTTTTCTGGGTGGACATTCCAGACGCCGTGCCGCTACCGCCATCGCTAGGCGTCGCTATTTCGGCAGACTCGAGGGACGGCGGCGCGTCACTACCATCGACCAGTGGCGGTATCTCGACGCTTTGCAAGTCAGCATTGGCTCCTACGTCGACGCTGGTCGACCACGGTGCTTTTCCAGGCGCCACTGCCTGCACGGTGTGGGTTCCGGGATCCACGGGGATGGCAATCCCCAGCTCTGCGCTGCGCACCGAGTTGCCATCTCGCGTGATCTTCAACGCTGAGGGGTCGACGCCAGGGGCGACTTTGATGGAGAGCTTGGAGAGCTTGGGTTCGAGCTCCTGGGCTTTCTGCTCCGCCAGCAGCTCGCGCTCGCGAGCGCCGGTCTGGCGGGCCAACGCAGCAACCTCCCGATACTCCGCCCAAGCGCTGGCGGTGCGACCCATGCGCTCGTAGCACTCGGCAAGATTCAACAGCGTGCCCAAGCCCGGATCCAGATCCTGACTCGCCTTGAGCTTCTGTATCGCCTCTTCGTAACGGCCTTCGGCCATGAGGCTGCGCGCCTCGTTGAAGAGGGCTTCGGCCGTGGCCTTGTTCGATTCGGCTGCGTGTGCGTGCATCGGTGCCCCCGCCAACGTCAGCCCTGCCGCGGTAAGGCCCAGGAGCAAGAGAAACCAGCGCATGCTAGCCCGTTACCGTGGCGTCTTCCTCCTGACAAGTCCGTTCCCCAGCGCAGCCCCGCGAGCGCTCGCCCGTATCGTACGTAGGTAGTAGGTAGGTAGCGCGATGTTATCTGGAGGTATTCGGTTGGGAGGTTGAGCCCCATGGCGCCAGGCAATCCCAAACCGCTACGTGTTCACGTGAATTCTTTCCATGGGTTGCTCCGAAATCGGCCAGGATCCGAGCGGGCCCCATGTGGTATCGGTTCCAGGTATTGACCGGATCCGACTCCGGGACCAGCGTAGCGGCGTTTCTTGTGGAGGATGGATTGCGCAATTCGGCCGTATTGATGCTCTTGGGGTTTCTTACTTGCCTGGTGGCCGGCTCGCCTTGGGGTTGCCAGTCGAAGGCACGAAATACCGGCAGCGGCGGCAGCAACGGCACGAGTGCTGGAGGGACTGGCGTCCAAACCGGGACGGGAGCTGCCGCTGGAGACGCGAGCGCGTCCACCGGGTTGGGAGGTGCCGCTGGAGACGCGAGCACGTCCACCGGAGCTGCTGGAGCAGATCCGGTTGGGGAGTGCACGCCGCATGAAGTGCGCTGCGACGGGCTCGTTCCTCAGCGCTGTTCCGAGCTCGGACAATGGGTAGCCACCCAGGCTGCGTGTGCGGTCGCCTGCTACCAAGGTGAATGCGTGGCGTGCGCGGCAGAGGACCGCGAGTGCAGGGATGGCGCGGTCCAGGAATGCGTTGACGGCAACTGGAGCACTGTTTCGACCTGTGCGAACGCCTGCGAGGACGAAACCTGCGTCGATGCATGCACCGAGGGTCGCTTCCAATGCAATGGCAGTCGTTTGCTGCAGCAATGCAACGGCGGCGAATACGTCGACCACACCGAGTGCGAATTCGTGTGCAGCAACGGTGAATGCACCGGCGAGTGCATGCCCGACGCCAGACGCTGCGATCCCGACGCAGAAAACGCTTCGCAGAGCTGCAATGCCCAGGGCCAATGGGACGCCAGCCAATCCTGTGACGAGAGCGGCACTTTCTGCGTGCTGGGTGATTGCAAGCCGTGCAAACCGGGAACGAAACGCTGTTCCGACGTGGGACCGCAACTGTGCAGCGACGCCGGTGAATGGGTGAACCAAGGAGCCTGCACGAGCCCCAACGCGGTTTGCTTCGAGGGCGACTGTGTTCCCTGCACACCGGGCGAAAAACGCTGCACCGACAGCGCCGTCGAGCAGTGTCTCGCGGATGGCAGCGGCTTCGAAGTCGTCCAGACTTGCAGCGGAGAAACTCCGGCATGTATCGAGAGTACGAAGAGCTGCGGCAAATGCAGCGAGGGCAGCCGCCAGTGTCTGAGCGACCAAGTGCAGACCTGCGATGACAAAGGGGCTTGGGTGACGACGGAAACCTGCTCTGGCGCGACACCTCAGTGCGTCGACTCGAAGTGTGTGCAGTGCGACCCGGCAGTGAACGAGCGCCGTTGTCAAAGTTCGACGAGCGCCCAGGGCTGCTCCGCGAACGGTAGCTGGGGTGCTTCGGAGAGCTGCAGTGGGGCCTTGCCGATCTGCCGCGACGACCTGAACTTCGCATGTGGCTGCGAAGAGGGCGAGCGCCGCTGCAAGAACAGCACGGTTCCGGAGGTTTGTCAGGGCGGCGAGTGGGTAGCCCAAGCGAGTTGCTCGGGGGTGCTGAACTACTGTCTGCCCGAAACCGGTCGGTGTGTGGATTGCGTTCCGGGCACCACCCAGTGTCAGAGCGGTGTTGCCCACGAGTGCTCCATTCAAGGCAGCTGGCAGAGCCTGAATTCATGTGCTGGCCCCGGCATCAATTGTGGGGGCTGCGATCTCGGTGAAGACTGCGGCATGGACGCGGACTGCGATTCGGGAGTCTGCGTCAACGGCACCTGCGCGGTGTGTAAACCGGGCGCGCGGACCTGCCAGGGGAACACTCCGCAGCTGTGTTCCGCCAGCGGCAGCTGGAGCGCCCAAACCCCCTGTTCCGGCAATACCCCCCAGTGTTTGCCGAGCACGGGCCAGTGCGTGCAGTGCCTGAGCGGATCGCGCTCCTGCGGGAACTGCAACTTGGGGACGCAGACTTGCTCGAACAACACGTGGGGCACCTGTACGGGCGCTCCCAATCTGCAGACCAACAACCAGCACTGCGGCACCTGCTTCAACGCCTGTGGGTCAGGTCAGTGCGTGAGCGGTTCTTGCCGCGCGCCCAATGGAAGCGCCTGCGGTTCCGATGACGATTGCGTCAGCGGCGATTGCTCGACCTTCTACAAAGACGAGGACGGCGACGGCTTCGGCGCTGCGTCGAGTGGCTCTAGCAAACTCTGTGGCCAGACCCCACCGAGCGGGAGCTGGGTGGCAAACAACTTGGATTGCTGCGATTCGGACAACGAGGCCAATCCCAACTACTCTGGCGGCCCGCGAGACGACGCTCCGGTCGGGTGCGGCACTTACGACTGGAATTGTGATGGCGACGAGACGAAGTCGATCGCCGCCCCCGGCAGCCAAGGCTGCCTTGCTTTCAAGACCAAAGAAACATGCCCGTTCTCCGCTTTCGACAACGATACGGCGTGCGGGCAAGAGGGAACTGCTGACTTGTGCGGCTGGGACGGAAGCACCTGTGTGAACGCGAGGGGCGCCTTGCAGACACAAACGTGCCAGTGACGGCGCCGCGCTCACTCGAACCGGTCGTTCCTCCGCAAGTAGAGCGTGCCGTTGGCGGTGCGGGTGCCGCGCTGGCGCTCGATGCCGATGAATCGAATCGGTACGGTGCGTAGGCTCGTGTCGTCAGGGTCGAACGCCGGCCGGTTCTGAGCTTGAATGTGAAGGTGGGGTTCGGTGCTGTTGCCGGAATTACCGCAAGCGCCGACCACTTGCCCGGCTTTCACCCGATCGCCTTGGGCGAACCGAACACTGCCGCGGGCGAGATGCGCCAGCAAGACGAAGTGCTCACTGCCCTGAATCACGACATGGTTGCCAGCCGGGTTGTCTGCGTCT
>CBFGRJ010000459.1:0-5667 GCA_965651135.1 uncultured Myxococcales bacterium
GGATGCGCCGCTACTCGCTCGATGCGCCAATCACTGGTGGCGGGCTTTCGGGATCTTTCGCCGGCGGTTCGCGCGGTGGCGGCTTTTCCATGGGAGCCTTGGGCTTGCCCGGCAGCTCCGCCGGAGGCTGCTTGTCTTCGGGATCGGGCTCGATCTGCGGCACCTCTGCGGGTTGTTTGCGAGAGGGCTTCTCTTCGGGGTGCTTGCTGGGCACCTCGCGCGGTACTTTTCGCGGCTGATTTTTCGGGTCGTCTTGCTGCATCACACTTGGCTGCATCACGCTCGTTGAAGCAAAACTCGGACCATCAGATCGACAGCATGTATTCTTCTACATCCGCTAGGCGTTGCTTCAACCTGGCAACGAAGCGAGCTGCCTCAGCGCCATCGATCACTCGGTGATCGAACGCCAGCGAAATGGGCAACATGAGCCGAGTAGCGATGTCGTGGCTATCGAATTCGCCTACGACCACGGGTTGCAGCGTGGCTCGCGCCAAACCCAATATCGCGACCTCGGGGTAGTTGATCATGGGTGTAAAGCCGGTGCCACCCAGTGAGCCGATATTGGTGATGGTAAAACTCGAGCCGGCTAGCTCTTCACGTTTCGACTTGCCCTGGCGTGCCCTGTCAGCAAGCTCCACCAGCTCCTTCGACAAGACACTCAAGCTCTTGGCGGCGGCATCTCGCACCACCGGTACGAGCAAGCCTCGCTCCGTATCGACGGCTACCCCCAAATGATAATAGTGCTTGATGATGAGCTCACCTCTCTCGGTATCTAGGCTGGCGTTGAAGCGCGGATACTCGCGCAACACACTGCACAGCGCCTTCATCACCAGGATGGTCAGCGTCAACTTGCCACCTTCTGCTTCCACCTTGGGTGCCAACCTTTGGCGCCAGCGCTCGAGCTCGCTGATATCCACTAGGTCGTGGTGCGTGACATGCGGAACTTCCGCCCAGGCACGCGCCATCCGCTCGGCAGTCGTCTTGCGTATCGAACGCAGCGGCTGACGTTCGACGCGACCCTGGCTCGAAAAATCCGGGAGTCGTTGCTCTTGCGCTGTGCCCCTGCCCTCTTGTCCGGGTTTGGCTTTCCGGGGCTCGGTGGCCTTGTCCGCGAAGGCCCGCACGTCCTCGTCGAGCACGCGCCCCTTCTCACCGCTCGGCACTACGTCGTTCAAGTCCACGCCAAGCTCGCGTGCCAACCGCCGCGTTGCCGGCGTCGCCGGCACCGGGGGTCTACCCGAACCCGCGCCTCGAGCCAAGCCCTCGTCTACCGAGGCTCGCGCTTCGGCCTTGCCCTTGTCGCGGCGCCCCGGATCCTCGCCCTCGCTTGGCTCGGGTTCGGGCTCTCGCTGCCTCGCATCCGGTGGCGCTGTGTCGAATGACTCGTCGCTAGCTTCGTGGTCCTCCTGTTTTTCGGGCCTGGCTTCGCTGCCCTTGCGCTCTGGCGCGGGCTTTGGCGGCTCGCTCTCGGATCCGTCGGCGGTGTCGTCCTCGTGCGCGCCGTCCTCGAACGTCATGAGCGTGTCTCCCACTTGCACTGTATCGCCCGGATGTACCTGCACCTTGCCCACCACACCCGAGCGAGGCGCATGGACTTCGAACGCGGCCTTGTCCGTCTCGACGACCAGCACCTGCTGGCCTTCTTCGACCGCGTCGCCCTCCGCTACGAGTACCTCCAGAATCTCGGCTTCGTGGATGCCTTCGCCCGGGTCTTGGAATTGCAATTTGGAGTTCGTCATCTTTCCTCAGAAGTTCAGCGATGCACGCGCAGCCTCGACAATGCGGTCTACGTCGGGCAGGTAAGCGCGTTCACGCGCGAAGTAGGGAACATGAACGTCGTAGCCGGTGACACGTACCACCGGAGCTTCGAGAAATAGAAAAGACTCCTCGATGAGGCGCGCCATGATCTCTGCGCCGGGGCCGAAGCTCTTCGGGGCTTCGTGCACGATCACGGCATGCCCGGTCTTCTTCACGGACTCGGCGAATTTCTCGTGATCCAGCGGCGACAGCGTCAAAAGATCGATCACCTCTGCCTGGATTCCGTCTTGTTTCGCCAGCTCTTCGGCGGCGTCGAGCGCTCGCCGCAACATCGCGCCATAGCTGATCAGGGTGACGTCCCTGCCGTCTCGTACGATTTGCGATTCGCCGATCGGCAAGGCTTCTGGTGAATCCGGCACCTCTTCTTTGATGGATCGATAGTTGAGCTTGGGTTCGAAGAACACGACCGGGTCGGGGTCGGCGATGGCGCTCAAGAGCAGGGCGCGAGCATTACGCGGACCTGACGGCAACACCATTTTGAGCCCGGGGGTATGCGCAAACATGGCTTCACGGCTTTCCGAATGGTGCTCTAGCGCCCTTACGCCAGCTCCATAGGGAGCGCGTATCACCATGGGCAACGTAAAGCGCCCGCGCGACCGCCAACGCATGCGAGCGGCGTGACTCTCTAGTTGATGCCAAGCAAAGTAGCTGAAACCGGAGAACTGCAACTCGGCAATGGGCTTCAAACCGGCGATCGCCATGCCGATGGCAAAACCAACGATGCCGGACTCGGCCAAAGGCGTATCCATCACGCGTTCCTGGCCGAAGTCTTCGATCAGACCATCGGTAACGCGGAAAATGCCACCGCCCACGCCGACGTCTTCGCCCAAGACGTAAACGCTCGGATCTTCTTGCATCGCGTCACGAAGCGCCCGATTCAGCGCTTGCACCATCGTCATTTTTGCCATGCTTCACCTCGCCATTCGAGCCCCGCGCGCGGCTGCCTTTTGCTTGCCCACGCCTCTCGAATGCTTCGCGTTGTGCCGCCAGCGTCCGGGGCTCTTTCGCAAACAAGTGCTCGAACATCGCCACTGGCTTTCGATCCAATTCAGCCATCGTTCGGCGGGCCCTTTTGGATGCCTGGACCAGCCGCTTTTCGATGTTCGCCTCGAGCGATTCGATCTCCTCGTCGTGCAACAATCGGCGCTGTTTCAAGTACTTCTGAAAGCGAATCAAAGGGTCGCGCTTCTGCCATATAGCCACCTCGCTGTCGTCGCGATACTTGGTCGGGTCGTCCACCGTCGTGTGCATGCTCAGTCGGTAGGTAAGGCATTCGATCAGCGTCGGTCGATGCTCCTGACGCGCCCGAGTCACGGCTTCTCGTGCAGCTACGTACACCGCCAGCACGTCGTTCCCGTCCACCTGAAGGCACGGCATGTCGTAGGCGAAGGCCTTTTGCGCCAAGGTCTTCGACTTCGTCTGTCGTGATCTAGGGACCGAGATCGCGTACTGATTGTTCTGGCAAATGAATACGACCGGGCACGAAAACACGCTGGCAAAGTTCATGGCCTCGTGGAAATCTCCCTGAGAGGTGGCGCCGTCGCCGAAAAAGGTCATGACGACGCTCTGTTCACCCTGGACCCGCATGCCGTAAGCCAGGCCGGCGGCATGCAGCATCTGACTCCCCACCGGAATGCAGATCGGCAGATCGCGCTGACCCTCGGGAATATGCCCGCCTTCGTTGTAGCCGGCGTTGTACAGCAGCATGCCCTCGAGCGGTGTTCCGCGCCAAATGGCGGCCGCTGTTTCGCGGTACGACGGCACCACCCAATCAGAAGGCTCGAGTGGCGCGACAGCGCCGATCTGGCTGGCCTCCTGCCCTTTCAGAAGGGCGAACGTCCCGAGCCTGCCCTGCCTTTGCATGCTGAGCATGCGTTCGTCGAAGCGGCGGCTCAACAGCATGGTTTCGTACATGCGTTTCAAGAGGTCGCCCGGCAGCGTCGGGTCCAGCTCGGTGTCGAGCTCTGCGTGCTCGTTCAAGATAGCGAGATGTTCGAGCCTCGTATCGAGCTCCACCTGCGTACGCGGCATGACAAGCCCGTGCCTTGCACGATGCGCACCAAACAAATGCCGAGCAAACGCCCACGTTGCGTGAGACGGATTTGCCTTCTACGTGGCGCGTTGCCTCGCGACTCGAACCCGGCCGCGGTCGACATCTGCCCTGGGGGCGCCCACGGCGAGCCCCCGAGGACGTGATCCCGCACTGCGTCGAAAACGAGTGGTCAGACAGGGAATAGCCAAGGGCCTTCTCGCGTTTTGGGTCGGAACATGACTGCCCCGAAAGACACGGGGCCTCGACGCTTGAATCCCGATTCCGAAGAGGGGCTCATCGCTCACTTCTCCAAGGCAGGAGCGCACGAGCTCCTGTCCAAGCAAGAAGAAGTAGCGCTGGCGACCCAGTACGCGCGACATCGGGAAATTGTGCGCAAGTACGCGCTCGAAAGCCTGATAGGGGCCCAAACGTTTTTGCAGCTGACCGAAGATGGCTACAATTTTGGCTCCAGCGACCCAAGCTCCTGGGCAGCTCAGGTGTCTCATGCCGACCTCGAGCGGGCCCGCCATGAGCTTCAGCTGTTGCTGGATCGGCGCCTGGAGTTGCACGACCTCAGGTCGCGTCGCGGCCGTTTCACGCGCCTGCTCGACTCCGCGCTAGCCGCCTATACCCGCTCGAGCCGAGCGGTGCTGGAGCGACTCGAGGTCGATGAAGAGTTCGTCGCCAATGTCGTGCGCAGGCACACCGCCCTTGCAGCCGCGGTGGCCGAGCGCGAACCGCTGACGCGCGAACTGCAGGCAATCACGAGGCTGTCGCGAAATGAGCTGATCCGGCGCTCATTGGCCTCGAGCCTAAAGCCAGGTGAGCTCGAACGCCTGTCGGTGGGCAGCCCCCTAGAGCTCAGGCGACAGCTGCTCGCAGAACACCGGGCGGTTCGAGAGCTACTCGAAGAGCACGGTCTGGACCGCGATGCGCTGATCGCCAGCCAAGATGGCATCGAAACCGCTGTCGCGGCGCGGGATGCGGCGAAGAACCGCATGATTAGAGCCAATTTGCGCCTGGTAATCTGGGTCGCCCGGCGTTACACGGGCCGGGGGATGGTGCTCGCCGACCTCGTGCAAGAGGGCAACTTGGGACTGATTACTGCCATCGAAAAATTCGATCCCACGCGAGGCTTCCGGTTCTCGACCTACGCCACGTGGTGGATACGGCAGGCGGTCCAACGCGGCCTGGCCAACCGCCAGCGCACGATACGGCTCCCGGTGCACGTTCAGGAATTTCGGCGTCACGTCACCAAGTTGGATCACGAGCTGGTTCAACGCTTGGGTCGCGAACCCGAGCTCGAAGAGCTGGCGCTCGCTGCCGGCGTCAGTGTGCGTAAGGTCGAAAAGCTGCGGCTTGCCGACAGGAGCATCAAGAGCCTAGACACACCCCTCATCGGCGCAGAAGGCACGAGCAGCGGCACCTTACTGGACCTTTTGGAAGACCCAGCGCACCGCTCTCCAGAAGCGAGCCTGATCGCCGACGAACGCTGCAAGCTCGTCGAGAAGCTGCTCGCCAGATTGACCCCGCGCGAGCGTCACATCATTCGCCAGCGCTTCGGCGTCAACGGAGAGCACGAGGGTGACACGCTTCAGGGCATCGCGGACGAGCTTGGCATCACCCGCGAACGGGTACGGCAGATCCAACAGCAGGCGCTCGAAAAACTTAAGAAGCACGCACGCTTGATGGACCTGCTGCAAAGCCTGGAGCACTGAATCGGCCCTGACCCCATTCAGCCGATACAAGCGAAAATTCGAAGATAAGAACCGGAGTGCAGCCTGGGCTTTCCGCAGATACGCTGTGCCTCATGGACA